>CAZOBP010000035.1:0-20725 GCA_964577995.1 uncultured Anaerolineales bacterium
CTGATGGCCCAGCCGATTCTACCTCCGCTCAGCCTGGCCAGTTGGCTGGCTCGCTCTGCCTCCATCCCGTAGCGAGATCGCAAGTGGGTCTCTATCAGATGAGTGGGTACCAGGCGGAGGCTGAAGACCTGACAGCGCGATACGATGGTGGGCAGGAGGAGTCGTGAATCGCTCACAGTCAGCACCAGGACGGCGTATGGCGGAGGCTCCTCCAGGGTCTTGAGCATCGAGTTGGCGGCCTGGGTGGTCATCTTGTCTGCGTCCTCGAAGATGAAGACCTTTCTGTCTCCCTCGAAGGGCTTGAGCTCTATCTCCTGGGTGATGCTCCTGATGGTGTCTATCCGGAGTTCGTTCTGTTCTCCACTGCTCTCATCGCGCAGAAGGGCCTGGTACTGGAGGTCAACCCTCCGAACGTCGGGATGGATCCCTGCCAGGGTCTTCCGGCAGGGGCCACACTGACCACACGGCCTGTCCTCGCCTTCGCAGGTGAGCGCCTGCGCCAGATTCAGAGCCAGCGTACTCTTCCCCACGTTGGACGGACCGGTGAAGAGATAGGCGTGAGATACTGTTCCCTGGGCAATGCCGCGACTCAGTACGCGTACGACCCAGTCGTGTCCTGTCACCTGCCACATACGTGATCGTCTCCCTCAATCATTATACCTGTAAGGTACAGCCGGTGCAACGGAGCGAGGCAGGGAATCGACCTCGGTCAATGGTGTGGGTGGCTCGCGCCAGCACGACGGGATCTGCTCCGTGGGGGGCAGCGCCGCTACGACAACGGCGGCAAGGAGTTCGAGTGCAGCGGACCAGTCGTCGGGGCTCAGGTCTGGACTCGTTCTTCTTGTGACTGGTTGTTCGTCAGCATGGCAGCGTGACGGGCTGGTGTTGGGAGAGATTCCTCGTAGCGACGGCTTGAGCTGCCGATCCGATCTTTAAGGTGTGGCCACGGATTCTTTAAGACTGTAGGGGGGTTCTCTGTGGTAGAATGGTTTGTGGGTTTGGTACAATAGCAGTGCTTGCAGGACGCACCGAAGCGAACCTAGATCGTCGTCTTTCTCCTCTGTCAGAGATCCATTTCCGGAGAAGCCCGTGGTCGTCGATGACAATCCGCTGGCCAGAGAGTTCGTTTCGTTCTGCTTGGAGAGGCGCGGCTGCAAGTGGCCCGAGTTGTACGATGAGATGTGTCGGGTGGCCAGCTACCGGTTGTTCAAAGGTATGGGCTATCGCGAGTTGAATGACCACGGAGTTTCCCTGAGCCTGTCCAACATGGACAGCCTGGCGGCCATCGCCAACACCCTGTCCTCCTCCCAGACTTCATCCCGCGCCTTCTGACCCCACGTTTCCGAGCAGTGCCCCGTTGGCCGGAGCCCCGTGCTGGTGCTATAATCGGCTAGTTGCCCTTTCGTTACGCTCAAGGAGGATAGGCTGTTGGAAGCGATTGAGCACCAGGTGGTGCTTTTTCTCCAGAATCTCATCCAGACTGTCGGCTGGGCTGGCATTGTGCTGGCTATGGCCATCGAGAGTGCTTGCATACCGTTGCCCAGTGAGGTCACCATGCCCCTGGCGGGGTGGATGCTGATCCAGGCCAGGGGTTTGTCTGTGTGGCACACGTTCTGGGCCGCTTGGTGGGGAGCCGTGGGCTGCACTCTTGGGTCCGTGTTCACCTACTGGGTAGGTGCGAAGGGTGGGAGGCCGCTTCTGGAGAGGTACGGGAAGTACATCCTGATCCGAACGCATGAGATAGAGGTGGCGGACCGGTGGTTCGGCAAGTATGGAGAGCACACTGCGTTCTTCTCACGCTTGCTGCCCGTGGTGCGCACTTTCATCTCGCTACCGGCCGGCGTGGCCCGCATGAACTTCGTCAAGTTCACAGTGTGGACCTTCACGGGTTCCTTTATCTGGTGTTGGGTTCTTGGATGGGCCGGCTATGTGTTCGGGGAGCATTGGGTGAGGGTCCGGGAAGTGATGCGCCCCTTCGACATCCCGATCATCATCGTCGTACTGGCACTGGTTGGTTTGTTCATCTATCGTCGCTTGAAGACGCGAAGTGCGGAACGGGTGGCGTCGACAGAGGAGTCATCGGAGTAGGAGCGAAGGGTTACCTTGATCAAAGTCTCATCAGGGACGCTGGGCGTCCTGGGTATGGCGGAGACTTGGCTGGACGCCCCCCCGACCACCGCTTATCTGATGGTGGGGGGGCGTTGTCGTCGTGACTGCGCCTTCTGCGCTCAGGCGAGGAGCAGCAGGGCATCGGCGCTGGCGCTGTCTCGCGTCACCTGGCCGCCCTGGGAAACGGAGGAGACTCTTTCCGAGGTGGAAAGGGCCTACTCGAGGGGCAGGATCCAACGCTGCTGTTTGCAGGTCACCGATGGCCCTGGGAATCTAGATCGCGTCAGGGCTATGGCGACCCGACTGGGCGGAAGGGTGCCTCTTAGCGTCTCTGTGGTGGCTAACGCCGATCAGGCTGAGGGCTTGCTCAAGGCTGGCGTGGAGAGGATAGGCCTGAGTCTTGATGCCGTCAACGAGGAGGCCTTCCGGAGGGTGAAGGGAGGGGATCTCCGCGCGTCCCTCGCGGTCATCGAAGAGGCGGCACACCGGTTTCCGGGCCGCGTCAGCACTCACCTGATAGCGGGGTTGGAGGAAACAGAGGAGGAGATGGTGCGCATGATAGGTCTCCTCCACGATTGGGAGGTTACACCTGCGCTCTTCGCCTTCACACCAATCCCCGGCACCGCCATGGAAGACCAGGCTTCTCCACCTGTGGCCAGCTACCGGCGCGTTCAGATAGCCAGACACCTGATCCTGAACGGCCTGGTGGCGGTCGAGGACTTCACCTTCTCCCTTGAAGGGCGGGTGGAGTCCTTCGGACTTGGGAGCGATGAGCTAGAGCGACTGCTGCTAGATGGCAAGGCCTTTCAGACCTCGGGCTGTCCAGGCTGCAATCGCCCGTACTATAACGAGCCGCCGAGAGGGCCGTTGTACAACTATCCTCGTTCCCTTGATGCGCATGAGGTCACATGCGCGTTGCGGGAAGCCCTGTCTTAGCCCGTCCCGTGGTCGTTGGCGGTGACCGATTCCCTTGACTGCCAGGGGCAAACTGAGTATCATACCATTAGGTGGGGGTGGTAGAGACCTGGTGGCCTCCGCGGTCTTCAAAACCGTTGATGGGTAGCGACGAGCTAGCCATGGTGGGTTCGACTCCCATCCACTCCCGCTGCCTCTCCACTTCCATGGTGCTCACGTGACACTCCGACCACGTGTTGGAGCTCCGCCTCCGGGCGACAACCCCCGGGCGATGTGCCCCTGGCCAGAGCGAACTCGAATAGCGGCAGTATACGCGGTATCAGGTTGTGGTCTATCGCGAAATCCCAGAGGGCGTCCATCTTCTTCCAGCCGACGTTGTAGAGAATCCTCTTGACAGGGTTAGGCAGCTCGACCGACCGGCGAAGAATCGATCCATACGAGTAGAACTCCTCGTAGGACCACCAGTATCCTTCCTCCAGCTCGGATGGGGTCATCAGCCTGGGCTGAAAGACGACGTGGCGGGTATCGTAGTCGCGCCAATCTCGATGCAAGATGCGACCTTGTTTCTCCAGTCTGGCGAACAGTCTGGTGCCAGGAAAGGGAGTCAAAATGTGGAAGGTCGCGGTCTCGATCTTGTTTCGGATGGCGAATTCGACTGTCCTGGGGAATACGTCGGGATCGTCTTCGTCGAAGCCGAAGACGAAGCTGCCGTTGATCATGATCCCCGCATCGTGGAATCTCCTGATGGCATCTGCGTAGTCGTACTTCTGATTCTGAGGCTTGTTGGCACGTTCCATGTTGGTCTTGGAGATGGACTCGAACCCCACGAAGAGGCTTCTACAGCCTGATTGGTAGGCTTCTTCCAGGAACCCTGGGGTGTAGGCGGTGTCGATGGAGGCGGCCGCCTGCCAGATGAAGTTGTATTCCTTCAGCAAGGCGAAGAGCCTTCTCGCTTCTCGGCGGTTCCCCATCAGATTGTCATCCAGGAAGAATACGAACTTGTGCTGGAAGGTGTCCAGCTCCCTTCTGACCTCGCCCAAAGGACGAAACTCATAGTAGTTGCTGCCCCAGAAGCTCTCCTTGTAGCAGAAGTCACAGCTATACGGACAGCCCCTCGAAGCCACCACGGTGTTGGGAACCAGATACTTGCTCGAGTTTATCAAGTCCCGGCGTGCAAGGGGAACCTTCGAGATGTCCCTCTCTCTGTGTCCATGGTAGTACTGCTTCAGACGACCACGCTCGAAGTCCTCGAGCATCTGTGGAAACACAGATTCCCCGGGGCCGAGGCAGATACTGTCCGCGTGTTGGGCGGCCTCCTCTGACAGCGTGGTTGGATGTATCCCGCCCAGGAACACCTTCGCACCCCGCGCCCGATAGCAGTCGCTGATCTCGTACGCTCTCCTTGCGGAGGGCACATAGACTGTCATGACCACCAGGTCCACGTCTTCTTCGGCGAAAACATCCTCGACGTGCTCGTCTCTTACCACGAGGTTGTACCTGTCCTCTGGGACCAGCCCCGCGAGGGTCAGGAGGCTCAAAGGCGGGAACAGCGAGTACTTGATCTGGCGGAACTCCTGGGAAAGGACTTCCTGGAGAGCCGGCAGCACAAACAGGATGGTTTTCACGCTCACACACCCCCTCTGCTGTTTGCTGGCAAGTGGCGCACTCCCGCGTGGACCGCGCCTCGGAGAATTGGAAAGGAGACAATGGCCGAACCCACAGTCCTTGTAGCATACTGGAACTGCCGAAAACTACCGGGTGCCCTCCCAGAACCTATCCTGGCTGTCTAGCAAAGTGGAACCACCTGTCAGGGACTGCCAGTAACTGCCAGTCCCGGTAAGAGGAGCGTTTATCTGGGGCATACTGGCGCCAGGGGAACGGGGGTGGTTGGGTTGGCAGAGCTGGGCTAGAATGGTCTGGAGGGCACCGGAGGCTGAGACCGTGAAGGCGTTGGCGACGGGAGCAACAGGATTCGTGGGACATGGTGTGGTGCGCGCACTGCCTGCCCCCAGGTTGCGATTGCCCTACTATCCAGTATTGATTCTCTCCTATGCGTATGCTGCGGCACACCACTTTCTCCCTGGACGCCAGCCCCAGATGACTCCGGCAACCGTCAGACTGACCCGCAAGCGGATGTTCTTCGACTCCAGCAAGGCGGTGCGAGAGTTGGTTTTGCGGCAGCCCCCCGCCAGGGAGGCGGAGCGCAAAGCTGTCGTCTGGTTCCGGGAGCACGGCTACGTGCGGAGATAGACCTTTCCGATCTACGGTGTGGCTGCACCCATGCGATACCGAGGGGGTTGCCATATAATCGGTGTTGGGGAGCAGTAGTGGCCGGTTCGAAAAAAAACAGGGCGAGGGGGCACTCGGTGGGGAGACGATTTCCGGTAGGAAAGCTGCCGTCGGACGTGTTGGGTCGCTTGCTCGACAAGTACCGCCTGGAAGACGAGCGGGTGGTGTTGGGGGCGAAGATCGGGGAGGACGCAGCCGTACTCGACATGGGGGAGCGGTACCTGGTGGCCAAGACGGATCCCATCACCTTCGCTACGGATCAGATCGGCTGGTACGCCGTGCACGTGAACGCCAACGATCTGGTCACCACCGGAGCCAGGCCGCTCTGGTTCTTGGCGACGATACTGCTGCCCGAGGAAAGCAGCGACCAGCGTCTGGTCGAACAGATACTCCGGCAGATGCACGACTCGTGCAAGGAGTTGGGCGTTTCTCTGGTTGGTGGACACACGGAGATCACCTACGGTCTCGATCGGCCGGTGGTCGTCGGGCACATGCTTGGTGAGGTGGAGAAAGAGCGCCTCATCACGACAGGCGGTGCCCGAGTGGGGGATGCCATTGTGCTGACCAAGGGTATCGCCATCGAGGGGACGGCGATCATCGCCCGCGAGAGGGAGGCCTCACTGCGGAAGCGGGGCTACGGGGACGATCTGATTGCTCGCGCGCAGGGCTATCTCCATGACCCGGGGATCAGTGTGTTTCGGGAGGCCAGACTGGCCAGCATGAACAGCGAGGTCCACGCCATGCACGACCCTACCGAGGGAGGCTTGGCCATGGGGCTCCGCGAAGTGGCGATCGCCGCTGGTGTGGGCATGATGATCGAAGGAGAGCAGATCGAGATACTGCCGGAGTCGTCCCTGCTCTGCGGGGAGTTCGGCCTGGACCCGCTGGGTACTATCGCCTCGGGGGCCTTGCTCCTAACCCTACCTGCGGAGCAGGCAGGGCGACTTGTGGACACGTTGATCTCGGAAATGATCCCTGCGGCCGTGATCGGCCAGGTCAGGCCATCTAGCGAAGGTATCAAGATGAGGGGTGGTGGGGCGGTGAGAGACCTCCCAATCTTTCCGCGGGATGAGATAGCCAAGCTGTTTGCCTCATAGATGCCGTGGAGCGAGGGGGGATGGACAAGGGCAAGGGTTTCGAGGACCTCGACGAGCGACAGTTGAACGAGCTGGGAAACGCCTACAGCGCTCAAGGCCTCTGGGAGGAGGCGATCAGCAGCTATCTTCGCAGCCTGGCCTTGCGCAAGTCCCATCGCGACGACCGCGGGCAGGGAATCGTCCTCAACAATCTGGGTGCCACATACTATCGTCAGGGCAGGCTTCGAGAGGCCAGGGACTGCTACGAGGCCAGTCTCCAGATTGCCCGTCAGCTTGGGGAGGAGCTGAACGAGCTTGTGGCCCTGATGAACCTGGTTTTCTTCCACTTCAGCGAACGACAGGCGGAGGACTTCCTGCGGCGAGCTGACGAGGCCCAGGTCTTGGCTCTGGAACTGGCGCGGTGGGAGCCGCTGTCCAAGTTGAGCTGGCTCAGGGGACGCCTGGCCCTATCGGTGCCGGATCGCTACCAGACGGGGCTAGCCCGCTACGCTGAAGCGTTGGATTATGCCTCACGGGAGGGAGAGACCGAGCTAGCGAGGATGCTAGAGCGCGTCGACGCGCAGGCAGAGCAGCTCGTTGCAGATGGATCGCGTGGTCTGGCGCTGGTGCTGTACGACTACCTTCACGTTTTCGCGCGGGACCAGGGTTTCAGCGAGAATCTGCTATCACATCTCACCAGGAAGCGAGAGGAGATCTTGCGCAGACCCTCTCTAGCCTGATTTCGCCAGTTCGTCCTCGATAACCGTCTGGAAATCCTCGAAGGGGACAGCTCCTCTGACTAAGGTGCCGTTGACGAAGAACGTAGGGGTGGCGTTCACTCCCTCCTGCACAGCTATCTCATAG
Source organism: uncultured Anaerolineales bacterium (assembly GCA_964577995.1). Taxonomy (GTDB): domain Bacteria; phylum Chloroflexota; class Anaerolineae; order UBA7937; family B3-Chlor; genus JAUVXJ01. The sequence continues at coordinate 7,254 of CAZOBP010000035.1, forward strand.
TCCTCTCTAATCCTGTCTATGGTTGTGCCTTCCTGCAAGCATGACGAGAAGACATCTGTGTCCATGCTCAGTTCGTCGGCATAGCCTATCAGGGTTTGTAGTAGCTCCTCGCTCGCTGCCCATTCCTCGACGCGGTCGTACAGTGTCTTGTTCATCTCCCAGAACTTGTCCTGGTCAGCGGCGCACTCAGCCACCATGGCCATGGCGACAGATCCCTCGCCGTGCACTGGGAAGTCTCTGAAGATGAGCTTGACCTGCCCGGTGTCGATGTACTGCTCTTTGATAAGCGGAAAGGTCTCCAGCGCGAAGGCACGGCAGAACGAGCACAGATACTCCGAGTATTCGATCATGGTCACCGGGGCATCCGGGGAGCCCAGCACGGGGTCGTCGTCCAGGGGAACCAGGGGCTCCTTGGTCGCCTCGGGAGTCGTGTCAGGTTGGAGAGTTGCAGTCTCGGCCGGCGGCACCGGCGTGTTCGTGGGAGTCGGCACCGGGGACGAACAACCGATCAGACCACCAAGGATCAGCAAGACACCGATCGAGAGAGAAAGGACAAAAGTGAACCTGGTGTGCCAACCTCCAGCCCTGCGGCACATACTCTCTATGCTTTTCACGCGCTTTCCTCCATTCTATTCATGGCCCGGGGAGCCCCTACGGCGTCGCGCTCTGGGACCACTCTCCGGAGTTGTCTGCGAAATCATCTTCCCACACCAGTTCACCCTCGGAATCCCATACTCTCAGGTTGTCGAAGGAGCAGTGCAGGTACGGTTCAGCGAAGGAGCCACAGCCGAATCCTATCAAACCCTCGCCCAGGCGACGGTCGTATTCTTGCAGCGCGATTTGCCCGTTGATGTAGAACGAGAAGGCGCCGTCTTCCACTTCCAGCCGCAGGCGATTGACCGAGTCCCCTTGGTTGATGGCCTCGTGACGTGTGAAAGACACGATGGTATCCCAACGGCCCTGCTCTTTGACAAAGAACCCGACATAGCCGTCGCCGGAGATGGCAAGTTCGTAGTAGCTCTCTTCGTCCTCGTAGCTACACACCAGGCCGTATTCATTGTCATCACTACCGCTGACCTGCGTGGCATCGACCTCCAGGCTGAAGCTCTCCAGAGAGAGTCGCTCGCTCACGCCGATCCCGAAGCGGTTGACTTCGGCGCTCAGCATGTGATAGACACCGTCTACGACGTAGATGCTGGCCTCAGAGCGAGCAGTGGCGTCGTCGCTTTCGCGCACAGAGACGTAGTATCCCATGCCGGGGGTGGCTCTGTCGTCCTTGTAGTCCCGCACCATGATGTAGACCGTAGCAGCTTCTTCTGCGGTCCAGGTGATGCGTGAAGCCCGTGGCTCATCGGCGCCATCGTCATCCTGGGCCAATTCCTGTACATCCGCGTCGAACAGGACGAGGACGGTGTCTACCTCATCCTCCAGGGCGTGAGTCTCTACCACATACGTTACGCCCTCCTCAGTCTGAAAGGAGAGCCAGTCGTGATCTCCTGCTGTGTGGATGTTGTGAGATTGGGGCTCTCCCAGCTCTATCCTTCGCGCCGTGGACATCGTGTCGTCCGGTTCGTATCCGTCAGGTATGAGAGCCACGGCTCCTTCTTCTCGCAGTCGGAGCGAGTAATCGGTACCTGGCCCCGCCTCTCCGCCTCCCAGATCCGTGACCATTACGCAGAGAGTCCCATCGATCGTGGCGCTCCACCTGATGAGGGAGGACAGTGGCTCAGCGCCCCCGTCATCGTCGGCGGCTAACTCATCGCCATCCGGGCCGTGGAGGGTGAGATAGGTGTCGATCCAATCCCCCAGGTTGAGTGTCTCCACCACGTAGTCTCTACCTGAGACAGCCTGGAAGCAAATCCAGTCGCGATCTCCCGTAACGTGCAGATTGTGAGTCTGATCGGAAGCGATCCCGATTGTACTTGCCTGATCCTGGGTGTCGTCGGGCTCGTACACGTCCGCATCATAGGGCACACCCTCGGAAACAGAGATGGTGTAGCGCATCTCTGGCGTGGCCTCGTTCCCGTAGTAGTCCTGGCTTACGACGTACAGAGTGGCCGACGATTCGGCTCTCCACGTTATGCGCGAAGTCTGGTCTCCGGCGTTGTCGTCGTTCTCCGCCAGTTTCTGGCCTTCCTCGTCGTGGAGGAAGATGATGGTATCCATCCCCCCCCTCAGGTTGGAGGTTTCGATGACGTATGTTTGCCCTTCGATGGCCTCGAAGAACACCCAATCCCTATCGCCCGCTTCGTGTATGTTGTGGGTCTGGGGAATGCCCAGGAGTATCGCGCTGGCCTGTTCCATCGTGTCATCAGGCTCATATTCATCCGTGACACCGACGACAGGCTCGGATTCCGTGACCCAGATCTGATAGCCGGTGTCGTCTCCCTCGGCGAGCTCGTCGAACTGCCTGACCTCCGCAAAGAGCGTCCCGTCCTCGCGTGCTGTCCAACTTACGAGAGAGGCGAGCGATTCCTCACCTCCGTCGTCGTCCCAGGCTAGCTCGGTTCCATCCTCGTCATGCAGCGTGAGTACGGTGTCGCAGTCGGCACCCAGGCCTCTCGTCTCCACAACGTATCTCGTGCCTGCTTCGACCTCGAAGGACACGTGGTCCCGGTCGTCGGCTGGACTGAGGGTGTGGGCCTGGAGAGTGCCGTCGGTTTCTATCGGGATTGCCTGGGCCAGGTTATCGTCTGGCTCGAAGGAATCCGCACCCGGCTCGGGCGTGAACACGAGGGGAGTAGGCGTGTTCGTTGGGATCGTGGTGGGAGTTGGAGGCTGCGTGGAGGTGAGGGTGGGCGTCCCTACCACCAGAGTCTGGAAAGGGTGGGATGGTATCAACTCATCAAGCAGCGCGACGCCGACCAGGCAAAGGCAGCACATGACCAGAAGGGCGATGATCACTGCCGCCAACCACGGCCCGGAACCTCTGCTCCCGTCACCCTGGACCTGTCGAGTGGCGGACCCATGCTGCGAGGCCAGGGCCTTGCCGCAACTGCGACAGACTGTGTTGGCGTCTGGATTGGAGGTTCCGCATTCAGAGCAGATCCTGGACATCTTACGACGATCCTTTGGTGATCGAGAAACGAGTGATCATGGCGGTCCCTGGCGCTAAGGAGTGACTGAGTTGATCTCCAAGGTGTATGGTTCTTGTTTGCTGAAGCCGGAGAAGGACTGCACGGCGACGTAGTACGTCCCCTGTGCCAACGATTCCTGTATGGTCGCGTAAGACAAGGCGCGCGTGGCTGAGGCTATCTCGTCCCCTGCCTCGTTGTACAGCAGGATTCCGTAGTGCCCCACCGGGGGGATGTCTGTGAGCATGATGGCCATAGTGGTGCTCTGACTAACCTCGAAGACGTACACGTCCAGGTCGCCCTCGTCCCAGATGTAGGACAATACCGGCTGGCCCGGGACCAATGGTCCGGCAGCCTGTGCGAAGGTGTCATTGGGTTCGTAGCTGTCTTCGCCGTTCGGAGTCGGCGCCGGCGACAACTCCAGCTTCAAGGTGTAGGGTTCGGTGCCACTGAAGTTATGGAAGGGAAGAACCAGCACATAGAAGACCCCGACGCTGCTCGTAGTGAACTCGATGTGCTCCTCTGCCTGTCCCGAGTTTGCAGAATCGCTGAGGATGTCCTCTTCCCCGGTGACCAGGTAGAGATCATAATCCGCATCTGGCGGCATATCGGTGAGGCTGAGTTTGACGATGCGAGGGGAGTCGATCTCCAGATAGAAGAAATCGGCGTCGTTCTTCTCGCTGATGTAGCCCCTGTATTCTTGCCCGGGGACGAGGGGGCCCGAGGCGTCGAGCATGGAATCGTTCGGCTCGTAAGGATCCTCGTACGACGGCGTAACCGTCGGCGTAGGTTGTGCGGTTGCTGTGGCGGTGGGCAGGAAATCCCCGGCTGTGGTTGTCGGTGGAGCGGCTGGCACCGCTGGTGCACAGGCGGTGAAGATCTGTAGACTGGCCACGATCACCGCGACCAGGGCGCGCGTGAGCTGTCTAGAAGGGAAAATCAGACATCTCCGGCCAGGCCACCAAAATGCGAGCGTCTCGCCGTGCGTACGAGGCACGGCTGACCGGCTGCCGGCACCCGTTGCGCGGGGCTCGGCCCTCTGGCTGCGCCTCATTCGCCCACCTGCATGGCCATCATGCGCTCCTTGTTCAAGGCCAGGACTATGCCTCCCTTGAGAGCCAGGCCCTCGGCCGAGAGGCAGAGTACCGAGGGGCCGGTGACAGCGATGAAAACCTCCCTCATGGCGTCAAGCGCCTGGGTCAGTGTGCCTTCGCGGAGCGCGTGTATGCTTCCCTGGGCGATGAAAGGGCCTGTGTAGACCAGCACTCGGCGCGGCACCTTGTGCACGGTTGCTGACTCGGGTGCTGCACCGTGGTCTCTCGAACGAGCCAGACGAGAATGATCTCGCTCTTGTTCAGCACAATGCTCTCGACAGTTGCGGGCTGGCCCTTCCCCCACTGAGACAGGGGGATGATTGACGCCTGCTCCACCGTCAGGTAGGGTGTTTGCTCGCCGTTGAGGACGTCGAGAATGCGACGGGGAGGCCAGGCTCTGACCTCTCCACGTACCTCCAGCAGGTCTGTGTAGGCGATAATCTCGTGTATGGCAGGGGGCATTTCCAGCACGGTGCTGCCTCAGTTACAGGTCGTGGCTCGAGTCATTCCTTGAGGCGATTGTATCACCGTTGATACGTGGCGGCAAAGGATGCCGCGGTGGATAGCGAAGCTCCTGCGCATCTTGCGCCTACAAGCGGGCGGCGCCAGGGTCGCTCAGGCTGGGTTGCCAGCGCACGGGCTCAGGGGCCTGCATAGACGTATTCTTGAAGGGCGTCGGTCCATTCCTTGGGCAAGCCGGCATCCTCGACGTAGGGCCACAGGATACCCACTGCCTCCCTGATCGTGTAGTAGCCGCGCAAGGGCAGGTCTATCCGGTCGAGGTCGGTGGTTGTGGGGCTTGTGTATACGGTCAGGCCCTCCTTCTCGAAAAAGAGCTTGGCGCGGTAGAGATGCAAGGGGTGGCTCACCAGGATGGCACTTTGCCATCCGTGCTGGTTCATGACCAGGGCCACGCGCCGGGCGTCCTCTTCGGTGTTGGCAGAGCCATCTGCCAGGAAGATGGCTTGCTGGGGAGTGTCCAGCGACAGGGCCAGGGATCGACAGACAGCGGCGGCCGATGCTGGATCGTCCTGGACTCCTCCTGTGCAGATGAGCCGGGGGGCGAGACCAGCCTGATACAGGTCAACGGCGTGTTGGGTGCGCGCCCGCAGGTCGGGGCCGGGCTGGCCGTCAGGAAGGACCTTCGCTCCCAGGACTACAATGGCGTCCGCCGGCTGGGCCAGGTCTCGTCGCCCATAGCAGTCGATCTGAAAGCAGAGGACGCCGAAACCCAGGAGGCAAGCCAAGGCTACACTGATCAGTAGGAGCAGCGCGCACTTCAGGACACGCATGAGCGTTCCCTGGTCAGGCGTGGGTTGGCCGTACTGCCATAGGACGCGACACTACTCATGCTGGTTCCGCCACTGCCTGGCCGCGGCCTCCGCGGCAGCGTATACTTCTTTGAGCGGCTTTCCTGACTCGAGGGCCAGGCGGCGGCAGTCCTCGTATTCGGGGGACAGATTCACGATCTCTTCGCCCAGCCTAGCCACCTTGATCCGCACTTGGCCATGTGGTGTATCGATCCAAGCTGTCTCGCGGTCCAGGCACAGACGGTCCATGGTCTCGTAGCGGATACCCAGGGTTGTCGTCTCTGCGAAGATGATCGTTGAGAAGTCCTGTGCCTGGTGCGGGTGACACAGCACGGAGAGGATGACTCCGGGGCGGTTCTTCTTGCCCTGGAAGGTTTGGAGAAAGACATCCAGGGCCCCTGCCTCGAACAGGGTCTGCATGATATGATCGAACAGTTCAGGGTTCATGTCGTCCAGATTCGTTTCCAGGAGCACCACCTGCTCGGTTGCTCTGGCGGCCTTTTGCGTGGTGGACCCGATGAGGATTCTCAGTAGATTCGGAAACTCGAATTCGCTCTTGCCCGCTCCGTATCCTACGGTGTCTACTGTCATCGCGGGGAACGGCCCGAACCCCTCCACCACACCCGTGAGGATCGCTGCGCCGGTAGGCGTGACGAGTTCTCCTTCGACGTCGAGCTGGATCACAGGGACCCCTCTGAGCAGCTCCACTGTAGCTGGCGCTGGTACCGGCAGCAGTCCGTGGGCGCATCGGACGAAACCGTGTCCCAAGGGGAGTCTCGAGGCGTAGACCTTCTCCACGCCCAGGAGTCTCAAGCCCAGAAGCGAGCCCACGACATCCACTATGGCATCCGTGCCACCCACTTCGTGCAGGTGCACGTCTTCTGGGTGGGCGCCATGGATTGTGGCCTCGATTCCGATCAGACGCCGAAAGATGGCTGCACTGGCTTGTTTGATGTCCTCAGGCAACTCGCTGCCGGCGATCACCCCCTCGATGTCGATGAGCTTGCGCTCAGCGACCTCGCTGTGGACCACCACTTGCACATCGGTGGCTTCGATCGCTCCCTTCCGTGTGCGGCTTGCCTTCAGTTCGTACTCGGACAGGTGCAGTCCGGCCAGGTTCTGGCGCAGTGTTTCCACGTCCAGACCGGCGTCGATGAGTGCTCCGAGGATCATGTCTCCACTGACACCCGAAAAGCAGTCGAAATATGCTATCTTCATCTCTATCCCATGAGTCTCATAACACTGTGAGCGAAGTATGCAGCGCCGAAGCCGTTGTCCACGTTGACTACCGCTACGCCTGGCGCGCAGGAGTTGAGCATGGTCAGGAGGGGAGCCAGGCCGTTGAAGCTGGCCCCGTAGCCCACACTGGTGGGCACGGCGATCACAGGGCAGGAGACGAGGCCACCCACCACGCTGGCGAGTGCTCCCTCCATACCTGCAACGGCGATGATGACCTTTGCGCGAAACAGCCTCTCACGTCTGTCCAGAAGGCGATGGAGGCCGGCCACTCCCACGTCGTACAACCTCTCGACGGAGCTTCCCAGAACCTCCAGGGTGACGGCTGCCTCCTCGGCAACGGCCATGTCTGACGTGCCAGCGCTGACTACCAGCACGTAGTGCTCGGCGCCAGTTGCGGGCTCCGGCTCCTGCTGGCCCCTGTGCACGAGGATGATGCGCGCTTGCGAGTAGTAGGTAGTCTCTGGTATCGCCTCCCTGACCGCCTCGAAGGTCGCCTCGTCGGCTCGGGTGGCCATGACCCGGTCGTTACGCCGGGATAGCTCTGAGAGCAGCTCTACGACTTGTGCGGAAGTCTTGCCTGGGCAGAAGACGACCTCGGGAAAACCCTTCCTCAGCCCCCGGTGATGATCGAGCATCGCGTAGCCCAGATCCTGATAGGGCAGGTCCTGCAAGCGGGACAAGGCTTCGTCAGTGTCCATCCTGCCTGCGCGCACTTCTTCCAGTAGTTGTCTCAAACGGTCATTCATCATTGCTGTCCACCAGCGTCTCGTTCATGCTGCCGCTACGATACCCCTCCAGGTCCAGTGTCACGTACGAGAAGCCCAGCTTGCGGAGCTGGTCCAAGATCAGGAGGCGCTTCTCCAGCACAGCGGGCAGGCCCTCGGCTTGAACTTCTATCCGGGCGATGTCGCCGTGCATCCGGACCCGCAGTTGAGCGAAGCCTAGCTCGTGCAACAGACGCTCTGCCTCTTCGATCTGCTGCAAGCGTTCGCGCGTGATGGGCGTGCCGTACGGTATGCGACTCGCCAGACAAGCGTTCGAGGGCTCGTTCCAGTTGGGCAGGCCCATCCTGCGGCTGGCTGCGCGGACATCGGCCTTGGTGAAGCCCGCCTCCTGGAGGGGACTGCGTACGCCCATCTCGCGTGCGGCCCTCATTCCCGGTCTGTGATCTCCCTGGTCGTCAACGTTCGTTCCGTCCACGACGTGGACGAAGCCTCTCTCCTGAGCCAGTTGGACGAGTGTGTCGAAGCGGAGATGCTTGCAGTAATAGCATCTATCCGGCGAGTTGGCAACGTAGTCCGGGCTGTCCAGTTCGTCACTTTCGATCAAGAGGTGTTCGGCTCCTAGCTCTGTGGCCAGGCGAGCTGCGCTGTCTGTCTCCTCCCTGGTCAAGCTGGGGGATACAGCGGTCACGGCCACGGCATTCTGGCCTAACTCCTCGTGAGCCACCTTCAGCAGCAGGGTGCTGTCGGTTCCTCCAGAATAGGCCACGACCACGCTGCCCATGTCAGAGAGGAGGCCCCTGAGGGCGTGCAGCTTCTCGGACAGTGTGCGCTCTTCCTCCGATGTGAACCCGGCTGGATTATCGCTCATGTCTCTCTGCGTTCTTGCGAGCACTCCTCGGCCTGCGAGGTTGGGACATGCGGAGGCGTCAAGAGTCCTGCAGGGAGGGTCAGTCACGTGGTGTAGGGCAGGTCACAGGCTATGTCGGTCTGTCCTCCCCGAGGTGCGCCAGACTATCGACCAGTGTCACGGTGGCCTGATCGTCCTGGAAGGCGATGATGTTCAGAGCGGTGCTCTCCTGGCGAGGCGTGAACCAGATGATGGATAGACCTTCGTTCAAAAAGTGGCACATGGCGGTCTTGAGAGGGATGGCGTGGGTTACCACGCACACCCCATTGCCTTCTTCCACGGAAACGACGTCCTCCAGAGCGCTGACAACCCTTGATTGCACCTCAGCCAGTGTCTCCCCGCCTGGCATACGGTATTCGTGAGGTGTGAACTGCCACGTGATCAGCCTATCCGGATCGGACTCCTTGAGTTGGTTCGGCGGCCTGCCGGTCCATTGCCCGAAGTCCATCTCCCTCAGCTCCCTCAACTTGATCACGCCTCGCCTATGACTGGCAGCGATGGCGGAAGCAGTGGCGAACGCCCCACCATAGGGACTGGAGTAGAAGGAGTCGATCTCGTGATCCTTCAGATGCTTGCTGAGAAGCTTGGCGTGTCTGGTACCCTTCCGAGACAACTGGTGGTCAGTGGGTCCCTGGAAGACACCTTCGCTGTCCAAAGCAGTCTGTGCACAGGCTACGAGGTACAGTCTGGTCACGTCTTCCATCACACGCCAGGACCTCTTGCCAACTCGGAAAAAACCTCACGTGTCCCGGCCAGGCACCAGCACCTTCGGGGGCGGCTTTCTGTTCCTCTGACCGGGGACCAGGACCGAGGGACGCTTCTCAGGCTCGACAACGCCAGGGGTGAGGACAGCAGGGCGAGGCTTAGCCTCCTGTGCCTCCTGGAAGGGCAGAAGGACTCTGGGCGCGGGAAGCTGTCCTCTCACCTTGAGCAAGAAGTGGTTGAAGAGGTAGCTTCGGTCTCGCAGGAACTCTGCCCACGAGGCCTGGAAGTGCTCCTCCTGGTACCCAGAGAACATCTCCTGTATGTAGGCCTTGAAGTCCTCCTCGACTTCAGGGGGCACGACAGCGCTGATCCACGAGAAGCGGTGCAGGTCACCCGTAGTGGCCAGACGAGCCAACAATAGTTGACCCGCGCCTATCCCTCGCAGCGACGGCGTGTGCTGCACCTGGACTTTCGTGTGTCGGAACGCGTCGACAAGCTCGACGATCTCGCCCTCTTCCACCGCCCTGACCTCGAAGGCGCTCATCAGTGTGCGCGCCTGGGCTTCCAGGAGTTCTCTCTCTTGGCCGGACAGCGCGGAAGCTCCATCGTCCAGGAAGATCTCTACAATCCTCCTGCCATCCGCAGCCGTGCGATAATCGTGGGCGTACCAGTCCAAGAAGCTCATGACCTGCATGGGCTCCAGGGAGTTGATCTCTTCGATGGTGTAGCTCCTGTTCCAGAAGAGGTCAAAAGCCGACTGGATTTCCTGCTGGAAGCGGGCCTCTCTCGAGAAGTCCAGGAGCTTGTCCATCATCGTGTCCCAGGACCTGTCCCTCCCGATGGCTTCGGACTTGCCCTCTGCTTCCTTCTTGAGGCAGCAGTGTTTGTATTTCTTCCCGCTGCCGCAGGGGCAGGGGTCGTTTCTGCCCGTCTTGGTCACAACTCAACCTCCCGACCCAGGGCTCGCTGCAACACCTGGAGCCTGGATCCAAGGGTATTCTAACATAGAATCTACCAGTATGAAAACCATGCCGTTTGACGCAAACGCTCAGGCGGGGGCCAGTGCGCGGTTGCCGGCGAGGGCCTGGGCTTTGATCTCCTGGAAGTCCTCCAGACCGGCCTGGCACCAGGGGAAGGGATAGATGGAGTCGTTGTGCAACAATGGATCAGCGTGGGGATCGATGCCCCATGTGCGCACCGCCCTGGTCCACTCTACGGTGCCGGGGATGAGAGAGTATAGCGTGATCTGTACAGGTGCTCCGCACCTGTGGGCGAAGGTCACGCTGTCTCTCACCTGTCGAAGCGACTGTCCGGGCAAACCCATGAGGACGTAGGCGGTGATGTAAGACGACTCGAAACCGGCGGCGCTGAAGTTTCGGACGGCCTCTCGGAAGCTCTCATTGGAGACCTTGCCCCCACTGCGTCGCTGTTCCTCGGGGTCGGAGGTCTCCAAGCCGAGCCTGATGGTTTTGAAGCCAGCCTTGTACATCTTGCAGGCCAAGTCCGCGTCGACGTACGCGGCGTGAAGTCCATTCGGCGTGTGGAAGCGGCAGTCGAGGCCTCGCTCCAGGATTCGATCGAGGAGCGGGTGAATGTGCATCTCGCTGTCCACGAGCAGGGCGTCGTCGTAGAAAGCGAAATCGCGGATTCCGAGCTGCCTTCGACAGTACTCTATCTCATCGACCACTCGGCGCGGCTCTCTTCGCCTGAAGCCTTCAGGATGAAGCAGGGAGGACGCACAGTAGGTACAGTGGAACGGGCAGCCGCGCGATGTTTGGATGGCGGCGTATCCCTGGTTGCGCCGCAGTCCGTGCAGCGGGGGTGGCAAGGCGTCGAGGCTGCCCTCGTAACGGGCATAATCGGACTCATGGCCGGTCAGCTCGTCCGCGAGTCGGAGCGTCTGGAGCTCCCCTTCGCCGCCGAGAACGTAGTCGGCTCCGGAGTTCCTGACGGCGTGGTCGCGGCACAGCGTGGCGTAGATTCCCCCCAGCACGATGGGCACACCAGGGAAGCGTGCTCTGACCCTCTTGATGGCCTCGAAGGGACCGGGGTACCAGTAGGTCATGCCGGAAGTAACCAGGACTACGTCCGGGCAAGGCTGCGACTGTACCTCCTCTTCGAAGACCTCCAGGGGGAGCCCGTAGCGTCCATAGCGGCGAGGGACCGCGCCCAGTATCGGTGGTTTCTCCACGATGGTCTTGAGATACTTGCCGCAGCCGTAGGCATCATTTCGGGGTCTGGAGGGCAGCCGCGGATGGTGTCTGTCCAGGCAATCTACGAGGGCGACCTGGTAGCCGTTCTCCTCCAGCAACGCAGCCACGGAAAGCAAGCCCAGGGGCTCACTCCATTCGCAATAGGCGGCGAAATCGTAGATCCAAGGGTTGATGAGGAGAATCCGGCCCTTCACAGCTTCTCACGGACTGGTTGCGCCGAGCGCGGGGATCGTCTTGTGTCTGGCCATGCGTGCGCCAGTGTCCATTATACCCACACTGACCGGACTCACACAATCTCGGAGGGTAAGTCGTGGGCCGAGAGGCAAGAGGCCTCGCATTGCACACACCCCGGCACTGCGTGCTTTTTGCGGTCCGGTTGACAGAAAAGAGAATGACTGGTATAGTGTGCGTAAGTCTTCGAGGGCGTTTCTGCCCGGCCGCCATGGAGGGCGGTATGCAGAAGGGAGGATCCCATGAAGGAACAGAGGACTCTGCGACGCTTAGCACTTACGCTCGTGGTGGCGCTCTTGATGTTTGGCGCTGCTCTTGGCTGTAGCTTGTCGGATCTGCTGCCCACTACAGGCGTGGAACCGGAGATCGCCTTCTGGGCGAGCGAGGAAGTGGTGCCACCTGGGGGATGCGCCATGCTCCACTGGGAAGTGATGGGCGCTGAGGAGTACCCCGTGTTTCTGGATGGACGGGAGGTCCCGCAGTCAGGAGAGGAGGAGGTCTGCCTGGGGGAGCCGACCAGCTTCGAACTGGTGGTGGCAGCGCCGGGCGGGTCCATCAGAGAGTCAGTGATGATCGAGGTCGAGGGGGAATGGCAGGAGCCGCCCCCAGAGGAAGTGCCGCCCGAGGAACCTCCTCCGGAAGAGGTGCCTCCGGAAGAGCCGCCCCCTGAAGGCGGGCCAGAGCACATCATGCTTGTGGTTGACCCCGACGCCATCCCGCAGGGTGGGTGTGCCATTCTGCATTGGGAGGTAATTCCTCCCGAGTGGCCGGTATTCATCGATGGCCAGGACGTGCCTCCCTTGGGCGAGCGCGAGGAGTGCCCGCAGGCGACCACGACCTACGAACTGTGGGTCGAAGCGCCGGGAGGGCCTCACGAGGCCTTCGTGACGCTACACGTGGAGGCTGGATCCGGGCCCGAGCCTACATCGCCGCCCCCTGGGGCCACGGCGACGAGTCCACCACCGGCGCATCCCACGGCGACGCAGCCGCCACCGGCACAGGCCACGGCGACAACGTTCGTGCCGCGCTGGGGTCAATGCTCATGGGTGGGCGTTGAACAGGCAGGGATCAACAGTCACCAGCCGAAGACCTGGTGTTCAAACGGGAGTTTCCTCACCGGCCTGGACCTCGATCGTAAGGCGATAGACGCCATGGACTCGCCGGTGATTGGACAGGCGCAGTGCTGCCCGCTGTCTGTGGGCCAGTTCAGCCCTTGGGGTCAGTGTTCGTGGGTGAAGGTTGGTAGCTCAGGCGATGACAGTCACAAAGCCGTGCCGTTGTGTCCCGATGGGCAGTATCTGACGGGTCTGGATTTGGATCGTTTGGGGGGCGTGGACCCACTCGACTCCCCCGGGGTTGGGCAGGGTTTCTGTTGTCCGCTGGGCGATCCCAAGTACACCGGTTGGGGTTCATGTTCCTGGGTGAAGGTGGAACAGGCGGGGATCAATAGCCACCAGCCGGTGACCTGGTGTCCCAACGGAAGCTTCTTGACTAGCCTAGATCTTGACCGCGCGGCGCTGGACCCGCTCGACTCTCCCGTGGTTGGTCAGGCGTACTGCTGCAGCCCGAAATAAGCATTCGGCCACATGGCCGACGCTGGCGCCGATGAGTGGGCCGCTCGACTTTTGCTCTACGACGACCACAGCCCCCGCGAGAGCGGGGGCTGTTTTCCTTGACTATGGGGCTGCTCTAAGTCTTCGACAGCGCAGTCAACCAGAGCAGCCCACTCCGTATTTCCCAGTTCTCGAGCGTTGACTGGCCGAGGAGGTCTTCGAGCTCCTGTGGCGTGTACGCAGCCCTGATGTGCTGGGTGACGACTCCCCACCAGGATCTCCTGAAATCGCTGATGATGAACCTGCCTGTGGGAGAGAGGACTCGCTGAACCTCGTCGAACATCGTGATGGGGTTCTTCAGAAGGTGAAGGGTGTTGCTGCTCACCACAAGGTCGAAGGATCCCTCGTCAAAGGGCATGTC
>CAZOBP010000036.1:0-20183 GCA_964577995.1 uncultured Anaerolineales bacterium
TCCGCAAAGCGCTGGCCTTCTCCATCGACGTGGACAAGATCGTCAACGTGGTCTATGCGAACATCGTGAAGAAAGCCAGTCCAACCGGCTTGCTTCCCAACTGGGACAAGTACATCGACCAGGCTGTGGTGGACGAATTGGGGTTCTACTACGATCCAGATGAAGCGAAGGCGATTCTGGCCGGGGCTGGATACACGGATGTGGATGGCGACGGATTCGTGGAAATGCCCGACGGCTCCAAGATCGAGCTGTCCATCATCGTCCCCAACGGCTGGACGGACTGGATGGAGTCCATCAGGGTCATCGCTGAAAGCGCCCAGGCCGTGGGCATCAACTTGACTCCTGACTTCCCGGACTACGGTGCGTTGGTGGATGCGCGCAACAGCGGGAGCTTTGACATGCTGATCAACAACGATAAGCAGATCAGCAGCACCCCGTGGACGTACTATGACTATCTGTTCCGCTTGCCCGTCCTGGAGTCGCAGACCACCACCAACTTCGGAAGGTACGAGAACGAGGACGCCTGGGCTCTCGTGCAAGAGCTGGACAGGACCCCGACGGATGACGTCGAGGGTATGAAGGCGATCACCTCGCAGCTCCAGAGGATCCACCTCACGGATCTGCCTATCATTCCGTTGTGGTACAACGGTATGTGGGCTCAGTGGTCCAGCGCGGTCTGGACCAACTGGCCGGGGTCGGGAGAAGATGCCAACCACTACCTGCCTGCTACCTGGAACCAATACTGGAACATGACTGCCATACTCATGCTCGCGGAGTTGGAGCTGGTAGAGACAGAGTAGGTCAGTTGGAGTTGGCACAGTAAGACTGTTCAAGCACCGCCCCTCCTTCTCAGCCTGCGGGAGGGGCGGTGTTCTTGCAGCCTTGCTGTAGGGAGGAAATGGCGTGAAACGGTATTTCGGAAGAAAAGTACTCATTTACTTCCTGACGTTTTTCCTGGCGGTGACCATCGACTGGTTGATCCCGCGCTTCATGCCTGGCAATCCTGTTCAGACCATGCTCTCCAGGGCCTCGCTGCACGCGGGGGCCTATGAGCGGATTTATGACTACTATGCAGGCTTGTTTGGACTGGACTTACCGGTCTGGCAACAGTATCTCAATTTCTGGAAGGCCCTTCTCCGCGGTGACCTGGGAATAAGCGTGCTTCTGTTTCCGCTGCCGGTGACAAAGGTCATCATGAACGCCTTGCCCTATGACCTCTTTCTTCTTGTGCCGGCGATACTCCTGAGTTGGTTTGCGGGGAACTGGTTCGGCGCTTTCGCGGCGCGATCGAAGTGGCTTGACAACACCATATCGCCGCTGGGGTATATGCTCACCGCGACGCCCTATATGTGGCTGGGTATCTTGCTGGCCTGGGTGTTTGGAATAGTCCTGGACATATTCCCGATTTCAGGGGGGTACAGCTTCGCGTTGCGGCCTCATCTCTCATGGACCTTCATCGGGAGCCTGCTAAGGCATTGGTTCTTGCCCTTCGCATCCCTCTTCCTGGTGAAATTTGGTGGTTGGGCAATTGGGATGAGGAACATGATCATCTACGAACTCGAGGCGGACTACTCTCATTATCTCGAGGCCCTTGGGGCGCCGAGGAGGCTGGTGAGACAATACGCGTTCAGAAACGCGATACTTCCCCAGATCACCGGGCTGGCCCTGGACCTTGGTGTCATCGTTGCGGGTGCTCTCGCCACAGAGATCGTGTTTTCATACCCCGGAATCGGCTACCTGCTCCTGGGGGCTATTCAGAACAAGGACTACTTCCTTATCCAGGGATGCTTTCTCTTCATCATCCTGGGCGTGTTGCTCGCCAATTTCATCATTGATGTCGCTTACGTCCTCGTGGATCCGAGAACGCGAACAGGGATGATGGGTGAAGCAGCATGACGAAACCGAAGAAGCGGAACGAAATCCTCTACTTTGCACTAAAGAACAACAAACTGAAGCTTGGTTTGGCTGTCCTTCTCGTTTTTGTCGTCCTTACTCTGGTTGGCCCGCTGCTCACAGACTACGCACCCTACGACTACGTGGGGCCACCTTATCAACCGCCATCAGCCGAATATTGGTTTGGGACCACGACATTCGGTCAGGACGTCTTTTCACAGTTCATACTCGGCCTCCAGGCAACGTTCCTGGTGGGGATTGTCGGTGGAGGACTCGCGACCCTGATAGGAGTACTGGTTGGTTTCAGTGCCGGCTATCGAGGTGGTATCGTCGATGAAGTGCTCAACATGCTCACAAACATCGTCCTTGTCATCCCAACCCTGGCTATCCTTCTGATCATAGCAGCGTATCTTACAGTCAGGGGCGTTCTCGCGGAAAGTGTGTTCATCGGATGTACGGCTTGGCCCTGGGCGGCAAGAGCCATCCGGGCACAGACGTTTTCGTTGCGCTCCAGGAGTTTCGTCGATCTGGCGCGGCTGAGCGGAATGAAGCCCTGGAAGATCATTTTCACCCAGATCGCGCCGAACATGATGTCCTATCTGTTGCTGGTCTTCATTCTTCAGTTTGGAGGGGCGATCCTCACGGCTGCCACCCTGGATTTCATCGGCCTCGGCCCTACGAATGCGGTTTCGCTTGGTCTGATGATGAACAATGCGGTCCTCTGGGGCGCTCTTCTTCTGGGTATATGGTGGTGGTTCGTTCCACCGGGTGTAGCGATCATGGCCATCGTCGGAGCGCTGTACGTCACGAACGTTGGACTGGACGAGGTCTTCAACCCCAAACTCAGGGAGATGTGAAAGCGTGAGTCTACAAGTAGAAAACCTCAGAGTCTATTACCAAACCCTGAGAGGGGATGTCCAGGCACTGGATGGCGCCACGTTCACCATCGGGGATGGAGAGATCATGGGCCTGGCTGGCGAATCGGGCTGCGGAAAGACCACGCTCGGCCACAGTCTGATCGCCTTGACTCCCCCCATGAGATTCGTCGAGGGGCGTCTGGCGCTCGACGATGAAGAACTGCCCGTCTGGGACATGGAAAGGATGAATGCCTTCAGGTTCAAGAAGATCTCCATCATTCCGCAATACGCCATGAATGCCATGAATCCGACGCGAAAAATCGGAAAGATGACATCAGAGCTCCTTGAATCCAGGAAGGTGGACTTCAAGTCTACTCTACCTGAGCTAAGGAGAAGACTCGATCTGGTTGAACTGTCACACGACGTGCTGAGCATGTACCCGATTGAGATGTCAGGCGGTATGAAGCAGAGAATGGTCATGGTCCTGTCTACTCTGCTGAACCCTTCACTGCTCATCGCGGATGAGATCACCTCGGCCCTTGATGTGTCCACGCAAAAGGCTGTCGCCGAGATGCTCGTCGAATTCCGGCATCGCGAATTCGTGAAGAGCCTGATCGTCATCACCCATGATATCTCGATACTGTACCAGATTGCAGACAGCATCTTGATCATGTATGCAGGACAACTGGCGGAGAAAGGCCCCACCGACGCGATCGTACACTCGCCCCGGCATCCGTATACGAAGCTGTTGATCTCGGCCTTGCCGAAGGTGGGAGTGAAGTATGCCGAGAGGAAGCTGGAAGGGATTCCTGGGAATCCGCCACAGCTACTCGATCCTCCAGTTGGATGTCGTTTCAGAGACCGATGCCCAGTCGCGTTTGACAAATGCCTGGAAGAGCCCCCGTTCATGGAACTCGAGAAAGACCACTTCGTCGCTTGCTGGAAGGAGTTCGAAAGGAATGCTTAGGCTAGACGGGGTATCGAAGGTCTACAAGGTCGGGACCTTTGGAGGAAGAGAACTCCATGCAGTGAACGACGTCAGCTTCGACGTCAAGGATGGAGAGGTCGTCTCCTTGATTGGCGAAAGCGGAAGCGGAAAGAGCACTATCGGCAAGATGATACTACGTCTCACATCGATAAGCTTGGGGTCGATATCGTTCGACGGGGTTGACATCTCCACCCTCAAAGGGGGTGCACTGAAGGAGTATTACCGGAAAGTACAGGGTGTGTTCCAGGACCCGTTCAGTTCCTACAACCCGATCTTCAAAGCCGATCGCGTATTCGGAATGATCCGGGAGGAGTTCTATCCAGGGATCAAGGGTCGCGAATGGGCCGACAAGGTAGACAGCTCGTTGAAGGCGGTCGGTCTGAATCCCGACGACGTGTTGAACAAGTTCCCCCACCAACTCAGCGGCGGTCAGCTTCAACGTTTTCTCGTCGCCCGCGCACTGTTGTTGGACATTGAATTCCTCGTGGCTGATGAGATCATCAGTATGCTGGATGCATCCAGACGAATGGACGTCCTCAACCTGCTGGCAGATCTGAAGTCCACTGGCCTGTCCATCCTGTTCATCACGCACGATCTCTCGCTGGGCTACTACATAAGTGAAAGAGTGGTGATCCTCTACAGGGGAAGGGTCGTGGAGATGGGGTCAACGGAGAAGGTATACTTCAATCCGCTTCACCCCTACACAAGCATGCTGATGGCTTGTGTCCCCCGCCTGGATGAGAAGTGGGAAGAGGTAGATGTGGAGCTGAGAGCAAAGGAGTCAGAGTTCGCCCGCGGCTGTGTCTACTACGAGAGGTGTCCACTCGCTGTCAAGGATGAAAGGTGCGCCAGAGAGAGACCGCCGCTGGTAGAGGCCGAACCTGGTCATTTCGTAGCGTGCAGCCGGTGCTAGGGAAGAACAGTCATGTCTGAAGCGAACTCAATGTCGGGCGCTCTGCCTCCGGACAGACTATGGCACATTCCGCGAGCTGGTGAACCATGTCAGGCATAGAGCCAGGAGGTTCTCAGTTGCTCAACATCCCTTGGGAGAAACGGCCTCAAGGGTGCCATGAAGTCGTCTGGCGCTCGGAGAGAAACCCGATCATCACGCGCGATGCAGTGCCAGATGCGAACAGCATATTCAACAGCGCCGTCGTGCCTTTTGAAGACGGTTTTGCGGGCGTATTCCGCTGCGATAACACGGCCAGAGTCATGCAACTCCATGCAGGGGTGAGCAAAGATGGCGTCAACTGGGAGATAGAGCCGAACCGCATCCAGTTCCGCTGTGAAGACGACGAGATTGGCAACTTCGTCTACGCGTACGATCCACGTGTGTGTTGGCTCGAGGACAGATACTACGTCACGTGGTGTAACGGGTACCACGGGCCCACCATAGGCGTGGGTTACACCTATGATTTCAAGACTTTCTACCAGATGGAGAATGCCTTCTTGCCTTACAACAGAAACGGTGTGCTTTTCCCTTCCAAGCCAAACGGGAAGTTTGCGATGCTGAGCCGACCCAGCGATAGAGGGCACACTCCCTTTGGTGACATGTTCTATAGCGAAAGCCCGGATCTGATCCATTGGGGGCATCATAGGCACGTGATGTCTCCTACCTGGGGCTGGCAAGCCACTAAGATCGGTGCGGGGCCTACACCGATAGAGACGTCAGAAGGGTGGCTCCTGATCTACCACGGTGTGCTCACCTCGTGCAACGGGTTTGTATACAGCTTTGGTGCGGCGCTGCTGGATCTCGAGAAGCCTTGGAGGGTGATCTACAGAACGCGTCCGTACCTGCTCAGCCCGAGGGAGTACTACGAATGCGTTGGTGACGTTCCCAATGTCACCTTCCCTTGTGCCGCCCTGTATGACCCGCCGACAGGTCGTATGGCAATCTACTACGGCGGAGCAGACACGGTCACGTGTCTGGCGTTTGCGAAGCTCGATGAGCTAGTCGATTTCATCAAAGAGAACTCTCTCTGAAGGATGAATAGCCAGGTCTGGGGCTTGTGGTCGCCGAGGAGCGGATCGGCGTTGTTCTGAAAGGATAAGGCCCATAGAAGAAGGTATCACTTTGCACGTCCTTGCCAAGATGATCGATCATTCCTTGCTCCATCCCACCATGACGGATAGGGACATCTTGGATGGGTGCACGCTGGCGAGGAAGTACGATGTGGCAACGGTCTGCGTCAAACCGTATGCCGTCAGCGTGTCCCGCGAGGCATTGGCCGGGTCGGGAGTGGAAGTCTGCGCTGTAATTGGCTTCCCGCACGGCAACAGCCGCACAGGCGTCAAGGTAACGGAGAGCATTCAGGCTGTCAAGGATGGAGCCACCGAGATTGACATGGTCATCAACATCGGCAAAGCCCTGGGTGGTCAATGGGACTACGCCTCCGATGAGATCAAGGCCATCAATGACGCCTGCATTGATCGCCATGCTACGCTCAAGGTCATTTTCGAGACCGACTATCTCCAGGACGAGCACATAGTCAGACTCTGTGAGATCTGCTCGCGGCACAGAGTGGCGTTCGTCAAGACATCGAGCGGTTATGGGTTCGTCAAGCAGCCGAATGGCTTCTACTCCTATGCTGGAGCGACCGACCACAATCTGTCTTTGATGCGTGCCCAGTGTGCGGCCGAGGTCCAGATCAAAGCGGCGGGGGGTGTGCGCACCCTCGACGATGTGCTTCGCGTTCGGGCGTTGGGCGCGACCCGCATCGGCGCGACCGCCACCGAGACGATCCTAGAAGATGCGAAGACGCGAGGATACCGGTAATGCGTTACGGATACTTCGACGATGAGCACCGTGAGTACGTGATCACGCAGCCAGATACGCCCCTTCCATGGATCAACTACCTGGGGTGCGAGGCATACTTCGGCCTCATCTCCAACACAGCCGGCGGCTACTCATTCTACCGCGATGCGCGCCTGCGGCGCATCACACGTTACCGCTACAACAACGTCCCCCTGGACTACGGCGGACGCTACATCTACGTGAGGGATAATGACACAGAGGCGTTCTGGTCTCCTTCCTGGCAACCTACCAGATGTCCGGTGGAGGACTATGCCTGCCACCACGGGCTGGGCTACACCACCATTCGCTCCACCTACGAAGGGATCGAAGCCCAGACTCGCTACTTCGTTCCATTGGGAGAGGACTTGGAGATCTGGCAGCTCACCTTGACCAATCGACGCCAGGGGAAGGCTGACCTCTCCATCTTCTCCGCTATCGAGTTCTGTCTGTGGGACGCAGAGGACGACGCGGCCAACTTCCAGCGCAACTTCAACACCGGCGAGGTCGAGGTGGAAGATGGTGTGATGTACCACAAGACTGGATACCGCGAGCGCAGAGATCACTTCGCGTTCTTTGCTTGCTCGGAGGAACTGGCAGGGTTCGACACGCAGCGCGACGTGTTCCTGGGGCCGTACCGGGGCTGGGAGTGTCCGGCTGCGGTCGAGCGCGGCTGTTCGTTCAACTCCGTGGCCGTCGGCTGGGCGCCGATGGGTTCCCATCACCTCGAAGTGGCCCTCCAGCCTGGGGAAACGCGCGAGATCATCTTCGTGCTGGGTTATCACGAGAACCCTCCGGACCAGAAGTTCGATCCACTAGGTTCGCAGAGGATCAACAAGCAAACAGTCCATCCGATCATTGATAGGTATCTGGAAGTACCCGAGGTAGAGGCAGCCTTTGACGCGCTGCACAGATTCTGGACCAACCTTCTGAACACGCTCCAGATTGAGGTTCAGGACGTCCACACCAGCCGCATGGTCAACATCTGGAACCCGTATCAGTGCGTGGTCGCCTTCAACCTGTCCCGATCGGCCTCCTTGTTCGAATCGGGCATGGGACGTGGCATAGGGTTCCGCGACTCCAATCAGGACCTGCTGGGCTGCGTGCACATGCTCCCGCGACGTGGGCGCGAACGCATTCTCGAGCTTGCGGCCACGCAATTGGCCAGCGGTGGAGCGTATCACCAATTCCAGCCGCTCACTAGGCGCGGCAACGACAAGATTGGAACGGGTTTCAACGACGACCCGCTGTGGTTGATCCTGAGTACGGCCGCCTATCTGAACGAGACCGGGGATTGGGGCATTCTGGATGAACCAGCCGTGTACGAGAATGCGCCGGGGACAGAGAAGCCGCTCTACGACCACCTCCAGCGGAGCTTTCGCTACACGCTGGATCGGCTAGGGCCGCATGGCCTACCACTCATCGGGCGTGCGGACTGGAACGACTGCCTGAACCTCAACACCTTCTCGGCGACGCCCGATGAATCGTTCCAGAGCGCCCGTACCAAGGATGGCAAGGTGGCGGAGTCGGTGTTCATCGCTGGACTGTTCGTGCTGGCTGCGAGAGAGCTGGCGGCCATTGCACAGTGGCGCGACTTGAACGAGGCCGCGCAGGAATGCCTGGAGGCGGCGGAGAGGATGGAAGCGGCGGTGCATGAGCACGGCTGGGATGGCGAGTGGTTCCTGCGCGCCTACGATGACTCCGGTGGCAAGGTTGGCTCCCGCGAAAACGAGGAGGGACGGATCTTCATCGAGCCTCAGGGCATGTGTGTGCTGGCTGGCCTGGGCCTCGCCGACGGGCGCGCCGAGAAAGCGCTGGCCTCGGTGGGGGGGTTGTTGACGACCCCGCATGGCATCATGCTCCACCACCCCCCCTACACGCGCTACTATCTGCATCTGGGCGAGATCTCGTCCTATCCGCCTGGCTACAAAGAGAATGCAGGCATCTTCTGCCATACGAACCCCTGGATCATGATCGCCGAAGCCATGCTGGGCCATGGCGACCTGGCGCACGACTACTACAGCCGCATCAACCCCTCGGTGCGGGAGGCGATCAGCGACGTGCATCGTTGCGAACCGTACGTGTACGCGCAGATGATCGCAGGCCGCGATGCGACGACCCCCGGGGAGGCCAAGAACTCCTGGCTGACGGGGACCGCTGCCTGGAACTATGTGGCCATCACGCAGTGGATTCTGGGTATCTGGCCGACCCACGCCGGATTGCGGATCGCGCCCATCATCCCCAGTCTGTGGTCGGGATTCAAGGCCCGGCGGGTCTTTCGCGGCGTGACCTACGAAATCTCAGTGGAGCGGGCTGGCAAGGGTAATCTGGTTTCGTTGAAGGTAGACGGCCAGCCGATCGAGGGAGATGTTGTGCCGCTGCCAAGCACTGGCCAGTGTGAGGTGGTGGTCGAAGCTACTATCACGTGATGCCTGGCCGGACAGTTGATCAGCGGTCGCGCTGCGTACGACCACCAGTCGGTTTGCTCCGGATGTTGACCTGGCGTGTGTGCCTGCTGGTCGCGCGGTCCCCCAGGTCTCGGCGCGGATGGTGACTGGTGCGGACGGCAACGATCTAGCATGTGGTGAGAGGTTCATGTGCAGGACTGCTTCGTTTCCATCTGACTATGTGTGGGGCGCCGCCACTGCCTCGTATCAGATCGAGGGCGCGTGGAACGAGGACGGCAAGGGCGAGAGCATCTGGGATCGTTTTTCCCATACGCCCGGCAGGATAGCCAACGGCGACACTGGCGATGTGGCCTGTGATCATTACCACCGCTGGCGAGAGGACGTAGGCTTGATGAAGGAGCTCGGTCTGAAGGCCTATCGCTTCTCGATATGCTGGCCGCGCGTGCTCCCCGAGGGTCGAGGCCGCGCCAACCCCTCGGGTCTCGACTTCTATAGCATGCTCGTGGATGCGCTTCTGGAGGCGGGGATCGAGCCGTTTGTCACCCTCTACCACTGGGATCTGCCTCAGGCTCTTCAGGATGAAGGTGGCTGGCCTGCTCGGCCTACAGCCGAGGCGTTCGTCGAGTATGCGGACCTCGCCACTCGCCGGCTGGGAGACCGGGTCAAACACTGGCTCACCCTCAACGAGCCTTTCGTCAGCGCTTTCGTTGGATATCTCGAGGGACGCCACGCTCCAGGTCTTTCCGACCTCGGGCAGGCGCTGGCCTCGGCACATCACTTGCTGCTGGCCCATGGCTGGGCCGTACCCGTCGTGCGCTCCAATGCGCCGGGGACGCAGGTGGGCATTGCCCTCAACCTCGGTGGCCAGACACCTGCATCGGCCAGTGTAGTCGATCGGGCTGCAGCATGGCAGCGCGATGGGGTTGTCAACCGGTGGTTTCTCGATCCGATCTCGGCAAGAGGGTATCCGGCGGACATTGTGGATCACTACGGGCACCCCATGGGCTTTGTGCAACCGGGTGACATGGAGGTGATAGCCGCTTCCATCGGTTTCCTCGGGGTGAACTACTACACCCGCACCATCGTGCGGAGCACCGAAACCGCCGAGGCTGGTGATGCCCCGCGCACTGCTCAGGCCAACCCGAAACGTACCGACATGGGGTGGGAGGTCTATCCGGAAGGGCTGTACGAAGTACTCGGCCGGTTGCACTTCGACTACCGTTTCCCGGCGCTCTATGTCACGGAGAACGGCGCCGCCTATCCCGATCACGTCACTCCCGATGGGTCGGTGGATGATCCATTGCGGATTGCGTACCTCAAACGACACTTGGAGGCCGCTGCGAGAGCCATTGCTGCTGGGGTGCCGCTGAGGGGCTACTTCGTGTGGTCGCTGCTGGACAACTTCGAGTGGGGGCACGGGTACTCGAAGCGCTTCGGCCTCGTCTATGTGGACTATCCGACACAGAGGCGGGTGTTGAAGGGCAGTGCGCACTGGTACGGCAGAGTCATAGCGGCCAATGCTGTGGTGGATTGATGTGCGTCTGGGATGCCTTCGAGAGGTCAAACAGAGGGCTGGCCCTTGAGATACGGGCACTTTGACGACGAGAACCGGGAATACGTGATCACGAACCCCGAGACGCCGGTCAAGTGGATCAACTACGTCGGCTCCTTGCAGTTCGGGGGGATCGTCGACCACACCGGAGGATCGCTGATCTGCAAGGGGGATCCGGCTCTCAATCGTATCACCAAGTACATACCTCAGCTTGCCGATGGGGATTTCCAGGGCGAGACGCTGTACCTGCGCTTCAAAGAGAAGGGAGGCTACAGGGTCTTTTCACCCTACTATGTGCCCACGCTGGATCCCTACGATCTCTACGAGTGTCACATCGGGCTGGGATATAGCCGCATTGTGTCCCAACTCTACGGCGTGAGAACCGAGGCCACGATCTTCGTGCCCTTGGGGCAGAGTTGCGTGATCAGAGATCTGCGGATCGCCAATGTCTCTGCGGAGTCCCTGGAGATCGACGCCATCCCCGTGGTCGAGTACACCCACCCGGACGCCCTCAGGCAGTTCAACAATGCAGACTGGGTGCCTCAGACCATGCAAAGCAAGGCCTATCGTGATCGGAGCGGCAGGGCCATCCTGGCGCAGTATCCATTCATGCGCAGAGACACCCAGATCAATACCTTCACCTCCAACCTGCCGGTATCCTCCTTCGAGACGGATCGCCGGCGATTCCTGGGAGCGAGCGCGTATGGGACCTGGGACAATCCGCTCAGCTTGCACGACGAGGAACTGAGCGACTACGAGGCCCGGCGAGGCGACAACATCGCCGCGCTGCTTCACCACCTGGGGATCATCGAACCGGGCGAGAGCGCCAGGCTGATCACGCAACTGGGCCAGGGCGAGAGTGTTGAGGCCTCTCTGCCTTTCATCAGACGCTTTCGGGACCCTGACGAGGTGGAGAGGTCGTTCGAGGAGTTGGCGACATTCTGGGACGCCTATCTGTCTCGGCTTCAGGTGGAAACCCCTGATGCCAACGTGAACCGCTTGCTCAACATCCACAATCCCAGACAGTGCCACACGACCATGAACTGGTCCAGGTACCTTTCGCTGTACCAAGTTGGCCTGGGCGCGAGGGGCATCGGCTTCAGAGACAGCTCCCAAGACGTGATGGGCGTCCTGGTCAGCATGCCAGAAGAGGGCAGACAGTTGATCGAGAAGCTGCTCCAGGTGCAGAAAGAAGACGGCTCCGCCAAACATCAGTTCAACCCATTGACCATGGTGGCCAATGAGGGTGACTCCAGGGAGGTGGTGGATGCCCCGAAATACTACAGCGACGATCATCTGTGGATCGTGCTCGCCGTCACCGCCTATCTCAAGGAGACCGGAGACCTCGCCTTCCTGGACCAGGTGGTCCCTTTCTACGAAGAAGACGGCGACGGGCATCCCCTGGAATCAGGCACGGTCCCCGAGCACATGCGCCGGGCGATCAGGTTCACGCAACACAACGTGGGTGCCCATGGGCTGCCATTGCTAGGATTCGCCGACTGGAACGACACTGTGAATCTCCGAGTGGGTGCAGAATCGTTGTTCACGGCGAATCTGTACGGCAAAGCCTTGCTGGAGATGATCGAACTCGCCTGTTTTCTCGGCGACGGGGAGGCGACAGCCCAATACACCGCCCAATATGAGGGGATGAGGCAAAGGGTAAACGAGAACGCCTGGGACGGTGAGTGGTATGTGAGGTACCTCGACGCCGATGGCAGCCGCATCGGCTCCCAATTGAACGCTCAGGGTCAGATCTACGCCAACGGCCAATCGTGGCCGGTGATCTCCGGCTTTGTTTCTCCCGACAGGGCAAGGCGTGCTCTGGATGCGGTGTACCGGCGGCTGAACACATGCTACGGCATCAAGCTCAGCACGCCAGGGTATGACGGCTATGACCAGGCGAAAGGAGGGATTACCACCTACCCGCCGGGGGCGAAGGAGAATGGCGGCATCTTCCTGCACGCCAACACGTGGGCTATCATCGCGGAGACGATAGTCGGGAATGGGGACCGCGCCTTTGAGTACTACCAGCAGATCAACCCCGTAACCAAGAACGATGTCATCGAGCAGTCTGAATGTGAGCCCTACGTCTATCCCGGAAACATCCTGGGCGACGAACATCCTCAGTTCGGGTTGGCCCGCAATAGCTGGCTCACGGGCACGGCTTCCTGGGCCTATCAGGCCGCCACGCAGTACATCCTGGGCGTGAGGCCGACCTATGACGGACTGCTTTTGGATCCCTGCATCCCCAGGGAATGGGATGGGTTCAAGGTGACGAGAGAGTTCAGGAAGACGGTCTACCAGATTGAGGTCAAGAACCCCGATCACGTCTGCAAAGGCGTGAGATCAGTCGTGGTCGATGGTACGGAGATCGAAGGCGCCATCGTGCCTGTTCTTGGAGATGACAGAGCGCACAAGGTTGAGGTCCTCCTGTAGCGACGCCGACAGGGAATCCATCAGTCGTCCCGTTTCTCAGCACAGTGTGGTCAGGCTTTCGTTCGCCTAGGGCTCTCCCATTGCGGGAGAGCCGTTTGTGTGTCCGCGAGGAACTACTACGGACTTCCCGAGGCGAGGGAACGAGTCAAGAGACTGTCTTGCCGACTGAGTTCCATGCTCGCGCCCTGGGATAGACCGATACAGCACGTTACGCGAGCGGGCGCAAGTCCAGGCGGCGGGTTTCACGCGATCGACCTGGCTCCTTAGCCGCTTCTTCACAGTGTCACCCTATAATGTGGCCGACAGAAGGGGTCTGGCCTGCAAGCAGCAGACCGGCGTCAAGCCGTGAGCAAGTGTGGTGTCGTCATAGGGAGGACGGTGGAGGGGCTTGGAGGGCCACTCCAGGGGGGCGAGACCCCGGCGCTGGCGGAGTAAATCTCGGGCAGATACAAGTACACGACAGTCACATATTGGGCGCCAATCCTCTGCGCACGGAACACACAAGGCGCCCATAATGTAACAGGAGGGCCGGGTTCTCGTCCGGCCCTCCTGTCGATATAGGCGAGTCGCGAGCTCCAGAAAGATGTCGTGGACTTCGAGCGCCCGGCTGAGGGGTCCTGAGACACGACACCGCTCACTGCTCCACGAGACCGCTTGCACCCGATCGCGATCAGGTGATGCGCTTTCTGCCGGAGGGAGCGGGTGTGGCACTGCTATCTCGAGCGCTTATTAGACCGTCCATGCGCTGGACGATGGACTCGGGAAGGGGTGCGGGCTCATGGGACGAGAAGATCTCTCTGACCCGTTCTGTCAGGCGGTCACACATGGTCTGGCTCCCGTCCGTGACCCACTGGGAATACCTTCTGCGGTCTACAAGCCGTGAGTACCAGAAATCGCGAAGGTGAGACACGGTGTGAGGGGCGTCGAGGAAGGTACCGCCGGATCCCACTCGTTTGATCGTTTCTACGGCTAGAGCCTCCTCAGTCACGTCCACGGTCTGGAGCAGTCTGCGAGCGTACTCGACCACCTCATTGCCGAAGAGTATGCTCTCACACGACGCCGTCATGCCCGATTCGAGATAGCCAACGTCATGTAGCAGGTTGCACCCGCTCAAGAGTCCCATCATGGTGGCGCTGGAGTACTCCAGCGCAGCCTGCAAGTCGAGGGTCTTGGAGTCGGTGGTAGCTACGTAGCCCCAGGTTGGGAGGCCGTAGCTGTGAGCTACTTGCGCGTTGACCACGTCGGCTAGATGGTGTTCCGGTGCCCCGTAGGAGTCGATGGCGGTGTACATGTCCATAAGAGAAACGCCGACCCCGTAGATGAAGGGCGCTCCGGGGTTAGCCAGTTGGTGTACCACCAAACCGCTCAGAATATCACAGTTGGAGGACACGGCGCCTCCAGCGATGGACATAGGGCCAAGCCCACCCATGGAGTTTCCGCTGGCGTAGACGACGGGGATGCCACGTCGCGCACAGTAGATCAGGTTCTGCAGGTCGGTCTTTTAGTGGCGCAGAGGCGGGCTGGGCATGGCGAAGAGACCCAGGAACGGATGGTCCTCGAGGGATTGGGGCCCTCCCGCAACGTACTCCGCCAGGTCGATGATGTCGATCAGATTGTCATGGTCTGTGGCCGTGAAGAAGATCGGCTTACTGGTGTTGCAGACCATAGCCTGAAAGTGGTGAAGATCGGCGGTGGCGCGGGGCACGTCGGAGGCCAGACCCATGGACAGAACGAAGTCGATATTGGGGAGGGCGTTACTCAGGCGGGCGAAGGTCTCGATGTCCTTCTTGGTGGCCTGCCGGCGCTCTTGTATCTGGGAATCGATGACGTAGAGGCAATCTGATCCGGTGCCGCAGTAAGAATAGCCCTGCTCCACGCGCATAGCCTCGGCGCCCTCGCGTGAGTGCATGTAGATGGCGGACGGAGCCGACTCCGTGGACTGCTGTACGAGGGCTTCGGGGATCCTCACCAGTCCTTCTTTTTCGACGACTGCTCCCGCCGAGGAGAGAAGCTCGAGCGCCTCTGTTTCCTCGTAGACCACTCCAGCCTCGGACAGTACCTCGATGGTGGCGGCATGTATGGCGGCCACACCCTTTGGATCTACCGCCTCGAGGCGATAGGGCACTTGCCTCTGGTCAGTATGCGTCACTCCAGCCTCCTACCAGGAATGGAAACACAGCTACGGTCGGCGGCACGCGCCTGCTCAGACGAAGTGGTCCAGCGCGTAGTGCACGAAGGTCGCAGGGCGATGGCACTCGGGTCATTGGGGAGACACTATTGCCCGGTTGGCGTTGGGCAACCGTCGTCAAGAACCCGGTGCCCCACGCGCTGATGGCTGGGTGTAATCACCCTCTCCAGCGACCCCGGTGAGGGCGGGGACCGATGGTCAAGGTCTAGTAGCCAACCACGCCCAACTGTCGGGCCAGTTCAGCCAGTTCGGGACGGACGTACCTGCCCTCCTCCTCGAGCTGCACATCGTCTGCCCAGACAGAAGGCTCGAGCACTATGCCATCGGTGTGCGCAGGGGCGTCTGCCCAGGCAGCGCCGATGCCGAACTCCATACAGCCAAAGACCCTCTCATCGTGTCCAATCTCGCCTTTGCACCTTTTGACCCCGGGATTGAAGCCATAGGTGCAGTGCGCGATCTCGAACATCCCTGGGTGGTTCCAGCCTTGGAGCCACTTCTCGAAGATCCTGGCCTCTCGTCCGCCAGAGATCTTGGTGATCTTCCCTTTGCTGATCTCCAAAGTGACCGGTTCACGGAGAACCCCGATCTCGGCCGGAGGGTATAGCGCGCCGTCGAATACCAGGACGCCCTCCACGCTGTCAGGAACGTGGCCGAAGCCGGACTGACCGGGCGGCACCTGGGTGGAACCTGTTCCAGCGAAGCTGATGCCGGACCCTTCTCCTCCTTTCAACACGTGGCCTTCAGATCCCTCGGGATCGACCCTTGCCCGAAGGTCGGTGCCTGACGAACTCGTGACGTGCATCTCGGTGGCCCTGTTGGACAGTTCGATGAGCTTGTTGGCAAGGCTGTCCAAGACCGCGTAGCTGACCCGACCCACCATCCTGACCAGACTATCCACGTCGCCTCCTAAGGTGAAGCACCTGACCCCCGCTTCCATGGCCTTCTTCCAGGCGTTGCTATAGAGGAGATAGGAATCGTTGAATTCGATCCACGCGTCGGCAGCCTGAAGCGCGGCGGTGACTGGTTCCGGAGGATCGGCGGTAGCCACTTCGGTTGTGGGATGCACCACCAAGGTGGGAGTTGCGCCAGCGGCGTAGATGGCCTTCACGGTGTCTTGCACCACCCGCCAGTCCGAGATGGTGTCGGCGGTGACCACGACGTTCTCACCGGGCTTGATGGGGAAGAACTCCTCGACGATCTTCCTGCCAACTCCACCCATCTCCATCCAGTACCACTCTGGAGTGGGTTCCAACGCTTTGTCTAGCTCCATATCGTACCTCCTTGATTATGGTCGGCTTGTGTTGTCTCCATGGGCAAAGGCGAGCGAGGGGTATTCCTGGCGTGAGGACTGGTTCTCCGGGCCATGCTGTCCTATGCAGACTTGTGAGATAGGGACGATCTGTGGTATATTCTTGCTGCGAGTCTTGGTATACTGCATTGTAGCGGAGCTGGCTCTGCGGCTGCAACGCTGCATCATGCTTAATGGCCCCTAGCGGGACGCAGGCTCGAATGGCTCGGTCTCCTCAATCCTTCGCGCGGGTGCCGAGGGGCGCAGCGGTGCGACCTGTCGGCCGTGCAACGCAACGATGGCGGCAAGACTCCTCCCCCGAGCACAGCTGGCGAAGTCTGTTTCGAGCGCCGCATGCGGCAATCCCGAGCGGGTTGGTGAGATGGCATTCATGGCCACAATAGGCCAGATTGGGACGTCACGACTGGCCGTGGAGTGGGAGGAGAAGGTGGATGGCCGCCACTCTTGTCCTCGATTGTCTGGACCATCTGCAGGCCTGCACGGGGTTGTGGCGCTCCTGCGGGTCCTTGGGCATTGAGACGGATGTGAGGATCTCGGGAGGTTCGGATGCGTAACGTGATCTTGAGGACTCGGCAAGAGTGTGAGGATTTCGTGCGTGGCCTCTGCTTCATGGCCACCGGTGGAGGCGGAAGCCCCGAGGTAGGCATGAGGGCGCTTCTAGAGCAGTTGCAGGCAGGGTGCAAGGTCGAATGGATCGACGTGGACAGCCTCCCTAGCCAAGCGTGGACAGTCGTGGTCGCGGGGATGGGCGGTCGACCTACGGTGGGCGGCGCGGAGGAGGAATTGGCGAAGCTAGGGTGCGTTGAAGAGAGGCACGACTACCTGAGCATGCTGGTCACTTCGGTGCGGGCCTTGCAGGACTCATCCGGGGTGGAAGTCCAGGCCATCGTTCCAGTTGAGATAGGGGCTGACAATGTTCCCGTGCCGATGGTAGCTGCGATGGAACTCGGGCTCCCCGTGGTGGATGGGGACTATGCCGGCGGCCGTGCCATTCCCGAAGTCCCTCAGACGCTACCGGAGATTCGCGGGGTTCCCGTTTGTCCGATGTCCTTCGTAACCCGCTGGGGCGATGTTCTGATACTGAGAGACACCGTGAGCACCGCGATGGCTGATCGGATTGGACGGATGGTCAATCTAGCGTCCTACGGCGAGATAGGCTGTGCGTGCTACTTGATGCAGATCAGGGACGTCAAGGAAGTGCTGGCTACAGGCACGCTGACTGAGGCGCTTCGCGTGGGCCGGGTGATTCGGGAGGCCCGTGAGAGCGGAATCGACCCCGGCGCCGCGGCAGTGAGAGCTGTCGATGGTTGGTTGCTCTTCCAGGGCGAGATCACCGAGACGGAGATTGCGGATGAGCAGTCGTATGCCTTCGGGTTGGGAAGCTACGAACTGCGGGGTGTGCGGCTCTCGGAGGGGCACAGCTTCAAGATCTGGTACAAGAACGAGTATCACGTGAGCTGGATCGATGGCAAGCCCTTTGTCACCAGCCCGGACTCGATGATCATGGTGCACTTAGAGACGGCCGAGCCGGCGCTCAGCTTCGATTTCTCGGTGGGAGATCGGGTGGCCGTGATCGGACGCAAGGGTCATCAGATCCACCGCACACTGGAGGGGATCGAGGTGCTGGGACCGCGTCATTTTGGCTTCGATCTGGACTACGTCCCCATCGAGGACAGGGTGAAGGAATCCAAGGTTTGAGATAGCTGTGCATATAGCGTTCGGTATGGAGGATTGACGTGGACAAGGGCTTCGATCTGGAAAAGCTGCTGATTGACGTATTCGCACCCCAACCGGGGGAAAGAGTCTTGGTGATGACCGATCTGCCCCACGGGGAGTGGGGCGACAACGAGCAATGGGAGGAGCGGCGGGAGATGGCCGTCGATTGGCACGCGGCCTTCCGTGCTCTTGGCAATAGGGTGGGATTCACCGTGCGTCCTCTCCTGATCTATCTGGCTACAGGGACCAATAATGGCGTCCTCCCCGATGAGGGTGAGATGGGCGGTGAGCGGGTTCTGCTGCAGGAGGTCTTGGCCGAGACCAACATAGTCGTGGCCTTCGCAGAGTTCTCTCCTACTGCTCCCTTGATTGAGACTAGCGAGCGAGTGCCCACTCTTCGGGGTGCCACTATGCCGGGGGTCACCAGGAGTATGGAGCGAACAGCTCTGACGGCGGACTACTCCGAGGTGGCGCGCAAGTGCCGCATCTTGGCCGAGAAGGTGGACCCAGCGGTGGGCGCGAGGGTGGAGTTCTCGACCGGCCACCAGCTGTACTTCGACTTGCGCAACCGTAAGCCTGACGCTGACGACGGGCAGGCTCACCCTGGCCGGGAGGGCATACGCATCATCAATCTTCCTAGCGGGGAGACCTGCATCGCCCCGTACGAGGGGGAAGTGGAAGATCGGCCCAGCCGGACCGAGGGCAACATCCCTGCCATGTACGATGACGAGTTGGTCGTGTTCAAGGTGCGCGAGAACCTAATCGTGGATGTAATAGGAGAAGGACCAGAGGCGGCTCGCATGAGGGACTACTTGGCGGTAGATGACGCGCGCCGCAACATCGCTGAGCTCGGGCTGGGGTGCAACGACAAGGCGGTCATCTGCGGCAAGGTCCTGGAGGACGAGAAGGTTCTGGGTATGCACTGGGCCTATGGCCGTAGCGACCACCTGGGAGGCACAGTCGGCGTGGCCAGTTTCAGCGATCCAAGTCACGTGGTGCATCAGGATACCGTATACGCGAAGGGAGGCGCCATTGAGATAGCCAGACTGGTTCTGGAGTACGAGGGCGGGGCGAGCGAAGAGATCATCAGAGACGGTAGCTACACCGTATTCTAGACGAGGGATGAAGTGCCGCAGTGGTTCGCATCTGCACTGTCGGTTTCCACTCGCGGAGCTCTGTTCTTCTCACGGCTGTTGAGCAAGGATCGTGGCCATAGCTTGAGGGAGAATCAATGGGCAACACGGTGGTATGGACTGAGCAAGAATGTCAGGATTTCGTGCGTGGTCTATGTTTCGGGGGCACGGGTGGAGGCGGGGACCCTGGAATGGCCCTGAGAATACTCCTCCATGAGTTGCAGGCAGGACGGGAGATTGGATGGGTGGACGCGAAAGGCGTCTCTGACGGAGTCTGGACGGTCATGACCTGCGGCGTCGGCGGAAGACTTGACCAGGGTGGGACGGCGGGGGAGTTGGCTTCGCTGGGCTGTTTCGAGGACAAATACGACGAGATGGGGGCGACGGTGGCCGCCGTTCGCGCTTTGCAGGAATCCGAGGGTGTGAACGTAGGGGCCATCATAGCGGGAGAGACCGGAGCCCTCGCTGTGAGCGTGGCCGTCGCTGTGGGCCTGGAACTCGGCGTGCCTGTAGTGGATGGCGACTACGCTGGAGGGCGAGCGGTTCCCGAGGTAGACCAGGGGATACCAGAGTTCCGTGGAGTGCCGTTCTGTCCGATGGCCCTCGTGACGCGATGGGGTGACGTGATAATTGTCAAAGAAACGGTCAGTCTGGCCATGGCCGACCGCATCAGTCGCATGATGACCCTCGCCTCCTATGGCGCAGTAGGAGCGTGCTGGGACCTTCTGCCGATGAAGCAGGCCAAGAGATTGCTGGCCACGGGCACGCTGAGCAAGGCCCTTCGCCTGGGAGAGGTGATTCGAGAGGCGCGCGAGAAGGGCGCTGATCCGGTGGCGGAAGCCGTGAGAGCGGTCGAAGGCTGGCTGCTCTTCGAAGGCGAGATCACCGCCACGGAGGTAGCGGACGAGCAGT
>CAZOBP010000037.1:0-19857 GCA_964577995.1 uncultured Anaerolineales bacterium
AAGCTGGCTTGAAGAGAGTCAAGCAGCAGGCCATAGTCAACTCTACCTCGGCGGAACCCGATCGCCTGAGGGACGTTCCGCCTCTCGCGGCCAAGTACAACGCCAAGCTCATCGCCCTCACCATGGGCAAGAGCATTCCCGTGGAAGCAGATGCTCGTGTGGGGATAGCCCTGGAGCAGCTTTTACCCCGCATTTCGGAACTTGGCATCCCCATGGATCAGATACTCATGGACCCCCTCATCCTTACGGTGAGCGGGATGCAGGAGTACTGTCCCGAGGCGATAGAAACCATCCGTTTCCTAAAGCAGATCTCCGATCCACCCCCTATGACACTGGTGGGCCTCTCCAACGTGTCCAACGGTGTTCCGATGGAGAATCGCAGTCTCATCTACTCCACCTACGCAGTTATGCTGCTAGCCGCGGGGTTGGACGCAGCCATCGTAGACGCGCGCGATGTTAGACTCAAGGAATGGGCACGAATCGTCGAAGAGCGCGATGAGAGTACGCCCGTGGGACAGTTGCTTGTTTGTCTCTACGACTCGACAGCGGCCATGGAGGATCTCGATCCCGAGGTCGTCGACATGGAGGATCCTGAACAGGCTGCCATCTACAAGACGGTGCAAATCCTCCAGAACAAGGTCATCTACGCTGACGGTTATCTACAGATATAGAAACACCGCTTCAAAGCCATAGTGTTTCTGTCTCATCCTGGGCAGGCGCGGCGCTATGACTGACCAGCAATCGAACGCAAAGCCAGTGGGAGCGGTCCTTGTTGTGGGAGGCGGCATAGGCGGAATGCAGGCCGCCCTCGACCTCGCCAACGCTGGAATCAAAGTCTATCTGGTGGAGCGCGATAGCGCCATTGGGGGACACATGGCGCAGTTGGACAAGACCTTCCCCACCAACGACTGTGCCATGTGTATCATGTCGCCCAAGATGGTAGACGTGGGCCGCCACATCAACATCGACATCCTGACCAATACCGAGGTCTTGGATGTCGGGGGCGTAGCCGGAAACCTCACGGCCACGTTGAGGACCAGACCTCGCTACATAGACATCGACAAGTGCACCGGCTGCGGCGACTGCGCCCAGGCATGCCCCATCCTTCTGCCCAGCAAGTACGAGGAGGGATTGACCACCCGGCGCGCTGCCTATCGCCTGTACCCACAGGCGATCCCACACGCCTTCGCCATCGAGAAACTGGGCGTCGCACCCTGCCGTGATGCGTGTCCGACCGGGCAGCGTGCCCAAGGGTACATCGCCTTGATCCGCGAGGGGCGCTACGAAGAGGCCCTGAGAGTGATCAAGGAGGATAACCCCTTCCCGGCCATCTGTGGGCGCATCTGCAACCATCGCTGCGAGGATGCCTGCAACCGCAGGCTGGTGGATGAGCCTGTCTCCATTGCCTCCCTGAAGCGCTTCGTCACAGACCAGGTCTATGCTGAGCCTCGGACGCCGCTAGAGCCATTGCCCCAGACCAGGCCTGAGCGCGTGGCCATAGTAGGCGCCGGGCCCGCCGGACTCACCGCTGCGCAAGACCTGGTCAAGCTTGGCTACGGAGTCACGGTGTTTGAAGCACTCCCTGTGGCCGGAGGGATGCTACGCGTGGGTGTACCAGAGTATCGCCTGCCTGCGGAGCTGATCCAGCGAGAAGTGGACGACATCATCGATCTCGGCGTGGAATTGCGGTTGAACACACGTGTGGACAACCTCCGGGAGCTGACAGATGAGGGATACGACTCCATCTTCGTGGCCGTGGGGGCCCACGAAGGAAAACGTATGAGCATCCCCGGTGCCGATCTTGAGGGCACGATGATCAGCATCGGGTTCCT
The DNA here is from genome assembly GCA_964577995.1 of uncultured Anaerolineales bacterium. Taxonomy (GTDB): domain Bacteria; phylum Chloroflexota; class Anaerolineae; order UBA7937; family B3-Chlor; genus JAUVXJ01. The sequence continues at coordinate 1,833 of CAZOBP010000037.1, forward strand.
TCGTGACGTCAGGCTCGGGCACGAAGTGGAGCTGGGCCGCAAAGTGAGCGTCATCGGCGGCGGAGACGTGGCCATAGACGCGGCTCGCACCGCACTGCGTCTCGGCGCCGAGGAGGTGACTATCGTCTACCGTCGCTCTGAGTCGGAGATGCCCTGCCGTCGGGAGGAACTGGAAAGCGCCAGAGCAGAGGGCATCCGCTTCGAGTTGCTGACCAACCCGCTGCGCATCATCGGAGAAGGAAACGGCCGCGTCACCGCCATGGAGTGCATCCGCATGGAGCTGGGCAAACCCGACGAGAGCGGCCGCCGCCGGCCGGTGCCCATAGAGGGGACAGAGCACGTGATCCCCACCGACAGCGTCATCTTCTCCATCGGTCAGGCAGCGGGACTGTCCTTCATTCCCGAGGACAGCCAGGTGCGCAGCACGACGTGGGGCACTATCGTCGTCGATCCAGACACCCTGGCCTGTGACCGTCCTGGAGTCTTCGCTGGAGGGGACGCGGTCTCCGGCACGGCGTTCGTCATTGACGCCATTGCCGATGGACACCGGGCCGCAGCCTCCATCCACCACCACCTCTCGGGCCAGGTGCTGCCGCCCCTCAAGTCTCAACTGCCAGTGGTCCAGATGGACCAGGAGGAAGCCGAGGCCAGGATGCGCGAACTGAACCTCTCTCGGGAGGGGCGCCTGGGCATGCCCTCTCTACCTGTCGCTGAACGCAGGGTGACCTTCGAGGAGGTGGAGCTCGGCTATACACACGAGATGGCCCAGGCGGAGGCGGCGCGCTGCCTCCAATGCGCCATCTGCTCCGAGTGCCTGGCCTGCGTCTACGCCTGTCAGGCAGGAGCTGTGAATCACAACGACCTCGAGGAGACGAGACAGATCGACGTCGGCGCGGTTCTTCTGGTCCCCGGGTTCCAGGCCTACGATGCGCGGCTCTCACAGGAGTTCGGGTTCGGTCTGTACCCCAACGTGGTGACCAGCCTCCAATTCGAGCGTCTCCTTTCGGCATCGGGTCCCACCGAGGGGCACGTGAAGCGCCCTTCGGATGGCGAACGCCCTCGCAAGATAGCCTTCGTGCAGTGCATCGGATCGCGAGACGAGCACCACGATTACTGCTCCTCCGTCTGCTGCATGTACGCCACCAAAGAAGCTATCATGGCCTGTGAGCACGAGCCCGACACAGAATGCACCATCTTCATGATCGATATGAGGGCCTTCGGCAAAGGCTACGAAGAGTACTACCGCCAGGCCAGGGAGAAGTACGGCATCCGCTACGTGCGCGCCCGGGTGCCCCCGCATAGAGAGGATCCAGACTCAAGAGACATCGTTTTCCGCTACGAGAACGAGGAAGGGATCCTCGTCGAAGATACTTTTGACTTGGCCGTGCTCTCTGTGGGCATGGAGATAGCGCAAGAGACACAGAGCCTGGCAACGCACCTGGGGATCGAGCTTGACCACGACGGCTTCTCAAAGCACAGATCTTTTGCCCCCCTGGAAACCAATCGTGCAGGGATCTTCGTATGCGGCCCCTTCGGCGGCCCCAAGGACATCCCGGAGACCGTGGTGGAGGCGTCCGCTGCGGCGGCGCAGGCCGAGGGGCTGCTGGCCGAAGGTCGAGGGAGCCTTACCCAAGAGAGGCGATACCCACCGGAACATGACGTCACCGGTGAGGATCCTCGCGTCGGGGTCTTCGTCTGCCATTGCGGATCCAACATCGGCGGCTTCCTCGACGTGCCGTCGGTAGCCGAATACGCCAAGTCGCTGCCCCATGTCATACACGCCGAGGACAACCTGTACACCTGCTCGCAGGATTCTGTTGAACTCATCAAGGAGCGGATCGCAGAGCACAATCTGAACAGGGTGGTCGTGGCCTCCTGCACGCCGCATACGCACGAGCCCATGTTCCAAGACACCATCCGTCAGGCGGGGCTGAACGAGCACCTCTTCGAGATGGCCAACATTCGGAATCAATGCTCCTGGGTACATTCCGACGATCCGGAACGGGCAACCAGAAAGGCAAAGGACCTGGTCCGCATGTCGGTGGCCAGGGCAGCGCTTCTGGATCCTTTGCACAGCGTAGACCTGCCTCTCAGCAAGTCGGCGCTGGTCATCGGGGCAGGTGTCGCCGGCATGAACGCGGCTCTCTCGCTGGCGGCCCAGGGATTCCCGGTGCATCTCATCGAGCGTACGGGTCGGTTGGGAGGTAACCTTCGCCATGTTCACTACATGCTTGACGGCAGCAACCCGCAGGCATACCTAAGATCGCTGATCCAGAGTGTCGAGGATCACCAACTGATCACGCTGCACACCGAGACCGAATTGAAGGAAACAGCGGGGTTTGTGGGCAACTTCTCGTCGAGACTCGACACCAAGGGACGAACTGTTGAGGTGGAACACGGTGTCATCGTCGTGGCCACCGGCGCACGGGAGTACACAGGCGACGAACATCTCTACGGCAAGGACGACAGGGTCCTCACCCAACGAGAGCTGGAGGAGCGTGTCGCCGGCGACCCAGACAGCATCGCTGGCCTGGGTCACATCGTGATGATTCAGTGTGTGGGCCCAGCGGACCGATATTGCAGCCGCATTTGTTGTTCCGTCGCCGTCAAGAACGCCCTCAAGCTCAAAGAACTCAGCGCCGACACCGAGGTCTACGTGCTCTATGATGACATGCGTACCTTCGGCCTCAACGAGAGATACTACACCTTGGCTCGTAAGCGGGGCGTCCATTTCATACACTACGACAGATCGCGCCCCCCCGAGGTGCTGACCGACGAGGGCCTGCGGGTCAACGTGCGCGCCCCGTTGCTGAACGCGGATCTCTCTCTACCAGCCGACTTGATCGTCCTCAGCACTGGCGTTCTGCCCACCGAGGGCGCCGACAAGCTAGCCAGCGCCCTCAAGGTGCCAGTCGATCTGGACGGTTTCTTCCTCGAAGCACACGTCAAACTGCGGCCCGTCGACTTCGTCACTGAAGGTATCTTCGTCGCCGGCGCGGCTCACTATCCCAAGTTCATCGAAGAGTGCATCGTGCAAGCACAGGCGGCGACCGCCCGCGCGGCGACGATCCTCAGCCAGGATACCCTGCGCGCAGGCGGCGTGGTGGCGGTTGTAGAACCAGAGAAGTGTACGGGATGCCTTACCTGTGTGCGGGTGTGCCCATACAACGTCCCCACTATTGACCCAGCGCTCCCGGGCGCCGGGGGGATCTACGGCGCAGCGAAGATAGAGGTGGCCGCCTGTCAGGGATGCGGCATCTGCGCCGCGGAGTGTCCAGCCAAGGCGATACAGTTGATGCACTATCTAGACAAGCAGGTGACGGCTGAGGAAGAAGCGCTCCTCGCCAGACAACCCGAGTTGGTGTAGTATCCGAGCATGCCCGACTTCGAACCGCAAATCGTCGCTTTCTGCTGCCACTACTGCGCCTATGCGGCCGCTGATCTGGCGGGCTCTCTCCGTGTGCAGTACCCCACCAATATCAAGATAGTCAGGCTTCCCTGCACGGGCAAGTTGGATACTCTGCATATCCTGAAGGCTTTCGAAGAAGGAGCTGACGGCGTTATGGTGGCAGGTTGACTGGTCGGAGACTGTCATTACCTGGAAGGTAATGTGAGGGCAGAACGGCGGGTCACCTACGCCAAGGGCCTGCTCGAAGAGATAGGGATCGAAGCGGACCGGCTGGAGATGCACTTCATTTCCTCTGCGATGGGCCGGGAGTTCGCCCGACTCGCTACCGAGATGACGAACCGCATCAGAGAACTCGGCCCGAACCCATTGCGAGAAGGGGGCTCCGCAGCATGATCATAGCCAGCCAGAAACCCCTGCAAGAGATCAAGGAGATGGTCGCCGATCACGAGAGGATACTGGTGCTGGGTTGCGGCACCTGTGTCACCGTCTGCTTCGCCGGCGGCGAGAAGGAAGTGGGCATCTTGTCTACCAGCCTGCGTATGGCCAGCAAACTCGACGGAGACGAGAAGACCTTCGACGAGGCCACGGTCCAGAGACAGTGCGAGTGGGAGTTCTTGGACGCCGTGCAGGAAGAGATCGAGAGCCACGACCTCATTCTCTCGATGGCCTGTGGGATCGGAGTCCAGGCCATCGTGGAACGGTTCCCTGAGGCTACTGTGGCCCCTGCCCTGAACACTGCGTTTCTCGGGATCCCGGAAGAGCAAGGGCTGTGGACCGAACGCTGCGCCGCATGTGGTGAGTGCATCTTGCACCGGACCGCAGGCATCTGCCCCATTGCTCGTTGCGCCAAGAGCCTGCTCAATGGACCGTGCGGAGGCTCGCAGGACGGCAAGTGCGAGATAGATCCGGAGATCCCCTGCGCCTGGCAACTGATCTACGATCGTCTCAAGGCGCAAGGACGGCTGGACCAGATGCTCGAAATCGAGCCTCCTAGAGACTGGTCCAGCAGCCGGCATGGAGGTCCGCGCAGACTCGTCAGAGAAGACCTGCGCCTAGAGCCACATCAGCACAAAGAGGAGACTCGATAGATGGCAAACTCAAGAACTGAGGAATACCCTGTTCTCTGGATACAGGGAGGTGGGTGTTCCGGCTGCTCCGTGTCGTTGCTCAACTCGGTCAGCCCAGGTCCCAGGAACATCCTGGTGGACGAGATCGTTCCTGGAAAGCACCTGAACGTCCGCTTTCATCCCACGCTGATGGCAGGAGCTGGCCATCCCGCGGTGCTAGAGCTCGAGCGCACCCGTCAGGAGGCGAAGGGCGGGTACGTGCTAGTGGTAGAGGGCTCCATACCTCTAGGCGCCAGCGGTGCCTATGCGATGATCGGAGAGGAGCAGGGCAAGGAGATCTCCATGCACTCGTGGGTCAAGTCCCTCGGTCGAGATGCGCTGGCCGTCTTGGCAGTGGGCACCTGTGCAGCCTTTGGCGGCATTCCAGCAGGAAGCCCCAATCCAACCGGGTCTGTGAGCGTTCAAGACGTCTTCTCGGCCGAGGCGATCGACACACCGCTGATCAACGTTCCAGGATGCCCACCGCATCCCGACTGGTTTGTGGGTACCGTCGCCAGCCTCTTGCTCCAGGGTCTCCCCACAGAAGGCGACCTGGACGAGTACCTGCGACCCAATGCCTTCTATGGGCAGCTTATCCACGAAAACTGCCCCCGAAGAGCGTACTTCGACGAGGGCAAGTTCGCCAAGAAGCTCAGCGACCCATACTGCCTCTACGAATTGGGATGCAAAGGACCCGTCACTCACGCTGACTGTCCTACCAGGCTGTGGAACAATGGAGTGAACTGGTGCGTTGGCAGCGGAGCGCCGTGCATAGGATGCGTGGAGCCCACTTTCCCAGATGTCGTGGCGCCGCTGTACGAGAAGATAACCGACGAAGCCTTGCCTAACATCGGGGCGGAATGAAGAAGGGGTAAGCCACAACATGGGTAAGATAACCATCGATCCTGTCACGCGCATCGAGGGGCACCTCAAGGTTGAAGCCATCGTGGAGAATGGCGAGGTCAAGGACGCCAGAAGTAGCGGCACCCTGTTCCGGGGGTTCGAACTGATTCTGCGTGGTAGAGACCCGCGCGACGCCTCACAGTTGACACAGCGTATATGTGGCGTGTGCCCACAGACTCACGCCACTGCGTCCGTGTTGTGCCTGGACAGTGCCTTCGGCATAGCCGGCGAGATCACGGACAACGGCAGGATCATGCGCAACCTGCTGTTGGGCGCAAACTACATCCAGTCTCACGTGCTGCACTTCTATCACCTGGCGGCTCTGGATTTCGTGGACGTGACCAAGGTTGCCGCATACGAAGGCGACAATCCCTCCCTGAAATCCATCAAGAGCTTCATCAGCCGGGGCGAGCTCGGGCCATTCGCGCCGCGCTACGAGGGCGACTATCGCCTACCAGACGATGTGGATCGACAGGCCACAGCCCACTACGTGCAAGCACTGGACATCAGGCGCAAGGCCCACGAGATGCTGGCCGTCTTTGGCGGCAAGATGCCCCACAACTGCGCGACGGTGGCGGGAGGGGTCACAGAGCACCCTACCATTGACAAGATGACCACATTCCTCTGGAAGCTCAACGAGATCAGAGACTTCATAGACGACGTTTGGGTACCGGATATCGTTGCCGTGGCAGAGGCTTACCCGGACTACTTCGAGATCGGTTCTGGATGTGGCAATCTCCTGGCTTATGGCGTCTTCGATCTTGACGGCAAAGAAGTCGACTATCTCAAACGAGACAGGCTTCTTCGCTCGGGCACGATCTCAACCGATCTGAAGGTCGGTGAAGTAGATGCCGTCAAGATCGCCGAGTACGTCAAACACTCCTGGTACGAGGATTCCGGCTCCGGCCGATATCCGGGCGAGGGAGAGACCGGGCCGCAGCCTGGCAAGGGCGGCGCATACTCTTGGATCAAGGCACCCAGGTATGATGGCAAGGTCTACGAGGTTGGTCCTCTGGCGCGCATGGCCGTCAACTACGCCAACGGCAACTCATCGGTGAGAGGCTTGGTGGACCCCGTGCTATCTCACTTCCACGCGGGACCGGACGCTCTCTTCTCTGTGCTGGGTCGTCACGCCGCACGGGCTCTCGAGTGCAAGTACGTCGCTGACTCCATGGCCGACTGGGTCCTGCAACTCAAGCCTGGCGAACCTGTATACACCGAGTACACCATTCCTGAGGAAGCATCCGGGATGGGACTTGTGTGTGGGCCTCGAGGGGCCTTGGGACATTGGATACGGATCGAGGATGGCAAGATAGCCAACTATCAGTGCGTGGTCCCGACCACCTGGAACGCATCTCCTAGGGACGACAGTGGTCAGCCGGGCCCCATCGAGCAAGCTCTGATCGGCACGAAGGTCATAGACGAGGAAAACCCGTTCGAGATCGTTCGCATCGTACGCAGCTTCGACCCCTGCCTGGCCTGTGCTGTTCACGTCATCACGCCGAAGGGGAACGAGCTAGCGCGGTTCCGCATATCGTAGTCTCGTATTCTGGTGAGAGAACGGGGTATCAGGGTGGATTGCCCGCCCTGAGGGGTCGCTTCAAGATGATACCCATCCAGCTACTGCGGAAGGTGTCCGTCTTCCAGGGGCTGACCGATGAGCAACTGGAGAGGATAGCGGGCCTGTGCAGAGAGGAGACCCACAGCGCGGGCAGCCTGATCCTGAAGGAAGGAGAACCGGCTGAAGAACTCCATATCCTCCGGGAGGGGCGGGTTACACTGGAAATGGGGATCCGCATGTGGCCCGAGCGACGCGTTAGGCAGATGAGTGTTGAGAGCCTGAACGCGGGTCAACCATTCGGCTTGTCAGCTCTGACGGAATCGGACATCTGGACCATGTCAGCGCGTGCCCTCGACAACTGCCGCTTGATAGTCCTTCAGGGACGCGATCTCCTATATCTGATGGAGTCAGATCGTGCGATGGGATGCGAGATCAACAGAGGGCTATCGAATGTACTGGCTGAGCGGCTGAGATATGCCAGACTTGGCTTGACCGAGTATCTCGGGCACCGCCAGGTCGCACGAGAGCAGACACCGGAGGAGTCAACCGCCATCCGCAGAATCCAGTATGGCATCAACTTCCGGTGGATAGCGATCATCGGCGTCGTGCTCATCACGGCCACCGCAAACATGGTCTTCGGAATACACTTCTCCACGTTACCGATCTTCATCATCGCCTCGGTGATCGGGCTATACAACCTCGCCTTCTGGCGATACACGGAGCGACTGGAATCGGCGGAAGCACCCAACCTGATCCCCCAGGTGCGGCGGTACGTCTGGGTTCAATCCGCCGCTGACCTGGTGGCCACTACGGCCATCGTACACTTTGCAGGAGGGGTAGAGAACCCACTCTTCCTCTACTACGTGTTCCACGTGATCTTGGCTAGCATCATCTTGCCCTACAGGTCAGCGTATCTGCTCGCCACGCTGGCGGTCGGCCTGTTCACGACCCTGGTGGGCCTGGAGTACCTACAGGTCATCCCGCACGTGCACCTGCAAGGACTCGTTCCGCCCGATCTCTACCTCCAAACCCCGTACGTAGTTGCGATCCTCTTCGGATTCGGGACGACGCTCTACATCAGCACCTACTTGACAACCGCCGTCGCTGGCGAACTCAGGAAAAGACAGCGAGAGACGGCTGCCCTCCACGATCGGCTACTATTGGAGGCCAAGGAGCTTCAACGGGCCAACGAGGAACTCGTCCGGCTCGATAAGCTGAAGACGTATTTCCTGGCTATGGCCTCCCACGACTTGAAGACGCCCCTAGCCGCGGTACAAAGCTACCTTCAGGTGCTATTGGGTGGCTTTGTAGGTGAACTGGAGGATGAGCATCGACGGATGCTCGAAAGATGCAGTATAAGGATACAAGAGCTCTTCGACCTCATCAATCGCTTTCTGGACCTTGCGCAGATCGAGAAAGGCAAGGTCGTGGAAGGAATGGGCGTGATATCGGTGCAAGAACTGCTCAACTCCTGTGCCGAGGAGGTCAGAGTCCTCGCCACAGAGAGATCTCAGGAACTGAGGACCGATATCCCGGCGGAGCTGCCGAGCGTCTACGGTTCCCCAGACCATTTGAAGCAGGCGGTGACTAATCTGCTCAGCAACGGCATCAAGTACACCTCTAACGGAGGAACAATCACCCTCTGTGCCCGGGAACTTGGTGACTATATCGAGATAGAGGTCTGCGACAATGGTATCGGTATCGATCCCGAAGACCTTCCGCATCTGTTCGAGCAGTTCTACCGCGGCAAGGGGGGCGAGACAGCTCACGGCGCCGGCCTTGGTCTGTCCATTGTGAAGAGAATAGTGGAGGCGCACCAAGGCCAGATCTGGGCCGAGTCACCGTACGCAGATGGCAAGCCGGGAGCGAGATTCGCTTTCACTCTGCCCAAAGGGAAGCCGGCTGGCCTGAAGATCTTCGGCGACTGAGGTCTAGAGGAGTCGCAAGGACGGGTAGGGACACATGAAGAGCGGAGGCAATCTGGAGCGTGTTCTAACCGAAGGTCACTTCGCGGTGACGTCGGAGATCGGTCCTCCCAAAGGAGGCAGTGCGGACTTCGTTCGCAAGACGGCAGCTCACGTCAAGGATTGCTGCGATGCCATGAACGTCACCGACAATCAGACGGCCATCGTGCGCATGTCGAGCCTGGCAGCGTGTGCCATACTCAGGCAAATGGGCATAGATGCCGTGATGCAAATGGTCACCAGGGACAGAAACAGATTGGCCATGCAGAGTGACATCCTGGGCGCGGTAGCTCTTGGCATCCGCAACCTGCTGTGCTTAACGGGGGACCATCAGAAGTTCGGCAACCACCCCACCGCGAAGAACGTTTACGACATCGACTCCATCCAGCTTGCACAGATGGCCAGGAGCATGAGAGATGAGGGCATGTTCATGAGTGGCGACAAGATCTCGGGCGACGTCCCCATGTTCATCGGATGCGCCGCCAACCCCTTCGCGGACCCTTTCGAGTTCCGCGTGCTCAGGCTGGCCAAGAAGATCAACGCGGGCGCGGACTTCATTCAGACTCAGGCCGTATTCGACATACCACGCTTTGCGAAGTGGATGGAGATGGTATGCGAGCAGGACCTCCACCGTCGGGCACACATCCTGGCCGGGATCATCCCCATGAAATCCGCTGGCATGGCTCGCTACATGAAGAAATACGTTGCCGGCCTGATGATACCGGACGAACTAGTGAAAAGGATGGAGCACGCATCTGACGCCAAGGAGGAAGGCGTGAGCATCGCCTGTGAGCTCATAGAGCAGATCCGCGAGATCCCTGGGGTCCGAGGGATACACATCATGGCCGTGGCCTGGGAAGAGATCGTGCCCGAGATCGTCGAGAGAGTAGGTCTTCTTCCTAGACCCATAGTATGATACCAACTGGAGGATGGGGCACATGAGCACACAACCGAAGGTCCTGGTAGTTGATGACGATCCCGACATTCTGGATGCCATCACAACCATCCTCAGCACACAGCCGTACCAGATCGACGTAGCGCGTGACGGGATCGAGTGCGTGGACAAGGTGAGAGCAGAGATCCCGGACCTGATAGTCCTGGATCTGCTCATGCCCAAGAAGGACGGGTTCGCTGTCGTCCGAGAGCTGAGGGGAAACCCGAAGTACGCGAAGATACCCATTCTGATCCTCACCTCCGTTCGCGAGGATGCGAGTCGCAGGCGATACGAGCTGGAAACCGGCCTCGCGATGGATGTGCAGGACTATGTGGAGAAGCCGATCTCGCCGCCCGACCTGCTCGATCGGGTCAACAACCTACTTGAGGGCGGCGAGTGAGCACTGCTGGTTCGACAAGCGAAAGCCAAACAGGAGGAAGCAAATGACCAGCCCGGCAAGAATACTGCTCGTTGACGATGATCCTGACTTCGTGGAGGCGACGAAGATCGTCTTGGAAAGTGTTCCATACGAGGTCGCCGTGGCCCACAACGGCGACGAAGCGCTCCGCAAAGTCAGAGACGTAGACCCTGACCTGATCATCCTGGATATCATCATGCCTGAGCAGCACGGTTTTAAGGTCTGCGAAGCTCTCAAGAGCGACCCGGAGTTGTCCAAGATCCCTGTGATCATGCTGACCAGCCTCTCGCAGCAGATGGGCGAAACGGCCTTTTCCTTGACAGATGGCATGATGCTGGAGGCTGACGACTACGTGGACAAGCCAGTCGCGCCGCAGGAGCTACTCAGGCGAGTGCGGAAGTTCCTGGAGTGAAGCCAGGGGCAGTCCCCCTGTCGCTAGGAACCGGGGGCCCTTTTTGTGAGCAATGACGACTAGAGAAGGAAAGGTAGGAAATGCTTGTCTCTGAACAGAAACCGTTGGAAGAGATCTTGCACTCCCTCGAGGGCGAGAGCACCGTCTTCCTGCTAGGCTGCAACGGGTGTGCTGAGGCATCGCATACCGGCGGCGAAGACGAAGTCCTGGCTATGAAAGAGAGCCTTGAAGCAGCGGGCAAGACGATTCCAGGCTGGACGGTGCTCGATTTCCTGTGCCAGAAGGCCCTCGTCAAGACCGGTCTCCAGCCCTTCCGCGACCGAATCATGGCCAGTGACTCGATTCTGGTGATGTGCTGCGGGGTGGGAGTGCAAGCGACGGCCGCTGCGGTGGACAGGACCATCCATCCGGGCTGCAACACACTCTCCATGGGAGGATCTCAAGGGGAATGGCGGGGCAGCGAGCGCTGCGCCGAGTGCGGTGACTGCCTGCTGGACTACACCGGCGGCATCTGTCCCATCACCGCCTGCACCAAGAGTCTCGTCAATGGTCCCTGCGGCGGTGCCCGTGACGGCAGGTGCGAACACCAGCCCGAGGTTCGATCCTGTGGCTGGCAGTTGATCTATGAACGTCTCCAAAAGCTGGGCCGCCTTGACAAGCTGAGGGAGATACATTTGCCTCGTGACTATGCCCGAGCGGAACCCCCCAAGTCGCTCCGATCAACGACGTTCTGGGCACTGGAGCAAGCAGAGGAGCAGATGGAGAAGGAATCATGAAGCTTTCGCATCTCTTCACCGATGGCAGGTTTGTGATCACCTCAGAGGCTGGCCCTCCGAAGGGGGTTGACACTACGAAGATGTTCGAAGAGGTGGATCTGCTCCTGGATAGGGTTCACGCCTTCAACGTCACCGACCAGCAGAGTTCAGTGATGAGGCTGGGCTCTCTCGCGGTGAGCCATCTCCTCAAGCAAAGGGGGGCCGAACCCATCTTCCAGCTCACTTGCAGGGATCGGAATCGCATAGCCCTCCAGTCGGACCTACTCAGCGCCTACACACTTGGGATCGAGAACGTCCTGTGCCTCACGGGCGACTACGTCTCCCTCGGAGACCACCCTGATGCCAAGCCGGTGTTCGATCTGGATTCCGTCTCCCTGATACACACTGTGAAGACGTTGTGTGCGGGCCACGACCTGACGGGCAACGAACTCATCGGCGCTCCGGAGTTCTGCATCGGCGCCGTGGTCAGCCCTGGCGCCGACCCAGTGGAACCCCAGATCATCAAGATGGAGAACAAGATAGCGGCAGGTGCCGAGTTCTTCCAGACACAGGCAGTCTACGATCTCGACCAGTTCGACAAGTTCATGGGACAAGTCGCCCATCTGGATGTCCCTGTCCTTGGAGGCATCATCCTCCTCAAGTCGGCAGGTATGGCACGGTTCATGAACCGCAACGTGGCCGGTGTCCACGTGCCTGAGCGCCTTGTCAACCGTATGGAGGAAACGAAGGACAAGGTGGCAACCAGCATCGAGATCGCAGCCGAACTGGTCAAGGGCATGAAAGACCTCTGCCAGGGAGTCCACATCATGGCCCTCGGTTGGGAGAAGTGGGTGCCCGATGTCTTGCAGGAAGCGGGCCTGTAGCCGGAGCTGCCCAGGCAGGAGACGAATGATCGGGGGTCCGGCATCGACACGTCAAGAGTCAACTTGAGACAACCACTGGCATGACTCGTAGTCTATTCGCTAGGCCAACAGAGAAGGGAGGACAGAACGTATGACAGCAAGAATCATAGATGGCAAAGCAATGGCAGCACAGATCAGAGAGGAAGTCAAAGACGAGGTCGCAGAACTCACTGCGAAGTATGGGGCGACACCTGGCCTCGAGGTTATCCTGATAGGAGACAACCCAGCCAGTGCCATATACGTGCGCAACAAAGGGCGCGCCTGCGAAAACGTGGGCGTCCGCTCCGAAACCCATCACTTGCCATCCACGGTGAGCACCGAAGAGGTGCTGGGCTTGATAGACAGGCTCAACGCCGACGAGACGGTGCACGGCCTCTTTGTGCAACTGCCCGTCCCCGATCAGGTGGACGAGAAGGCTCTACAGCGGCGCATATCACCTGCCAAGGACGTGGACGGTCTCAACCCCGTCAACGTTGGGCTTCTCTCCTTGGGCGAGGACTGCCTGGTCCCTGCCACGCCGAGCGGTATTGTCGAGATGCTCAAGAGGGAGGATGTCCCCCTGTATGGGCAGAATGTGACCATCGTGGGACGCAGCAACATCGTAGGGAAGCCCTTCTACATGCTTTGCGTCCGCGAACACGCAACCCCGACCATCTGTCATACCCGCACTCGCGATCTCGCCGCGGAGACGAGCCGGGCCGACATCCTGGTGGCTGCGGTGGGGGTCCCCGGCCTGATCAAGGCTGACATGGTGAAGCCCGGCGCGGTGGTCGTGGATGTGGGCATCACCCGCGTAGATGATCCCAGCATCGAGAAAGGTTGGCGCTGGGGCGGCGATGTAGAGTTCGATGAGGTGAAGGAAGTCGCCTCGGTCATCACACCCGTCCCTGGCGGAGTCGGGCCGCTCACCATCGCCATGCTGCTCAAGAACTGCGCTAAGGCTGCAAGACGACTTATGGCCGGTGAAGTAGAAGCCTAAGGTGTGTTGAGTCTCGGCCACACGTTCCACCTGTGTAGCCCCGTTGACGGGAGACTGCCGCGGGCGCGTCAGTCAGCCGGAATACAGCCAACACAACTCCCAGGGGGTTACCAGAAGCCCCCTGGGAGTTGTCTGTGGACAGGGTTGATGGACAAGCAACGGGAAGGGCGAACCCTTGTTCTCGGGGTCGGCAATGTGCTTCTCGGAGACGAAGGCGTGGGCATCCACGCCGTCCGCAAGCTGCGGCAGAGACCGCTGCCCCCCCACGTGGACGTCGTGGACGGAGGAACCGCAGGAGTGGACCTCCTTGGCCTCATGGATGGCTACGAGAAGGTGGTCATCATCGACGCCGTTGACGCGGGAGAGCAACCGGGCAGCATCTTTCGCTTCACACCCCAGGACGTCCCTACCGGGGACAGCGGAGTCGCTCTGTCGCTCCACCAGACCGAAGTACTGGAGATCCTCAGATTGGCCACATTTCTGGGCCGGGACCTTCCCCCAGTCGTGATCTACGCTGTGCAGCCAGAGACCATGGGCTGGAGCGCGAGCCTGTCACCGACGGTAGAGCAGCAGACAGAGCCATTGCTGGACGCCGTGCAGCGGGAGTTCTCGACGAGGGAGGATTCGCCATGAGGCTGGGCGCGGCTTGGGCTGTTTCGTCAGCACTGAGCGCACGAGGCAAAGCCGGCGGCGCCCTGCGCTACACACGCCCTAGTGCACCCGCTTCGTTTTGCCCTTCCAGTAGTCTTCCCTGAGCACACCCTTGGCGATCTTGGCCGAACCGGTTCTGGGGAGCGAGGGTAGGAAATCCACCGACTTGGGGGCCTTGAAGTGAGCCATTCTGTCCTTGCAGAACCGTATCACCTCCTCCTCAGAGGCCTCCTTGTTCTCCCCCAGCACAACCAGCGCCTTGACGGCCTCACCCCAGCGCTCATCCGGCACGCCGATCACCGCTGCCTCCAGAACGGCCGGATGGGAATAGAGCACGTTCTCCACCTCCACAGAGTAGACGTTCTCCCCGCCGGTGATGATCATGTCACGCTTACGATCAACGATGGTCACGTATCCCTCCTCGTCCATGACCGCCATGTCGCCAGTGTGAAACCAGCCATCTCCGAACGCCTGCTCCGTGAGCTCAGGTAGGTTCCAGTACTCCTTCATCACGCTGTCACCGCGGACGACGATCTCTCCCACCTGCTTCCCGTCCTGGCGCACATCCCTTCCACGCTCGTCGACCACTCGCAACTCTATGGTGATGAACTCGCGGCCCGTGCTGGCCCTGAAGCGCATCTGTTCCTCTGGGCTCAGTGCGCGCAGGTGATCCTTCAACGTGGACACCGTCAGATAGGGACTCGTTTCCGTCATGCCATAGGTCTGGGCGAAGTCACAGCCAAAGGTCTCCATGGCTCGCTCGATGAGATTCCTGGCGATGGCAGAACCTCCGGTCAATAGGAGGCGGAGATTGGAGTAATCGTACTCCTGGACCTGCGGATAGTTCACAAGCGCGTTCAGCATGGTGGGTATCAAGTTGGTTATGGTTACCTTCTCTGTCTGTATAGCCTCCAATACGACGCGCTCCCTGAATTCGGGCACCACTACGTGCACTCCACCAACCCACGTGATGGACCACGTCGCCCAGCCGTCGGCGAGGTGAAACATCGGGGCCGCGTGAAGCCAGACGTCCCCGTCGTCAATCTTGAACTCCGCGATGGTCCCCAGTGCGTGCACGGCCACGTTGCGATGGGTGAGTACCACGCCCTTGCCCTGACCCGTGGTCCCACTGGTGTAGTAGATCTGCGCGGTGTCCTCCGGGTCGATACTCACCGTAGGCGGGGGCTCGGGGCTGGCCGCACTTAGCAGCAACTCATAGCCAGCGTGCGAGGATCCGGTTGTGCGGGGCGCCGATTCTCCAGGGCACCACAGCACGCCTACCGATTCGCTCAGCGAATCCGCAACGGATTCCAGTTGCTCGCGAAACACCTCCTCCACAACGATCAGACTTGACCCTGAATCCTCAATCGTGCTCAGCCAATCGGCTGCGGTCAACCGGTAGTTCAGCGGAACCAGAGCCGCTCCTATCTGCATCACACCGAAGTAGCATTCCAGGTAGCGGTGGCAGTTTCGGTGCAGGATGGCCACCCTGTCGCCTCTACCGACGCCCAACGCCAACAAGCCTTGCGACAACCGGTTGACGCGCTCCCCGAACTGCGAGTAGGTCCACGACCGACCTCCACACACGATCGCCCGTTTGCCAGGGTGCAAGCGGACTGCCTTTCGCAGCACCTCAGTCAATACCACGACCGGTATCCTCAGTTCTTGGCGGCAACGTTGGCCGCCACCAGGATGGGGTCCCAGACAGGTGCAAACGGAGGTGCATAGCTGAGATCCAGCCTCTGTAGGTCCTCTATGGTGAGCCCGTGATGAAGTGCCGTGGCAAAGACGTCTATGCGCTTCGCCTCCGCCACCGGCCCAGCGATCTGAGCGCCCAGCAACCTCCCATCCTGTGTGTCCCATACGAGTTTGATGCGAACGGGTCCAGGGCTCGGGTAGTAATGGGCTCTCGACCCGTGCTCAATGCTGACCGACTTTGCCGGGCGTCCCAGCTCCCGCGCAGACTTCTCCGTCAGGCCCGTTACTGCCACGCCCAGATCGAAGGCCTTGGTGATGGTTGTGCCCACTACACCCTCGAACACAGCCTCACCACCAGATACATTGGTCCCAGCCACGCGCCCTTGCTTGTTGGCCGTCGAGCCTAGCGGAACGTAGGACGGGCCTGCGAGTAGCACGTGATAGGTCTCGGCACAGTCGCCTGCCGCATAGACGCCGGGGACGCTGGTACGCATCCCCTGATCCACGGCGATGGCGCCTTTGACACCCAGTTTGATCTCAGCCTCTTTGGCCAGTTGGGATTCCGCCCTCACGCCCGCTCCGATGAGCACGAGATCCGCATCGTGCCGCCCTCGCTGAGAGACAACAGCCCGCGCCCGACCTCGGGCGTCCCCCTCGATGGCCTGAGCCGTGTCTCCCACGGAGACGGTGACTCCGTTCTTCTCCAGCTCACCCTGCATCAACTCTGCCACGTCCGGATCGAAGTTGCCGAGGAGCTGGGGAGGCCTGTTCAGTATCGTGCTGTGCAGCCCCTGCTGCACGAGCGCCTCGGCCACCTCCACTCCAATGTAGCCTCCGCCAATGATCACCGCGCGACGAGGCCGCCTCTGAGCTAGGAAGTCCTTGATCGCTATCCCATCCTCCACCGTCCGCAGCACGAAGGCGCCCTCCAGGTCAAGCCCCTCAATGGGCGGCCGGATCGCGCTGCCGCCTGTGCCGATGACGAGCCTGTCGTAGGCGACGGAGAACTCCCGTCCGCCATCAAGATCGCGCACCCTCACCATCTTCTCGCCGGTGTCGACGGCCAGTACCTCGTGATGAGTATGGGTCTCAATGCCCTGCCTGGCAAACTGCTCCGGCGTCCTGGCGATCAACTGGCTGGCCTCCGCCACCACCCCAGCGATCAGGTAGGGCAGCCCGCAGGAGCCGTACGACACGTAGCCCGTCCGCTCGTAAACCACGATCTCCAGATCTGGGTCTAGACGCCTGGCTCGAGCTGCTGCGCTCATGCCTGCGGCTACCCCGCCTATGACCACCAGACGCTGTGTTCTGTGAGATGTTGACATCGAGCCTCCAGTCAGCCCATCGCGGCCTGGCCTCGACGCTCAGGCGAAGCAAGGGCGCGCAACACCCTCAGATTCTCCTCATCGTCGTTTCGGCCTGGCCTCTTGGGCGTCTCCAATAGCATAGGCAGGTCCGAGAAACGATCGTCGTTGAGCAACATCCGGAAAGGCTCCAAGCCCATCGTCCCCCGTCCGATGTGTTCGTGCCTGTCCAACCTGCTTCCGAGATCGCCCTTGGCATCGTTGAGGTGGATGACCTCCACGCGCTCGAGGCCGATCAGATCGTCCACCACCCGCCAGGTCGCTTCGTATCCGGCGCGTGTTCGCAATTCGTATCCTGCCGCGAAAGCGTGGCAGGTATCGAAGCAGACTCCAAGCCAACCATTGTCGCTGACCAAAGTCAGTAGAGCGGCGAGTTGTTCCCACGTGGAGCCGAGGTTAGTGCCCTGGCCTGCCGTGTTCTCCAGGAGCACCTTCACATCGCATCCGGGGGTCTCCATACGTGCCCGGTCGAGAGCCACTGCTATCCGCTCCAGACCGGCCTCCTCGCCCACGCCGACGTGAGAGCCGGGATGCATCACCAGATACGGCACACCGAGAGTCTGGCAATGCCCCACTTCCTCGACAAAGACCGCCAGGGACTTGCGCCATAGCTCCTCGTCGGGAGAGGCCAGGTTGATGAGATAGCAATCGTGAGCGACGACGGGGGCGATACCGGTCTCCCCCCTCTTGTAGCGGAAGCGCTCTATCTCATCATCCTCCAGGGTGCGCGGACGCCACTGCCGGGGACTCCTGGTGAAGATCTGGATGGTTTCGCAACCGACTTCTTGTCCCCTCACGATGGCCTGGTCTAGACCACCAGAGATGGACATGTGGGCCCCAAGACGCATACTCAGCACCGCCCTCAGCGGAAAGCAGTATCGTACGCAGGACACGCGCAGCTGAACAAGACGGTGGGACACCTGTCAAGCCCTTGCGGCCAGGGGAAGC
>CAZOBP010000038.1:0-19595 GCA_964577995.1 uncultured Anaerolineales bacterium
ATTATATCACAGGAAGTGGTTCATCATGACACTTTTCGGCCAGGTTTCTAGGTTGTTCACATCCGTCGCTACCTCGGGATGCTCAGCGCCATACGCCTGCTCATCTATCCTCAGCGCCCGCTCGAAGCACTCCCGCGCCGCCTTCAAGTCCCCCAGGTCGTGGAGCACCAAACCCAGGTTGTTCACCCGAATCGCCACCGTGGGGTGGTCCTCCCCATAGGCCGCCTCAGCCATCCTCAGCGCCCGCTCGTAGCACTCCTGCGCGCCTCGGAACTCAGCAACGGCTCTCAGATGGAAGCCCAGGCTATTCAACAGCGTCCCGGCCTTCTCCCACTCTCGCTTCTCGGCCTCCGCCGCCAGACGCCTGAGATGAACCAGTTCTCGCGCCAGCGTGGCGGGCAGCCCGCTCTCGTTCTCCTGGAAGGCGAATTGCCCAATCGTCCCCGCCACTGTCTCCCACGCCTCCTCCTCGCCCTGCCCGGGCGCGGAATGGTTCCTAGCAAACTCGCCCAGCAGGCGATGGAGCAGCAACCGCCCTTCGGCTTCCTCCTCGATCAACCCCAACCGAGTCAGGCGCTCCACCGCCCCGGCGGCCAGACGTCGCTCATCCTCGACCTCAGGGTCCAACCCTGCCGAAGCGAAGAGCAGGTCGCGTCTCATGGAGACCGGGGCGAAGTGTGAGGCCAGGTGGAAGAGCTTCATGGCCAGCAGATCGGTCGCGTCGCCGGGGTCAAGGCGCCGATAGCTCGTCTCGAAGGTGGCGGCCACGCTCTGCACGTGGTCGGTGGGGGAGGGATCCTGCACGAAGTCCACTAGTGTGGGGTTCTCCAGCACCGGCTGCGCTTGCAACTCTTCAAGGTACTGCGGCAAGGTAACATCGTGTCTGTAGGCCTCCAGGTAGGCCCCGGCCAGCGCCACGGCGAGAGGTAAATCCCCCAGCGTCTTGCAGATGGCGTTCGCAGCCTTCGACTCCTCTTCGTCCTCCAGCGCCTCGGGACGGCCCTTGCACAGCAACTCTATCGCCTTCTCCCTAGGCAACGTGGACAGCCTGACTTCCTCTATCCCCAGACCGCTGGGCCAGTCCGTGCGGCGGCTGGTGATCAGCACCCGGCAACCCCCAGTCACCGGGCGCCACTCGTTCACTACATTGGAGTCGTCCACGTTGTCGAAGATCAGCAACCGAGGGATGGCCCTCTCCCACTTCCTCTTGACGTGCCCTAGCTGCTCCTTGAGCGAGAGTCTTTCGAACGCCTGAAGGTCCATGCCCTCAGGGCCGCCACATCGGGCTACCTGAGAGGGTATGGCCTCCGAATCCTGCATGTCCAGCCAGAACACCCCGCCTGCGTACCGGCGTCCATAACGATGGGCGTACTCCACAGCGAGCTGTGTCTTCCCGATGCCACCCAGCCCCGTGGCCGCCGCCACCTGCCCGATGGCCGTCGTCGATCCCGCTCTGAGATGCCTCTCCAGTTCTTGCAGTTCATCCTCTCGACCGACGAAATGCGGATTGGCCCGCAAGGGCATCACCGAGCCAAGAGGCAGGGCGCGCACGGGAGGAACCGCTTCAGACTCCTCGCTTTCATACTGCCCCACCCACAGCTCGAAGTCGGCGGGGCGCTCGCGCGAGGGGTCCAGGTCGGCCACGAGTTGTTGAAGCCTGAACTCGTAGGAAAGGGGGTCACCGTGCGTATCGGAGAAGTCGATGCACTGTCGGATGGCTATCTCGTCTGGGAGCTCACAAGGGGTGTGAACGATAGGGATCAGCTTCCGGTCATCAGCAGAAGGGTCATGGAAGATGGCTACGTAGACCTCGAAGGGGGCCACACTGCGTCCATGGCCTCAGGAGAGACCACGAAAACAACATGGCGGCTCTCCTTCACGCCACGGCGCAGGCCCACGATCCAGTTCTCGCCGCCGCGCAGGCACCACTCGTCGAACCAGACCTCAAACCCCTCGTCTCTCAGGCGGCGAGCCAGGTCCCGCGTCCACTCCTTCTGAGCCTTGTTGTGGCTCAGGAACACGTCGTAGGCGAAGTCGGGCATCCCCAAGCCTCCCCCTACTAGAGATTGTACACTAACTCGCCTCGTTTGTCAAGCGTGCTTGCGACCCACCACTCCCAAGAAAGCATCCTGAGTAGCTGCAGAGCAGCGTATCGAAGGATTCGTCTGAGCGCCTGCGCAAGCTCCTGCACACCCGCATCCTTCGATACGGCCTTCGGCCTACTCAGGATGCTGTCGTGGTGGCGCCAAGGGAGCCTTTCGTAGTGAGGGCTTTAGCCCTTTCGCGCCGCCACCCATGCACCAATAACAAGCGCGGCTCTCTGTAGACCCGAAGGGACTCACCGAACTTGGTTATTCCTGGTCCAGCGATTCGAGGTTGTTCAAAGCCCCCTGGGTCTTCCAGTGCTCTTCGCCGTAGACGCTGCGGCAGATGGCGAGCGCTCGCTCAAAGCACTTCCACGCTTCTTCTTTGTCGCCTTGCTCCTGAAGCACTGTGCCAAGATTATTCAATATGGTGGCCACGTCAGGGTGGTCCCTGCCAAGAGCAGCTTCGGTTATCCTCAACGCCCGATCAAAGCACTGCCAAGCTCCTCCCAGGTCACCCAGCTCACGCCGCACGCCGCCCAGGTTGTTCACGGCCGTCGCCACTTCAAGGTGGTCCTTCCCATACACCCGCTCGTATATCCCGAGCGCCCGCTCAGAGCACTGGCGCGCTCCTTCCAACTCCCGGAGGTTCTCAAGCGCTTGGCCGAGATTGTTGACGAAATTGGCCACCTTGGGGTGGTCTTTGCCATAGGCCACTTCAGCTATCGCCAGTGCTCGTTCGAAGAGTTCGCGCGCTCCTTCCGGCTCTCCCAGGTCCAAGAGCACGGTGCCGAGGTTGTTTGCATGTATTGCCACCTTGGGGTCGTCTTTCCCGTACTCGACCTCAGCTATCGTCAACGCGCTCTGGAAGCACGTTCGAGCGGGGCGCAACGAACCCACCAGCCTCAAGTGGTATCCCAACGTGCTGAGCAGGAGTGAAGTCCCTGGCAAATGGCGTTTCCCGGCCTCCCTTGTCAGAAAGACTAGATGAGCCAACTCACGGGTGACGCTCCCCGGCAGTCCGCTTCTGTTCTCGTGGCTTGCGAATCGCTGGACGGTCTCCGCAACCGCCACCCACGCATGCGCGTCGCTCTGACCCGGCGCCGGATGGTGCCTGGCAAACTCGCCCAGCAGGCGGTGCAGAAGCAACCGCCCCCGGGCTTCCTCCTCGATCAGCCCCAATCCCGTCAGGCGCTCCACCGCGTCTGCAGCCAGCCGTCGCTGCTCGTCGACCTCAGGGTCCAACCCTGCCGAAGCGAAGAGCAGGTCGCGTCTGATGGAGACCGGGGCGAAGTGCGAGGCCAGGTGGAAGAGCTTCATGGCCAGGAGATCGGTCTCGTCGTCGGGGTTAACGCGGCCATAGCTCGTCTCGAACGTGGCTGCCACGCTCTGCACATGATCGGTGGGAGAGGGATCCTGCACGAAGTTCACAAGCGCAGGGTTGTCCAGCACCGGCTGCGCGCGCAACTGCTCAAGGTATTGGGTCAAGGTGACGTCGTGTTTGTAGGACTCCAGGTAGGCTCCGGCCAGCGCCACCGCCAGTGGCAGGTCTCCCAGCGTATCGCAGATGGCATCGGCAGTCTCTATCCCCTCTTCGTCCCCCAGCAACTCTGGATGGCCCTTACACAGCAACTCTATCGCTTTGTCCCTGGGCAGGGTGGCGAGCCTGACCTCCTCTATCCCCAGGCCGCTGGGCCAGTCCGTGCGGCGACTGGTGATCAGCACCCGGTAGCCTCCGCTCACCGGACACCACTCGTCCACAAGGTTGGAATCATCTACATTGTCGAAGATCAACAGCCGAGGGGTAGTCCTCTCCCACTCCGTCTTGACCCGCGCTAGCTGCTCCTCCAGCGAGAGTGCGTCGAACGCCGGCAGGTCCATGCCCTCCGGCCCTCCGCAGCGTGCCACCTGAGAAGCTATGGCCTCCGGGTCATCCATGTCCAGCCAGAAGACGCCACCTGCATACCTGCGTCCGTACCGATGGGCATACTCCACAGCGAGCTCTGTCTTGCCGATGCCACCCAGCCCCGTGGCCGCCGCCACCTGCCCGATGGCCGCGGTCGATCCCGCCCGGAGATGCCTCTCTAGCTCTTGCAGTTCATCCTCTCGACCGACGAAATGGGGGTTAGACCGCAAGGGCATCACCGAGCCACGTGGCAGAGGTCGCACGGGAGGGACCCCATCCCATTCCTCGCTCCCATACTGCTGCACCCACAGGTCGAAGTGGGTGGGGCGCTCGCGCGAAGGCTCCAGGTCGGCCATGAGTTGTTGAAGCCTGAACTCATATGGAAGAGGGTTGCCATACGTTTGGCTGAAGTCGATACACTGGCGGATGGCTATCTCGTCAGGAAGATCACAAGGGGTGTGAACGATGGGGATCAGCTTCCGGTCTTCAGCGGCCGGGTCCTGGAAGATGGTCAGGTACACCTCGAAGCGGGGCCACACTGCCTCAATGGCCTCAGGAGAGACTACGAATACCACGTGGCGGCTCTCGGTGACTCCGCGACGCAGGCCCACAATCCAGTTCTCGCCGCCGCGCAGACACCAATCGTCGAACCAGACCCTGAAGCCCGCGTCCCGCAGGCGACGAGCCAGGTCCCGCGTCCACTCCTTCTGAGCCTTGTTGTGGCTCAGGAACACGTCGTAGGCGAAGTCGGGCATCCCCAAGCCTCCCCTCACCAACGATTCTACACCAACTCGCCACGTTTGTCAAGCGTGTTTGCGACCCACCAGCTCCAAGAAAGCATCCCGAGCCCCATCCTGAGCCTGTGGAACGATAGCCCGTCCCGCGAATCGAGGGATGCGCTCCTGCAAGAGTGGCGGGGACGCTGGCGCGCATCCTCTTCGACCCAGCTCAGCCGCATGCTTCGATACACTGCTCCGCTGCGCTCCGCAGTTACTCAGGATGCTGTCGTGGTGGCGCAAGAGCAGCCGCGATGACGACCTGGCTACTGGTCGATCGCCTCCGCGCGCTCCATGGCCCCGAGGCTTGGCACCGCTGCCACTAGCCGCCCAGACCTCAAAGGCGACGTCAAGGGCTATGCCAGACAGGCTCTCCTGGTGTGCGTGCTCGCCCTGCTGGCCGACTAGACCGGCGGACTCTCTAGCGTCAGCGCACCCATCGGCCTGGTGTGCAGCTACCTTATGGCCAGGGAAGCCTAGCCGCCGGATCTCGTCATCAGGTCCCCTACAGGGCGCAAGAACGCCGGAGGAATGACCTCTGTCTCCCCGCCAGGGGGCGTCCAGAAGACCTGCACCCCACTGAACTCGCCACCGCTGTACGAGTAGCGCAGCCACAGGTCATGCCATCCAGGCTCCAGTTCCAGCTCGGCGCCACTGGACACAGACGGCCCCGCCGAGGAGGTCAGCACCTGAACGCCATCGACATAGAGGGTGGCCTGCCCGTTCCAGGGGACGATCTCGAAACGGTACGAGCCCCGCTTTTCGACTCTGAGGGCACCGCGACAGTCGAGGCTGTATAGTTCCCCTGCTAGCTCCGGAACGAAAGCAGACTGCCAGGCCGTGGGCATCCGCAGCAGCGATAGGTTGGGTTGAATGCTCCGCTCCACAGGCGTGCCCTCGAAGTCAGGTCCCGCGAAGACCGAAACCAACACCCCGTTGACCTCTGTCCTCGGATTCAGGTACTGCGGAGCTATCACCTCTGGTTCGCTTTCCCCCACCGTCCACAACAGATCGATGTGGCTGGCTTCATCGACTGCGACTTGCAGCACGTCGAGCTTGTGCCATCCCTTGAAGAGCTCCACACTCTGCCCCTGGCCCAAGGACTGTCCGTCCACAAGGATCTGCGCCCCCCCACTTCCGTCAATCTGGAAGCTGTAGGTCCCGGCGTATGGCGCAAACACCGTCCCGCGCCACTCAACGACAAAGGGGAAAGCGACAGGAGGGCTCTCCTCTTGCCAGTCGAACGAGATCCGCGCATCGATCCTTTCCAGGTCCGGCTCGGCTCTGGTCTCCTGGCCACGGTAGTAGGAGCCGCGAAGACCCTGTGCCTCCCGCACCTGCTCAGCCCCCACCAGGACCGAAGCGAACGTATACCGGTCGTACTCGCCCTCGAAGAGACTCACCTCGGTCCGCGGATAGAAGTACTGGACCACATCCACCAGTGCCTCCACGTCGTAGGGTGTGGAGAAGATGTAGACCACATCCTCGTCCCCTGCCTGGCGATGGCTGGGCACAACGTCCAGCACATCGATCCCCCTCTCCCCTGGCGCCTCCCTCGCCATCCAGGCGAAATCCATACCAGGCGTGTAGTAGGGGTGATTGGCGAACAGGTAGAAGTAGTGACCCTCCCCCAGGGAGGCGATGTGGGCGGCGATGGCAGAGATCTCCCTGGTGAACTCGATGCGCACCGAGTCGGCGTGTATCTGTCGCTGGAAGAAGGTCTGGTAGTTGGCACAGCCCGCTAGTAGGAGCACCGGGACCAGAAGCAGGCCGAAGTAACGGCGCCGCTCGTGGCCAAAGGCCATCTCAAACGTGGTCAATGCCCCGTCGAGAAAGACGCCCGCGAAGATGAATAGCACGGGCATCAGCCCCGCGAAGCGATGGCTGCGCAGGTCCACGGTCAGCAAGCCACCGCCGATCAACGTGATCAGAAACCAACCCACGTAGAAGAGGTGCCTGTTGCGCCAGAAGTAGACCAGACAACAGCCGAACCCCAGCACGAAGAGAACCCCCGTCCACGCATCCAGCATGGGCGCATCCGGGAGGTTCACCGCACCCCAAGACTCACCTTTGTAGTTGAAGAAGCCCAATAGCCTCTGCGCGCGCTCCGCCAGGCCCTCTGTCTGGGCACTGTCTCCGGAACCGAACAGGACTGGTATTACCGAACCGAACCTTTCGCCAAAGGCCACGTGCGGTTCTCGCCGGATGAGGGCACCGAGGGGAAGCGTGAACACCGTCAGGGAAGTGAGGAAACCTAGCCATGGAGCCACCAGCGGATGGGATGGCCTGACAGCCCCGTCCACCGCCGACCTTCGAGCGCGCCACCAGGACCAAGCCTGACTCGCGAATAGCAGCGCCACAAGGACAGGGACGATGCGGAAGGAGGCGTGGCTGTATAGTCCCAGCCCCATCGTCATCCCGGCCAGCACGTAGCTCATCATCCCACCGGTGCGCCTACCTCGAAGCAACAGGTAGAAGGTGCACACCTCCAGGAGCGTCGCGGGTGTGGAAGGCAGCGCCAGCCTGCTGAAGGCGATGTGCCAGCGCGACACGGCGAAGAGGAAAGTCGAGGCGAGGGCCACCGGAAAACGGAAGGTCTCTCGCGCCAGCAAGTAGAACACCACCAGGGTGAGGAAGCCCAAGAGCACGAAGTTCAAGCGCAGGGCAAGGACCGTCGGCCCCAGAGCCAGGAAGGCCAGACAAGTGGTGTACACCGACACAGGGAACTGCCAGGGGCGGGAGTCGTGATGGAAAACTCCATAGGCATCCTTGCCTATCTGCGCTTCGTCATTCCAGGAGATGCTGTCAGGAGGAGGGTAGTAGTCCAGCCGGTACACCAGGAGGAAGAAGCCCAGGGCCAGCGCCAGGCCGACCAGGGTGAGTTCCACCCCATGCTCTCTCACCGCGCTCAGCGCCGGGAGAGCCCAGTCCTCGCGTCGAGCACAGACTAGGCAGACCAGAACCAGGCTCCCGGCGTACACCAGCAGCCCGGTGAACAGACTGTCCCAGCGGACGGCCAGAAGCCAGCCCCCAACCCAGCCGGGGATAGAGGCCACGAGCAGAACCACCATATCCCGCCAGTGCCAGTCGCCGGAGGGCGCGCGCAACGGCCTCGCCATCGTATCCGGAAGTCGCCTGAAGGCCACCGCCGCCGACGCGGCGGCTGCCAGGAACAGCATCGCCCCAGCACCCACGGTCTCACCTCTGTGGAGGAAGAGCTGACCGACCGAGCCAAGCAGGACGGCGAGAATGGTCAGGGCAAACGACACTCCCTGCAGGGCGGGGGCCAGGCGCTCTGTTGTACCGCGACGTGACGATGCCATCTATTGGATAGCTGAGAACTTCTCGATTCTGTGGTTGTAGGTGTCCACGACGTAGATCGACGTTCGCTGGTCGAAGCCGATGCCGATGGGCTTGCTGAACTGCCCGTCTAGCGAACCCCTCTCGCCCCAGGAGGTCACAAACCGTCCATACTCGTCGTACACGAGCACCCGCGCCATCTCGGGGTCCGTCAGATACAGCAGGCCATCCACGCCCCAGACGATGTGGGGACTGTCCACCGTGTTGGCGGCTGAGATCGCCCACTCCCTCAGGTAGCGTCCCGTCCCATCCAGGACCTGCACCCTCCTGTTCTCCACATCCACAACGTAGAGGTTGCCCTCCCTGTCCACGGCCACGTCAGTGGGCTGGTTCAGATCGCCGGCCCCGTAGCCGAACGCCCCATACCGTTCCAGCACCTCTCCCTCTGGCGACACCTCGAGCACCACGTTGTCGCCTGTGTTGGCCACGTAGACGTGTCCATCCCCATCCACCGCCACGCCTCGCGGGTCGAAGAGTCCCCACCGGTCCCCCCAACGGTCCTCGAGCTGACCGTCTGCCGAGAAGACGAAGAGGCTATCGTGTTCCGCATCCACGACGTAGACCCGACCATCCTGGCTCACCGCCAGGTCGAAAGGCTCGCCGAGGACCCCATCGCCCCACTGCTCCAGGAATTGTCCCTCTCCGTCGAAGACCTGTATGCGTGCGTTGCCGGTGTCGGCCACGTACACCCTGCCCTCCAGACTGATCGCCACGCCTCGGGGCTCGTCGAACTCTCCCGGCTCGTCGCCACGACCTCCCCAAGCGCTTACGAAAGTCACCACACTGCTGGTGGGCACCGGGGTGGAAGGCGTGGCCACAGCTACAGGTTCCGAAGCAGGCAACGGTGGCGGTATCCTCAACTCCGCCCCCAGGGGGAAGAGTTGCTCCTGCGGCACCTGCGCCCTGGCACCGCCAGGGGGTGTCCAATACAGCTCTATCTTCCGCCCACCACCCTCTTGGAAGTAGAGCAGACGAACGTCGTGGAAGCCCTCCTCCAGTTGGATCTGACCCTCCTGGTAGACATCCCCGTGATGGCCCCCGTTGTCTACCACGAGCACGCCGTCCACGTAGAGGTATGAGCCGTCGTCGGAGGTCGTGCCAAAGGCGTAGGGGCCACCGGCAGGAGCGTAGATCTTCCCCAACCATTCTATGCTGAACGGCGAAGGCAGCACGTCGTTGGGGCCGATGAAGGGATCTAGCTGAATCACCTCTGGTTCTCCCTCCCAACCGGTGCCCCGCCTGTACAGGCCGAGCAGGCCGTGGCCGTACAACTCGCCGACGTACAGGTTGCTACTGGGGATGACTTCCTCCTCGCCATCGGGTCTGACCCAGCTCAATCGCAGATGCCCACTCTCCTCCTCGACGACCTCCACCTCGATAGCATGGAATCCAGCGGGCAGCACCTCGCTCTGCTCACCGCGACTGTTCTCCACCTCGAGCTCCACATCCTCACCTATCCGCAGCATGGCTGAGCCGCTCGCCTCGAAGATGAGGGTATAGGACCCGTACGTGGGCACATAGAGCGATCCCTGCCACCGCGCCGAGAATGGCAGCCCCAGGGGTGGCTCAGCCCACGAGAAGTCCACCGTTTTGTCGATTCGCTCCACCACGGCAGGATCCTCGAAGTCCAAACCGTCATAGTAGACAGCCCGCAAGCCCTGAACACCCGCGACCTCCTCACGGCTCACCGCGTATGTGTAGAACATTGTGCGGCCGTACCGGTCCACGTGTTCCACGTACTCCCCGGCCGGGTACAGACTGCGCAACCCAGGGACGAGCGAGGCGTGTCCCCAATCCAGAACGTAGACCACGTCTCTCTCTACCTGCTCCCGCAGAGGCAGATGGGCGTTGAGGTCCAGGATGGTGAAAGGCACCTCATAGGGGAGGAACTTGAGGTCAGAGTGGTTAGCCAGAGTGTGGGACACGAGCACGAGCTTCTCTCTCCCCTGGGCCTCAACATACTTGCCCGCCTCGGTCTGGGCAGGATCGAAATCATAGTACACCGACTCGTTCGAAGCCTGGAGGCCAAAGTAGGTATAGAAGTTGGCCCAGAGGCTCGCGGCCAACAGGACACCCACTGCCCCAACCAGATAACGCCGTGCCTTCCCTTGCAGCAGAGACGTGTACGTCGCCCACGCCCGATCCCAAGAAGCCGCCAGCAGCAGAAACACTGCCGGGACGTTGCCCAGGGTGCGCAGGGAATGGGGGTTGGAATCGGCAAGCGAGAGGATTCCGGGTAGCAGGCCCACGAAGAGCCAGGCCAGGAGAAGGAAGTACCGGTCGTTTCGCCACCTCAGCACGCTGTAGCCCAGGCCCAGGCCAAAGAAGATCGCCGACAGGCCATCCAGCATGGGCTCGTCCGGCAGGTTATGGCGAGGCCGAGGGTCGCCCTGCCGGTTGTACATGAGCAGGCTCTTGCGGATGTTCTCCACGAGCGGCTGGTAGCTCCCCTCCCTTTCGATATCCAGCAGGACGGACGCGGCCTCGGCCCGGCGCACGAATACCTGGGGCCTCTGTACCGCGTACAAGCCAAGAGGAGAAAGCGTCATCAGCGTGGCCACGGCGAAGACGAGGAGCCCGGCGAGCTGAGTGCGAAGGGAGCCTCTCCTGGAGAACACTGCGTGCAGCAGGTACAGACCGACCACCAGGGGGAAGACCCGATAGCCCAAGTAGGTGTGAAACCCCAACCCGAAGCTCAAGCCCGCGAACACGTAGTCCAGCCTGCGGCCGCTGCGCAGCCCTCGCCAGAGGAAGAGTACAACCAGCGCCTCGAACAGAGGTACCTGAAGATTGTCCAAGAAGGCCACGCGGCTGAAATGCACGTGCCAGCGCGAAACGGCCAAGAAGGCCGTCCCTATCTGGGCTGCTCTCACGCCGAACATCTCCCGCGCCAGAAAGTAGAAGACGAGTACGGTGAGGAGGCCCACAGGCACGTCGAACGCTCGCAGGACTACCGGCGTAATGCCGAAGATCCTGAGGCTCAAGCCCAGGAGTTGAAAGGGCATGGTGCCGTTGCCATGGCGCTGCTCGGTGAAAGGCGAGTAGGGCATCTCCAGGAAGCGCAGGCTCCATACCGCGTTGTCTGCCTCGTCCAGGTAGACACCCGGCGGCATCTCCCCCAGGCGGAAGCTGCGCATGAAGAGGGCGAGAAGCAAGATCAGAAGGAGGATGAGCACCTCGCGTCGCTTCAGGTGCCACCTCAATCGGGTGGAGCCGAGCCAGAATCCGGCGACGAATAGACCCAGCCCCACCAGCCAGGCCACTAGAGCTCTGTCACTGGCGGTGTGCAGATACAGATCGACGAGGCACAGACAGACCGATAGCAGGCCCAGCCCAATCAGAAGAAGATGGACCTTGCCCAGTCTCCGCTCCGAGACAGGGCGCTGCTCCCCGTTGTCACGTCGTGGAGAGACCACCAGCAGGCACAGGCTGGCTGCGGCAAAGAGGAGTACTCCATCGATTGCCGGTCCTTCCCGCTGGAAGAGGGTCTGGCCCACGAAGGCCAGCCCCACGGCGAAGGCCACCGCTAGAGGAGCCTTGATGTTCACCTTGATCACCGAGGACTCAGTGACAGATCACGGGGGTCAGGTCTCGCCAGATAGAAAAGACACGAGGGACACAGCATTCCGCGTCCCTCTCCGTACCGTCCAAGCGCCAGCGACCTGTCGGAGCCGCCAGAACCAGGGATGCTCCCCGCGGCAACCATGGGCTCGCTCCGCCGAACCTCCCACGGGATGGCGCTGCGCAACACGCCGCCATCAGCCTCCTTCTGACGAGCGTCGCCGACGCCCACACTCGCCTGTCGCGTCAGGAACTCCGTGTGCGGAGAAACCTACTCCTCTCTTCGGCCCAGCGTCAGGCACGCCGGACCTCGCCCGCAGGGGACGCGTCATCTCAACCCGGCGAAAAGGTCCGTCTCCCGCTCCTTCGGCCAGCCGACACTGGAGCGCGCCAACTGGAAGCTCTCCTGCCGGAACCACGGCTCTCGAAGCACCTCCTCCGGTGACTCGCCAAATGGGTCCTCGTACCCAACTTGCGATACGTGACAGCGCAGGCCAGCGAGCTTGGCTTCCGCGAAATCGCTGACGTCCACGATGGTGGTGATTTGCTCGGTTGAGCGCCCCACGATGGGAAAGGGGACTCCGTCCATCATCACAGTTGGCGGAGCACCATCCTCGGACATTGCAGCCAGGCGCTCCTCGGACAGCACGCGGAAGTACAGCTTACTCACCTGAAAAGGCACGCAGCCATCCTCCAGTTGACCTGGAAAGCACTCCGCATCGGCGGCCAGATCGAAGGCGATGGTCGCCCAACGATGCACGGCGATGTGATCGTAGTGGCCGTAGATGCCCTCCGGCCCGAAAGTGATCAGCACCTGGGGTCTCAGCTCACGGATTATCCTCACCAGTTTGCCCACCGCCTGACCTTGGTGGACGATGGGCAGGAGCCCGTCCGGATAGTCCAGGAACCTGGGCGGATGGACGCCGTACACCTCACAGGCACAGCGCAGTTCACGCTCTCTCACGTACGGAAGATTGGCGGGCGTCGCAAGGTCTGGTACCACTATCTGCCCCGCCTCTCCGCGAGTAGCTGTCACCAGGTACACGTCGCAGCCCTGGGACGCGTACTTGGCGAGGGTGCCTCCCGTACCAAACGCCTCATCGTCCGGATGGGCGAAGAAGGCCATCAAGCTGAGTTCGTTGGCACTCACTCCGGATGCTCCACCATCTCCGACCAACCGCCGCGATGCCACAGGGTTCCCGTGCCCCAATGCGTCACCAGCAATCTGCCACGCCGCAGGTCTACCCGGGCTACTCTCCGGCTCCCCCCGTCTGCCGCTCACCGAGCTGCCTGTCCATCATCAGCAACCCCATGGGTTGGTCACCCACTCTCCTGAGCTGCTCCACCACGGCGCCAGCGCTCTCTTCCTCTTCCACCTGCTCGGTGATGAACCACTGTAACTCCATCTGGGTTGCGTAGTCGTTCTCGCTCAGCGCCAGTTCGTACAACCTGTTGATCATCCCGGTGACCTTCCGCTCGTGCTGGAGAACCTCCTCGAACATCTCGAGAGGAGACTTCCAGACCGGGGTAGGCATCTCGATAGCCTTGAGCACTACGCGCCCGCCACGCGCTGCGACGTGGTCAAACAGGCGCATCGCATGGTTTACCTCCTCCTGTGCCTGAGCGCGCATCCAGCCGGCGAAGCCCGCCAGACTCTCGCTCTCGCAGTAGGAGGACATGGAGAGGTACAGGTAGGCAGAGTAGAGCTCCTTGTTGATCTGTTCGTTGATGGCATCCTCAAGCTTCTTGCTCAGCATTGCGGGGCATCTCCTTTCCGTACAAGCTTCCTGTGTTTGTCAATATATCACACCTCTGCCGTCTTTGACAAAGACCAAGCGCTCTGCAAAACACAGACACTGTGCGGCACGGGCTTCGCCTCCCGCGGGATGGTTCCTTGCCTGGACCATGAGCCGATCACTCAGGGGGTGACTCCCAGTCAGGACTCTTCCTCCCCGTACCGAGTCTCCAGCGCTCAAGCCTTTCGTCGAGCCTCAACACACTCTCGGCCGCCAGAATCAGGCCCACCAGCGCCGCCGTCACCGTACCAAGGAGGTACAGGCCGGCTCCGATGGCCAGCCCGATGGAGCCCACCGCCCAGATGCCGGCCGCAGTGGTCAGCCCCTCGATTCTCACACCTTCACGTTTGAGGATCATCCCGGCGCCGAGGAACCCTAGTCCCGTCACGACGCCGGCACCCACTCTCGCTGTATCCCCTCCTGGAAAGGCCATGCCCGAGATCAAGGCGAAGGCGGCAGAGCCCAGGGCAACCAGAGCGTGCGTGCGCTCGCCTGCCGCCTGACCTCTCAACTCTCTCTCCAGGCCGATGAGGAAGCCTAGGACCGCCGCCAGGACTAGACGACCCACCAACTCCAACTCCGACACCGCTTCCATAATCCCCTCCTCTTCCAGTCCGCTGGCAAACCCCGGATGTCACGCCAGACACCACCGAGCGTGGCTCATCCACTCAAGGCTCTTCCTTTCCCACGTGTCCATTGCAGCACAGTCTGGGTGCAACGACGCAGTCCAATGCCCTCCACTGAACTCCAGCCCCCCGAGCGATCACACATGTCGCCCAAGACAGATGAAGCATGATTGAGCCCACGCGACACAGACTTTGCCACGTATCTGCTGTGGGTCGCCCACAATCTGGAGCGCACCGCCGACCGCGTGGCCAACATCTGCGAGCGCGTCATCTTCACCGTCACGGGAGAAATGGTGGAGATGGACGTCGATGAGCCCGACCTGGCGGGCATCAAATGAGTCCGACTGACGCGCCGAGGCGGCAATCGCCTATGCTGCCACCGAGGTGCACATCGCAGAGACGGCGCTAGCCAAACCGCCCTGTGATGTAGTCGTCGGTCCGAGAGTCTCGCGGCCTGGTGAACACATCCTCCACACTCCCGTATTCCACCAGTTCGCCCATCAAGAGGAAGGCCGCCTTGTTCCCAATGCGCGAGGCCTGCTGCACGTTGTGGGGCACGATGACGATGGAGTGCTTCTGCTTCAGGGTAAGCAGTGCTGCCTCCACCTTCATGGTGGAGATGGGGTCCAGCCCCGAACAAGGCTCGTCGAGGAGAATCACTTCAGGCTCCAGGGCCAACACCCTGGCCAGGCACAGCCTTTGTTGCTGACCGCCGGAGAGGGCCGTGGCCGGGTCCTGGAGGCGATCCTTGACCTCATCCCACAGCGCCGCTGACCTCAGCGACCTCTCCACTAGCTCCTCAAGTTGATCCTTCCCTCTGCGCCGCCCGAGGAGAGGCCCGTAGGTTACGTTCTCCCAGATGGACAGGGGCAGGGGAACCGGCACTGCGAAGACAATGCCCACCCTGGTGCGGAGCTGAGTGACACTCACATCGGGATCGTGGATGTTCTTGCCGTCCAGGAACACCTGGCCCTCCAACCGGCCCTCTGTGGCCAGATCGGTGAGCCGGTTCAGAATGCGGAGCAAGGTGCTCTTGCCGGACATGGCCGGCCCGAAGACAGCCAGGATCTCATGGTTCAGGATCTGAAGATCGATGTGCCTGAGAGCAGACTCATCTCCGTAGTAGAAACTCACGTCTTCCAGGGTCAACTTCGCGGTCTCGGACATGATCGCCTTGTTCGTCACCACTGGCGACGCCTGCGGTAGTAGCGCCGGATGAGAGTGGCCAGCAGATTCATGGTCAGCACGAAGACCATCAGGACAAGCGCTGTACCATACTGGATCCTGATCGGCATCCCCGGCACTTGTGTGGAGATCACGAACAGATGGTAGGGCAGGGCCATCGTCTGGTTGAAGATGGAGTGAGGAAGCCGAGGAAGGTAGAACGCGGCCACGGTGAAGAGAATGGGAGCGGTCTCGCCGGCGGCCCGCTCCAGCCCCAGGATAACGCCGGTCATGATGCCCGGCAGTGCCTGTGGCAGGATCACCTTGCGCACACCCTGCCACGTGGTCCCGCCCAGCGAGACATTGACCACGCGGAAGCTCTGGGGCACGGCGTTCAGGGCCTGCTCGGTGGTACTAATGATCACCGGCAAGGTCATGATCCCCAGAGTCAGCGATCCGGCGACGATGGACATCCCGAACCTCAGGAAGATGACGAATAGCCCCAGGCCAAAGAGACCATAGACCACCGAGGGCACGCCAGCCAGGTTGATGATAGCCAAACGTATCGTGCGCGTGAACCAGTTGTCCGACGCGTACTCCGCCAGGTACACGCCCGCTCCCACCCCGAAGGGCAAGGAGGTCAAGGCTGTGCCGATGGTCAGCCACACCGTACCCACCAGAGCCGGGAACACTCCCCCTTCTCGCATCCCACTCCTGGGCATGGCGGATATGAACTCCCAACTCATGGCTCCTATGCCCTGCGCCACTATGTACGCGATGACCAGCACGAGGGGGATGACTACGCCGATGGCCGCCGCGCTGATCACGCCGAATGCGACTTTCTGAACGGTGTAGCGGGAGCTGTTCATGCCAGGAACCTCCCACCGCCACCACGGCCGCGCCGGAAGATGGTAAGCGCTCCCGCCAGGTTGATCACAAAGGTGAGGAGGAAGAGCACCAGGCCGACGACGAAAAGCACGTGATAGTGAGTGCTTCCTCGGGCCACCTCCCCCATCTCGGCGGCGATGGTAGCGGTCATCGTGCGCACGGGACGGAGGAAGGCATCCAGTCCCAAGGGCATCCTCGCCGCGTTCCCGGCCACCATCATCACCGTCATCGTCTCACCGATGGCACGACCCACTCCCAGCATCACGGCTGTGACAATACCCGGTCGCGCTGCCGGCAGGACCACTCGCCAGATCGTCTGCCACTGCGTTGCGCTCAAGGCGTAGGCAGCGTGGCGGTAGGACTCCGGCACGGAGTCAAGGGCATCCTCGGCGATGCTGATGATGGTGGGTAGCGCCATGTATGCCAGCAGCAGGACACCGGTGAGCGCCGTGAGCCCCGTGGGCGCGCCCGAGAATTCACGCACGAGGGGAGAGACGACTTGGATCCCCACGAACCCTATGACTACGGACGGGATGCCGGCGATGATCTCTATCGCTGGCTTGAGGATCTCCCGCACCCACTCCGGCGCTATCTCTCCGATGAACAGGGCAGCGGCAACGCCCAGGGGAAGCGAGATGGCTATGGCACCGACGGTCACCAGAAGCGATCCCAGGACCAGAGGGGCCAGCCCATAGATGTCGAAGGTGGGATACCATCTCTGTCCCACCAGGTTGGACAGCGGTACCTCCAACAGCGCAGGCGCCCCTTCTCTGATCAGGAAGAGGAAGATCAAGAGCACGAAGCCAATACTAGATGCGCCCGCCAATCGTATGAGCTGCTCGACAAAGAACTCGCGCCAGTTCACGTCTCTGGGGATTGTTGGGGTCTTCACCTAGTACTCCATGATAAGCCCGAACAGGCAGAAAGCAGTTCAAGAGCCTGCCAGGGGAACGAAGCCCAGCTCCGCTACTATCCTCTGCCCATCATCGCTCCTGATCCAGTCCAGGTACTCCTTAATGGCTCCTGTTGGCTCGCCGCTCGTGTACATGTATAGGGGACGCGCAATGGGATACGTGCCGTCGTTGACTGTCTCGATGCTGGGAGGCACAAACGGTCCGTACTGGTCGACACCGACCTGCACCGTCTTCTGGGCCGGGGTGACGTACCCCAGTCCGTCGTAACCGATGGCGTTGGGGTTCTGAGCCACCTCGAGGCCGATCACCTCGGACGACGGTAACAACAGCGCCTCTGGGGAAAAGAGGTCATCGTTGTCTGGATCGCCGCGTCGCACCACGTTTTCCAGGAAATACACGTAGGTGCCCGAGTTGCTCTCCCTGGAAGCGAGAACGATGGGCCTGTCCTCGCCCCCCAACTCCCGCCAGTTCGTCGTGCGACCTGTGTAGACGTCGGCTATTTGCAGGATCGAGAGATGATCGACGGGATTATGCGGGTTGACGACGACGGCGATAGCATCCAGGGCGACCACGTGCTCAACTGGTGAGGCGCCCCCTTGTTCCGCCTGCCGGCGTTCCTCTTCCTTCATTTGGCGTGAAGCGTTGGCAACGTCAGTCGAGCCGTTGATCAACGCGGCGATACCGGTACCGGATCCTCCGCCCGTCACCGATACGGAGACTTCTGGGTGAAGCTCGTGGTACGCCTCCGCCCAGGCAAGAGCGAGGTTGACCATGGTGTCGGAGCCTACGTTGACGATCGTGGTCGTGACCGGGGATTCGGATCCCTCGCGTCCGGTGCAGGACGTCAAGAGAGGGAGAAAGAAAAGGAAGGAGATGAGCAAGCAGCCCCAAAACCGGTACAGTACCAAGGCACTTCTCCCCACCCTTTTCACACCGCTGATTATAACCCCTGCCCTGTGGCTCGTCAAGCATCCACGGGGAAGGGTGTCGAAGAATGCACTCGGAATAGGCCCTGCGCTAGTCCTGGGAAACCGGCTTCAGCCGGTTCGGAAGCATGCAGGAGGCACGTTTTCCTGCCCCCGTAGCGTCGGCGTTCCCACCCGATGCGCTGTGAGGACCCCTTTTTCCACACCATCCTACCACCTCTTGGTGCTGCCTCTTCTTGTGTGGTAGAATGGTTGACTTGAAAGGATCACCTGATACTCTGGCTGCGGGGTCAACGTCGTGTACGAGAACAGAATGGAAGTGCGAAGCGTCAGCTTCTACTACGGTGAAACCAGAGCTCTCAAGGACGTCAGCCTCGCCATCAAAGATAGGCAAATCACCGCTCTCATCGGTCCCTCTGGCTGCGGCAAGTCCACCTTCCTGCGCCTGCTCAACCGCATGAACGACCTCATCCCCCACACCAGGATCGAGGGCAGCGTACTTCTGGATGGCCAGGACATCTACGCTCCAGACGTGGACGTCGTAGACCTCCGCAGGCGAGTAGGGATGGTCTTTCAGAGGCCAAACCCCTTCCCGCAATCCGTCTACGGCAACGTGGCTTTCGGCCCCCGAGTCCTGGGACTCGATGACGATCTCGACGAAGTGGTGGAGAACAGCCTGAGGGCTGCTGCCCTGTGGGACGAGGTCAAAGACAACCTCAACGAGTCAGCCCTCGACCTGGCCGCCGGTCAGCAGCAGAGGCTGTGCATCGCCCGCGTGCTCGCCATAGAACCCGAGGTCATCCTGCTGGATGAGCCCTGCTCGGCGCTGGACCCCGTGGCGACCTTGGAGATCGAAGAACTGATGCAGCAGCTCAAGCAAGACTACACTCTGGTGATCGTGACCCATAATATGCAGCAGGCAGCGAGGGCCTCCGACTGGACGGGGCTTTTCTGGCTCGGGGAGTTGGTCGAGTACCACGACACCGCCACCATGTTCACCGCACCACAGCATCCCAAGACCGAGGCCTATCTCACAGGCCGAGTCGGGTAGGGAGCAACCGCCAACCCAGCGGCCACATGTACGAGGCGATGGTCGGGTTGACCAGACGGGGGAAGGGAACTTGGCACGCCCTGGATGCTCACGATCATGGAACCGGTCCTACTGGATATCTTACCGCCACTGCTGAGAAGTCCACAAGGAGATACGGTCCACCGAGGCCCCCCGTCACTCACTCAATAGTGGCCAGAAACTGCTGCGCCATCTCCGCCACGTCGCTCTCGGTGCTGATGCCAGTCCACGGGTCGCCCGGCCTTACCAGATTTGCCACCACGATGTTGGCCCCGTTGAAGATGGCGCTACGCGCCTCTTTGAGATCCACGCCCCCCGCCGCGGAGATGAGGACGCTGAACTTGCTGCGCACGCGGTTCACGTGACGGTACTGGATGACCTTGCCGCGAGTCGCCTCTTCGTCGCGTCCCAGATGCAGGACCACCACGTCCGGCGGTGTCTTGAGCTGCATGAGCACCTTCAGGGGATCTTTCACGCCCAGCATGTCGATCATGGAGTTCATGCGCAGACCGCTACACCGAGCGA
>CAZOBP010000039.1:0-9318 GCA_964577995.1 uncultured Anaerolineales bacterium
ACTAGGACACCACCCTTTCAAGGTGGCGACGCGGATTCGAATTCCGCTGGGGGCACTGCCATATAGGACCCGTCATCAAAGGGAACGTGTAGACTAGCCTTGCCCGTTCCTTGTCCGCCTCTACCCGCAGCACGAACCGCCTCAAGATCGCCCTTCGCTCCACCACATCGCCCGCGTTGAGGGAGTCACGTAGGCGTGTCAGGGCATCCTCAAGTGCCGCATCAGCAATGTGGAGGCTTGCGGCCTTGGCCTGGGCGTCCAACACGCGTAGATCAGCCTGCACTTCCGCTTTCTCTGCTTCCCGCTCCAGAAGGCGCTCACGGGCTGCCTTGGACCCGTCTCTCTCTACAGAGTCGAGCAGGTAGTAGATGGCCCTGTTCACACCCGAGAGTCGCTGTCTAAGCCGCATGACCTCTTGGCGCAGCGCCTCGCTCTGGCCATTCAGTTCAGCCTCTACGGCCTGCAGAAGCTCCTTGGCATAACCAGCAGTCAGAATCCGATCCATGATACATCCCATGACAGCATCCTCAATCAGAGCCGCTTTGAGTTTCCCAGATGGACAGCCGGCGATCCCTGATCGCTTTCTTCTGCCACAGATATAGAAGCGGAAGTGGTTACCACTCCGCAACTTGTCTCTGCTCCCGATCATCGCCGATCCACACTGCGCGCACCTGATAAGGCCAGAGAGCAGATACTTACTGACCTTCTGCTTAGGATGCGTGCCCGGTGGCCACGAGCCGTGGCGTTTGGGTCTCTCGCGCAATCTGGCCTGTACCCGATCCCAAAGCTCCTGATCAATGATCGCTTCGTGGGCCCCAGGGATTTCGAGATCATCACATTTGCGGTAGCCGAGATAGGTCTTGTTCTTCCAGAACCATGTCAGGCTATTGGTCGTGCGGAAGAGATGAGTCTCCTCCAAGATCTGCTTTGTCGTGGCGCCGCTGGCCTTCAACTCAAAGGCTTTCCTCACCAGGGGGGCCGATTCGGGATCAGGAACCCACTGGGCCACCCGCCGCACCTTCCCCCCAACATCCGTCTCCGTGTACTCACGCTTGTAGCCTCTGGGAGGAAACCCGCCAGGCGCATAACCCTTCCGAGCTATCAAATGCAGACCTCGCCTGCTATTGGCCCCAAGTTGACGGAGGTACTCTTGGTCCTTCCAATGAATGAGCGACTCCAGAACATAGTCAAGGCCCGTGTCAGCAGGGATGCCGCCAGATAGAGAGATCAGAACGTAGCCACGCCGGCGGAGGTCCGCTTTGTAGAAATGGGCATCATCCTGGTCTCGAGAGAATCTCGACCAGGACCAGAAAACGATGCCATCGCAGGGTCGCGGTTCTTGGTGCGTGAACGCGATCATATCCTGAAAGCCATCGCGAGGGGCCACGGAAGAGCCAGCCCTAGCTTCATCGACGAAGGGAGGATGTGCCAAGCGGAGTCCGTGGAGCTCGGTATAACGCTCCAGTTCGTCTCTCTGGCCCATGATAGTACCACGCTCCTTCTGCTCCTCGCCGGATACGCGTAGATAGCCGATCACCAGCGAGCCTTTCGAAAGCGGGCAATCATTCGGCATGGTCCCTGGGCTCCTCTGCCAGTCTGACGACCCCATTTTCAACGACATAGCGACCAGTGTCAAGTCCCAACCGTATCCGAGCCGCCAGCAACCGAGCCAGGGAGGGTAGAGCAGCGGCGAATGCCACATCCAGTGATGGGCACTGCTCGCTACCGGTTTCCTCCATGGCAAGGGAGTGCATAGTTCTCATGATTCCGCAAGAAGTGCTTCCGCCTTGTCGGGTGGCAAGATGAGCAGTTGGTCGTCATCAAATGGAGCAGCAATGACTCCCCGCAACGCGCGGAGGATGATCAGGTTCAGCCGTTGCTCAATCCACTCATGGTCGCCGGGTCGGGGGCAGCGCAGAACTAGATACCCATTCGGTGACGCCTGAGGCGTGAGATTCTTGAGGTAGTTGTCGTAAGTGGCCTTGGTGGTCTGGGCGGCCAATTCCTGCTGGACTGCCGGCCATTGCTCAATCAGTTCCTGTGAGAGAGAGGAAATTGAATCTGAGTGAGAAGTGTCTTTCTCTCTGTCTTTTCTATTGTCTTTAGATGTGCGCGTAGAGGGATCATTGCTGCTACCCTGGGTGCCACCTACAACGCCCCTGGGTGATACTTCGTGCGCCTCTACGCCTTCCTCGTCTTCTAGGGGCGCATTTCGTGCGCCCCTAGAACCTGTCGTGTTCAGAGGGAGAATGAGCTCCTCATTGATGCGATACTCCGTGGACTGCCGGCCCGTGCCACATTCCATGATGGTGAGATGGCCGCCTTTGACTAATCGGGCGAGGGACTGTTGTACCGCACGCCGGGAGAGGCCAGTCAAGCGCATGATCTCACTTTGCGAGATCCGACCCCGAGAGCGGTTGAATCCGTGCAGCTTCCGCTTGACTGCGATCAGTACCGCGAAGTCGGTTGGTCCCAGGTCGGCCAGCAGGTGATCGACATAGGCATTTGCCAGAGGGAACCACTCACCCATGTCAAGCAGTTCCTTGGGCGGGCAGTGGATTCTGATTCCTTGGCTACTATCGTCCATCGGCCACTAGATTCCTCTCTGCTCCCAAACAAAAAGCGCCGACCAGGGTCGCGACTCCCTAATCGGCGCAACGGCTCACGCGGGGTCAGCATTGCCAGTATCGGCAATGACTCAAGTATCGGCTATTCGGCTTCGTCCTCTGTCTCTATGCCGTCCATCTCCTCTTCGGTCATGGCAGGCGCTATGAGCAGTTCTGCCAATTCCGGTCCAACCCGTTCTCGGGCTTCCTCGATGGCCCGTCTGACATCGCCCTTGGTGAGCTTGGTGTCACCCTGTTCGGCCAGGATGTCCGCATCACCAAGTCGGGCCTTCTTGTCTTTGCGAAGAGGCTCTTGTCGTTTCACAGATCCGGCCCCAAACGAGAAGACCCCGGGCCAGGGAGGTTCCGGGGTCTTCTACTATTGATGCCTATGATAAGGCCACGCGAACGCGTTTTGCACGTCTCCCTGGCACGCGCATGGTTATTATACCAGATTTCCGGTCCCGGCGCAAGTGAAAAGGCGGAGGCCACCGAAAGCCTCCGCCCTACCCACGATGTAGCCTATCGCGCTGGCGCGATGCCCAGGACTTGATGCGCCTGCGCCAGCGATTCTTCATAGAACTCGTTGCTCCCTGTGATCCGAGTCGCCTTTTCGTCGGGCATGAGTCGCCCGTCGGCCAGATCGCGCGCAACGCGAAGATTGTCAAGGGCATAGAACAGATCCCTTGAGCGCCCAGTCACACTCCTAGCTAGGGCGGTCCACAATGCGCTCTCGAGCTTGTCTATTTCACTCATGGGGCTTTCCTCTCTTGCCTGTCTTCACCTGTCACGATCCGAAGAGGAATCTGTCTTGGCGTGGTTGTTCCTTCGCATACCACGCCGCCATGCTCTTCCAGCGCCGGGTCGCAGCGAGCTCCAATCTCACCTCACTGATCAGGGGCCGCAGATACCAGGGCAGCCGCTCATGGAGAAACGCAGCCATGGCCCTCACCTCCCATTCCTGCAGGTTGGGCAACTGCGTCTCTGCCAACGCGAGAGTAAGCACTCTCCAACTCAGCAAGCTTTCCAACATCAAACTGCTCCCTTCCACAGTGTGTCAGCCACTTGCATCGGGAGCAGCGATTCCGGTACAGTTTGTGTTGGCCTTCGCTGCTCCATCAGCGGTGGCCTGGGCTGCCGTGATCATTGCATCGCGGTAGCCCTCTTTTCTACCCACGCAAAGCAGAGACCAGGGTCATGGTCACCTCCTTATGCAGCTTGTCTCTGAGCGGCGGGTTTCCGCAAGGGCAACGCCATTGTTGCTCACAGAATGAGCAGTCCTGGCCTCCGCACTGCGGTACGCACTCCGGCACATGTTCGACCAGCAAGCAATCGACACACTCCAAGGTGCCAAACCTCTCACAGCAGGACTCGTCGATCCGCAGGTCGATGTGGATAGCCGGGCTCCTGAGCGGTGCCGCATAGGGTCCGCCAGTATAATCGGTTGCCGAGCCCCGGTTGCCCTTCCGCGTCACGAGGTACCCTCCAGGCGCGCTCTGTGGGCCAGATGGCGGTGGACATACCC
This sequence comes from uncultured Anaerolineales bacterium, assembly GCA_964577995.1. GTDB lineage: Bacteria > Chloroflexota > Anaerolineae > UBA7937 > B3-Chlor > JAUVXJ01. The sequence goes on from CAZOBP010000039.1 coordinate 4,132, forward strand.
CTGCAATCCAGGCAACTGTCGAATGATCGCAATGTAGTGTCTCGCCGAAAAGTCGCTCTTCCCTTTCCGCAATTCACGCCATACCGTTGGTGACATGCCCAGATAGTCGGCAAACCGCTCTTGTGTCCAGCCCATGCGGTGGCGCTCAACCTCGAGCCTTTCGAGCAACGTAAGGCCCGGCATGTCCAGTTCTGTCTGAGTCGGTGTGCCCTGCTCTCTGATTTGCTGCTCCATCGTCGCTCCACGTGCGCCACTGGTGCTCTGTTGTCTATTTTAGCAGATTTCCGTCACATTGTCAAGCCCTGGTTTACGTCTCCCCTAGCAGGCCACCAGTGGATTCCTGAGAACTCCCACTGTGCCGGGAGTCATTGCGCAGAATCGCACATACTCTACATGGGGATTTCTACGTAGTACGCGGGAGGAGGTTCACACTATGCCTCTTTACGTAAACTCACAGTGTGTGCTCAGCACGCACTATACAATCGCAGTCGCGTTAGTGTGCCTAGAAGCGAGTGAAACGCCACAGCTTGCATGTACGCAAGGGTTGGAAATGTGTAGCATCACGCACTCTTCGTGGTCTACTGGGCCCATGGCACGGGACAGAAAACGCGGCGGAGACGGTCTGGCCGAAGGGCTACTTCATGCCACCGCCACCGCCGCGCGTGCTCCACGATCCCAGGGCTAGAGTGCCCAACCGCCGTCAGAGAGGTGCGGAGGGGGAGAGTTACCCGCCGCTATGCCAGCCTCCTGAAAAGCAAGCCGGCCATGTCCAGCAGTTCGAGCATCCCTGGCCGCCTGGGGTCAGAGGAGCGGAGATCCACGTCAAGGACAGCGCCCACGACGCGCCGTCCGCCGAATTGGTAGACACGCCCACTGATCGGCCCCACAAAAGGCCGTGGTGCCCCGTAGTCGCGTTGCAGTTCAATCAGGGTGCATCCTGGCTGGGATCCCACGTTCTGCGCCGTGAGCATTCGCCGTGGCGTCGTGCCCCTCTCAACATCGTCAACATGTCTCCGATCGCAACAACCCATCGCCGCAACTACTCCGAGGGCGAGCCAACCATACTGCATCTCGCCTCGATCAGGGCCATCGACTCAGAACGCGTGGCCAGTGCCCTATCAAGCCGCGTCACGAACTGTGCAACCTCTTGCGGAGGCACTATCTCAGCCAGCAGCCCCGTGATCACCACTTCGAGCAAGCGCAGTTCTGAGGCTGTCAACGCCGTCCTTGATTCGATCCGGGCCAGCCGATCCACGCTCTTTGTGATGCTGTCCAGAAGCCCGAACAGCAGCCCGCTGTCCACGGGCGTGCCCGGCTCGCCTCCCATCCTCTCCAGTTCTTGTGCGAAGAGTGCCCGCTGCATGGCCAGCTCAGCTTTTAAGTCGGCATACTCGGGATCCGCCATGAACTCCTTGAACTTCTCGAGCAGCCCCCTCTTGGCCACGACGCTGTAGCGACCATGCTTAATCGGCCCCCCGGAGCCACGTCCAGATGCGCTAAGTCCGCCGCCGTGCAGCCTACAGCGTTTCCCGTTGCTCTTCGTTGGCCAATTTCGACACGGGCGCCCGGACCGCGTCCGGGCTCCGCAACGCTTCGGCTCTTGCATGGGGTCCCCGTCTCTATACAGGGTTGTCGTACCCAGGCCAGAACACCCCCAAGTCCTCCAGCTCCTTGCCTGCCAGCCACACGGCATGGCCTGCCAGATGATCGCCCCGCGCGAATGATACAAGCTCCAGGTACTGGAAGATGCCCTTGCTGATCTCCTTGACCAGCGTGTCCTTCTCTGCGACATAGTTCGCCGCCCACTGTTTCGGATCTGCGATGATCCGCTCCCGCTCGGAGGCGATCACGCCCTTGTCCTCTCCGGTGAGGATGCTGTCATCAATACCAGCGAGCGCCCACAACTGCTGATCAGTCATGGTCGAGTGGTCAAACCTGGCACCCTTGTGCACAGCCACCTCCAGACCCTGCGCAATGGCTGCACCGATGCGGGTAAGCGCTTTCATACGGAACCCCCTCTGACTTTGCACGCGTAAACTCAACGCCGTATGCACGCGAGGACAGACTTAGTGCAAATTGGCACTAAGTTGAGCCTAGCTAATGGTGAACCATTAGCGCCCCATGCGCGCCAGCGTCAGCGCTGCGATCTTCCCAAGCCCGACGGGTTGAGGACCGACCGGCTTCGGCTTCCTGCCCTTGGCTCGGTTGCCGATCTGCGCCAGGGTCGCGCTGGCAAGGGCCGGTGCCGTCTTGTGCGCGCGCAGGAGGACATCGAGGCGCGCCTCCAGTTGCCGGCGCTGCCAATCCGGGATGTTGTCACGCCGTAGGCGCTCACGCAGCATCTCGAGTTCGTCGGCAACGGTTCTGCCAGCCGTGCCCTTGGGCTTGTATGTCAGTACAAGCCGCCGCTTCTTCGGCATGACCTTGGACTTGCCACGCGGCTTCATGGCGATGGATCCGCCCACTCGGGTGATGAGCCCCTTCTCTTTCACAGCACGGTTCACATCGCCTATCAGCGCACAGAACTCATCGATCATCGCTTCAGTCACTCCGAGTGCCCGCAAACCGATCCTGATTTTCTCCACCTTTCGTACTCCTATCGCTCCCGTTCTATCCGAAGTGCGTGAGTAGGCGGCCCGCCTTGCTGGTATGGAAAACGATCGTGCCTCTAGCCCGGCGCTGAACGACCCCGGCGATCTCAGCGCCAAGAGACGCCGGGTGCTCGCTGGGATCCAGTGCATTCAGCCTCGCATCCATACCGCCAAGTTCCCCCCATATCTGGGCAAGATCCCGCGGGCCAGCGCGCAAGGCGTCGGGAATCTCTTGACTGCGCTGGAGTTGATGCGCCCCGGAGAAGTCGCCCGGCTGGGCATCCGCCTCAGAGATCGCCGCGCTGGCCGTGGCCAGCACTCTCATGGCCCCGAAGATGCGCCCCTGCAGCTCTGGCAGGGAGGTGATCAGCTCGTCAAGCTCGAGGAGCATCTGCTCATAGCGTGAGCGCCATTCCGCCAAGTCAGGCGCGGCCTCTGCGAGCAGGGACTGCGCCTCCCCCTTGGCGTGCTCGAACTGAGCGCGCGCACGCTGGCCAGCCTCCAGCCGCTCCCTCTGTGCCTGGAGAGCAGGCAATGCCGCTGCCTGCTGTTTGGTCTGCTCCAATTGCTCCACGGCGGCAGCCGCGGCCTCCGCTTCCTTGATCTGCGTATCCAATCCGCTCACTTCCTACCCCCTCTCAACCCTCTCAGGCTTTACACGTGTAAGGCCTAGGTGCCGCGATCATCCGCTGCCGGCACCATCCTCTTCCGCTCTCTCAACGATCTCGATATGCCCGAACTCCACCAAGCGGTCCAGAATGTCCGGTCCACGCTCACCGATCACCATGACCCAAGGCTCCGCCGTATCTTGGGATACGGCGCTGGCGATGATCTGGTTGAGCAAACCAGCCTCCGCCGTGTGCTTCGGTGGTCTGTCCTCCAGCCATCCTATCCAGTCGTGGCCGGTGATCTTGTACGCACCTGCCAAGATGGGTGAGAGACGAACTTGGCCGATTTCCCAAGGAAGGGGAGCAACCTCGTCGGGTATCACGCCTTTGCACGCGTAAATCGGATCATTGATGATCACCACGGTTCGTATCTTGCCAGTGGCCAGATCCCAGATTTCGACGGTGTGCTTCATGATCAAACCCTCCTATCCTATTGCCTTGTCCATATCCCACCACCGTGAACGCCAAGACATCGTCACGATCGTGAACCACACCTCGATGTCCACATCGGCACCGACCACGGCGTCCACGGTGATCGTGCCTCCCAAGCCTGAATCGTTATCCGCCGTGACCGCCTCTGCCCCCGCGCCATTGTAGCTCCCGGTGTGGCCAACAAGCTCAGTCCTGGCCGCGTCCATGTAGAGGTCTACGTGATAGAAGCCGCCACCCTCCGCCACGATCTCAACGTAGAGCCTTCCGAGGTCCGTGTTGTCCTGGGAGATCCCGGTGGTGCCCTCCCATCCCGAGAGCTGGTTGTTGTCGTCGCCGCTCTCTCTGGGATCCGCGTCATTGATAAACACTGTGATTAGGTTAGCACCGTCCAAGCCGCCATACTGAGCACGCGGGCCTGACTCTAGCGTCCAATTCAGCATACTCGTCGGCGGCAAGAGATCGCGCAAGCGCCCTAACGGACGTCGGTTTGATGTTATGGCACTCTGACCTGGTGTGGTCATAATCTCGACGATCTCGCCGTCAAGTATCACCATGTCAAATAGCATCTCCCTGCCAATGCTCTCATTGCGAATATCCCAGAGTTGGCCTTGGTTCTTGATCTCAATGGTCGGATAGGTGTTCGCGTTCCCCGCGTTGACCACGGTGCTGCTACCTGGTACTGTGGCAATGCCGACCTGGTCGGTACCCAAGTAGATGTCATCCCCATCAAGGAACAAGCTCGTGATGTCTGCGGCAGCCGGGAAGTCAATGGGGACATGGGCCCAAGAAGAGCCGTTCCAGCGGGCGATAGCCTGCAAGAGTGTCAACGGCCCAGCGGTGCTGAATGTACCCGCCAGCCAAAGTTCTCCATTTTCGCTCACTGCTGATTCACGAGGGTGTCCCGGCCCTACGCCGCCATCCAAGTCTGACCAAACAATGCCATTCCATGAGGCGATCATGCTCACGGATGTAGGGCCACTGCCAGCCTCATTGAAGATGCCACCAGCGTACAAAGTACCGTTTGGACCAACGCTTATGGTGTACACGAGACCCGTGCCTGGGATACCAGCAACTGTGACGCCGCTATCTAGGTCTGTCCAAGCGGTGCCGTCGTATTCGGCTATCCCGTTACAGTTAACGGCCCCTATGGTCACGAAGTCGCCGCCTACGACTAGGTTGTTGTTGAGCAAGGATGTTATGGCCCTGACGACCTGGTTGGGGAATACGCCACCCACGCCAGCCCACGCCCCCGCTGTCACGTCCCAACAGACCAGCCAGTCATTGCCAGCCACGCCCCAATCATTGAAGTTGCCGCCGACGTGGACGACGCCGAGGTAGTCAACAAACACGGCATTGACCCAAGGCGATGGACCGAAGCCTGGCACGACACCAGCTCCGGGTCCGCCGTGGACATTGACCCAGGTATCAGTCACTGCATCGTAAGCCGCGAGGTAGTCCGCGTTACCGTCGCCTGCGCCGCCCGATCCGTTCGTGAA
>CAZOBP010000039.1:9328-19445 GCA_964577995.1 uncultured Anaerolineales bacterium
GAACCGACCCCCGGCATAGAGAATGCCGTCAACGCCGAAGTGCATGGTATACACGCGATCGTTGAGACCGCCGCCGAGGGTCGCCCACGTCTGCGTCAATACGTCCCAACGGGCGACGTGCGCGCCGACTCCGACACCTAGATTATCCCAATTGTCGAAGTCACCGCCGATGTATATATCGCCGGTCCCAGGGTCACGCACAAGGGCATTGATCTCAATACCGCCGCCTGCCCCAGCAACGGCATTGGCGGCGGGTCCGAGCGCATCCCAAACGCCCTCCAACCGGGCAATAGCACAGCGAATGTCAAGCGGTGCGGTCCAATCGAGCACCTGCTCATGGGTCACCGCGTCGTAGAAAAACGGGTTGCAGGCCAGCAGCCGAAAGCCGACAATTTCCTGGTTGCCGTATCGCCCGACACTCTGCGTCACATCGCTGTCATAGCGCACATGGAGATCCCGAGCGATCCCATCCACGGTGTATCGCAGGATCGAATACTGCGTCGGCTCGCCTCGATCCCAACGCATCGCCGACATCAACTTCGCCCGCGCCTGGTGCAGCGACTTCCTGGTCAGACCGTGCGTGGTAACGGTGATCGTCACCGTCCGAGGCTTGACCAGGCTATCCTTGTAGAGAGCCCCATCGATCCCATGCACTTCTTGGACTACATGCTCAATGGGAGGCAGACCGAACCCATCATGCGCCATGAGAGAGTCCACGGTCCCCGGCGCGAAGTTGACGCCCGCGAAGTTCAGCACAAACCCGTCGGGAGTGATCAGTTGATACGTGACATCGCAACCGCCCATGTGCTCAGTCCTCCAACTCCAACTGCCCATGATGGCCACGAGCAAGGTGGCCGCCACCACGAGCACGAGTCCTATGGCTCCCCTCTTCATCTCTGCTCCCCTTGTCATTCTCGTGTTCGCCGAGCATACTTCTGTCGTCACCTATGAAAGTAAACTCGAGGGCGATTTCTTCAACCGCACTGACAGATTCGTGTTTCAGGGGCCTTTCTTGTCTACCCATGGACGGACACGCAGATCGGACAAAAGCCACGGCAGCATCGCTCTCAAGGCCCTACAGATTGTTACAGAAACGCCATCACGACCCGCCATACTGCCCTGTCCCAAGAATGTGCCTCCGAATGAGAAGAGCCACGTCAGAAGCTCAGGTGCTCCCTCGGCGGCTCAATGGCGCAAGGCTAGATTGCTTTACACGTGTGAAGTTGGAAGCGCGCCCGCTCTCATAGGACTCAGGCTTCTATGGATTGCTTGTCCGGCTAGCGGGCCAACTCCAACTCTTCACAGAATGATGGGGTCTGTATGTGGGTACTGCCCTCGGAGCTCGAATCCGCGTCGGTGACGTCAAAAGGTCACCACGAGCGGTTGAAGTGTGCTGCCCTTTATAACGAACCGCGCTCGTGTTCCTTTCACCAATAGCGTGCTTCTACGTCTTTGCTTTGACGTGCCCTCCGGGATCGGCCTCGGCCATGGTCCCGGCACCAAGCACCATCGCCATCTGTAGGTGGGGCCGGGTCAGTCTGTTCCAGGTCACCGGGCCATGCTTCACACCCTCTGGCACGTAGATCGCGGAAGTGGTGTCGAAGACCACTGGTTGACCATCCACGACGAACTCTATCTCGGCGCCCAGGTCCTCGGGGTTGTGGGGGTCGCTCCCTATGTGTAGAACGATCTCTCTACAGCCCTCGCGATGCGAATGCTCGAAGATATGAGGGTTTGGATCCGGCATGTCCCATACCCATCCCACTTCGATGTACGTGTTGACTCCAGGCACCAGGTCGTCACTCATCAACGTCATCGTGGGATACTGTCGGCCGGCTATCTGCCCGGCGGACACTTCGTAGCGGGGTCTCCTCACCAGGTTCCTCTCCCAATCTCTACCAGCCATCGTCCAAAGCCCTCCTTCTCCTATAGCCTATGAAGCTCTTGCGGGTGAATGAGATGGAAGCCACAGCTCACGATCATGTTGTGGCCGGTCATGGCGCTGGAATCGTCTGAAGCCATAAACACGATGGCGCGGGCGATCTCCTCCGGCTCGGCGATTCTGCCCAGGGAGTTGCTGACGTTGAGTTTCCTCCATATGTCCTCTTCGGCCATCCCTCGCCTCTTGGCCAGAGCCGCTATCATCTCCTCGAACTCCTTGGTACGGGTGGCGCCGGGGCTGATGGTATTCACCCGGATGTTGTGCTTACCGGCTTCGATGGCCAGCACCTCGGTGAAGCCGATGATGGCCCACTTGGAAACGCAGTAGGGACTCTCCGTCGGGTGGCCAGAGATCCCCGCCACACTGCTCACATTGACTATAACACCGCTCTGGCGAGGGATCATCACCTTCATCGCCTCTCTCGCACAGAGCATCGTCCCCGTGACGTTCACCTCCATGGTATTGAACCAGACGTCCAGGTCCATGTCGGCGACATCAGCGTTGTTGTAGGAGTAAGCGGCGGCGTTGTTGATCAGTATGTCAAGCTTCCCGAACTCCTCGACAGTCTCAGCCACCATCCGCTTGACCTGCTCGTGATCTGAGATGTCGGTCTGTATGACCTTTGCCTTGCCGCCTTTCGACTCGATCTGGTTGGCTACCCCTTCCAGTCTGGACACGTTGCGGGCGGCCACGACCACAGCGGCCCCTTCGTCGGCAAAGGCCAGGCTAATCGCTTTTCCGATGCCCGTCCCACCACCGGTGACAATGGCTACCCTGTCCTTCAGTTTCATGACCTCCATCCTCCTGATGAGTTGTTTGAGCTTGGTTTGGATGCTCCATCCTGCGAACCTCGGTGGCCGCCGTTGCGCCTGCAAGAGGACCTCCTGATTGTGACACCGCCGAGCCACCACTGCCCCACCCAGCGCCAAGACAGCAGCAACTATAGATGCTCACCGTCCTATCTGCAAGCCAGTAGGCTCCCTTCGGAGCACAGCCACTGCTCGCAGGGGGCCTGCGCGTGTTGCTGCTGTGCGGCCCCGGCTGGGGGCAATCTCGGGAACCGCCACCAGAGCGCACCAGAGCCTTTCTAAGCCGTCTCTCGCCCCGAACGAATAGAGTTTCTCCTCTCCGCCGGCGGCATGGGCTTCTGCCGCCCTCCCTCAATCGCCCACTTCGGAGCACCCGTGGCTTGTCCACAGGGCGCAGCTCTAGCTCGGATACTCGCGCATGGCGCGCAGAGGCTGACCCACCAGGCGAAAGGCACGCTGCTCCGCCTCCCATCGAATACGCTCCACGTCCAGCGTCAGGTACTCGCCTCGCCGGTAGAGAAGCTGCCCGTCGGCCCACACGTAGGCCACATCTCCGGGGTGACTGGCATAGACGATACCGGCTTGAACGTCGTGCCGAGGGATCCAGCGAGGGCTTCTCGTGTCCAGAAGGATCAGGTCCGCAGGGCGGCCTGGCGCCAATACCCCACTCTGATCGAACCCCATCGCCGCTGCCGGAGCCTGCGTCGCCAGCCGAAGCAGAAGCGTGCGCGGCATCGCTTGGGGGTCCTTCTGAGCCTCCTTCTGAACCAGCCCCGTGATGCGCAAAACCTCCAGCATGTTCAGGTCGCTGTTGGACGCGGGGCCGTCGGTTCCCAGAGCCACGTTGACGCCGTGACGCAGCATGAGTGCCAAAGGGGGCATCTCCATGGCCAGCTTCTGATACGTCTTGGGAGTGTGGGCCACCCAGGTTGCTTTCTCTGACAGGAGTAGCACATCGTTCTTGGTCAGCAGGTTGCAGTGGGCGACCAGGGTTGGCTCTGGCAGATCGAGAAGCCCCAGGGAAGCTGCATAGGCCACGGGGGTCATCCCGCAGGTGGCCATGGACTGCTCGAACTGCTCGTGGGACTCGCTGAGGTGGAAGTGCGCGCCCACACCTAGCCTGTGCGCCTCCTCTACGAAGCGCAGCAGGGTTTCCGGCGGGTCCATGTAGGGCGAGTGCGGGCCCATCGTGGTCCGAATGCGCCCCTGCGCCGCACCGCGCCATCGCTCGACGAAGGCTACGGTCTCCTCAAACGTCTTGTGACCCAGCTCGTGCTCTCTGCCGATGCCGAAGAAACACCAGGCGAGAAGCGCCTTCATGCCACTTTCCTCGATAGCACGGGCGGTCTGGTCCATCCAGAAGTAGTGGTCTGCAAAGCCAACTGTGCCTGAGGCGATCATTTCGCAGCAGGCCAGAGCAACACCCCAGTAGATGTCCTCCTCTTCCAGAGCGGATTCGGCCAGCCAGATCTTCTCATTGAGCCACCTGTCGAAGGGGAGGTCGTCTGCCCAGCCACGCTCCAGAGTCATCGCCGCGTGGGTGTGGACGTTGAAGAAGGCCGGAAGCGCCACCATCTCCGTGCCATCGACCAGTTCATCCGGCGCGAAGTCTGGCGGAGCCTGACCAACGGCCACGATGCTGCTTCCCTCCAGTGCGATGTCTACACCTTCGAGGAACCGATCTTCCTCGTCCAGGGTAATGGCCATCACATCCCGTATCAGCGTGCGCATACTCCCTCCCGAGACCAGGTGTATGTTGACTCAGCCAGGTCCAGCGTCGGTGAACCCACTCCACTGCCTAAGAACGGCGCCGCCTGTAGCCCCAGCAGACCGCGAGCCCCAGCGGGAGCACGAACCACGGCGTGCACAGCTCGGTCTTGAAGTTCGCTGTGGCACTCTTGTGTCCGTCCACGACGACGGTTGTGAGTGGTGCTTCCCCCGCTGCGGCGCCGCTCCAGCCTTGGAAACGCCAACCGGAGGACGCCTTCGCTGAAAGCTGCACTTCCGTACCCGACTCGTATCGTTCCTGCTGGCAGTTGGGGAGTGGATCGAGGGTGGCCGTCCCTGCGCCGTCGGGGCAAACGTCGGTCGCCAGAGTGTAGCAGTTGGAGGGGACGTAGGTGACGTAGTTGGCGCCGAAGCCCACGTTGCTCACCCCATAGCTGATGCGCATGTATCCTCCCTCCCCCCAGTCCGGCCCCCACGAATTCCTGAGATACCACACGCCGGCCTCTCCCTGGTTCTCGTCCCAGCCTACCAGAACCACCGCATGGTTGACGACAGAACAACCTGGACCCGCGAACACCCCGGCGGTGTAGGTCTGGAAGGCCGAGTTGACGCAGACCGCCGCGGCAACCGGGCCGTTTTCGTAGATCGCCCGTTTTATGTCAATAACGGGAGCAACGGTCGATTCCCCTGCCGCGTACTGCCAGGACTCGAGCTGATACTCGTGGTGGTGTGGCGGGGCGCAGGCGTCGTCCCGCGCTATGTAGGGGAAGGCGGCGTCACGGACGGCCCCTGCGCCTTCCTCGCCCGAGGGCACCCTCCAAGCGTGGTAGTCGTGGCCCCACCACCCGCCATTGCAGCCCCAGGACTGCTCGTTGCAGGAGACGAGGTACTGCTCTGAGAGATCCTCTGCCGGACCCTCCTGAATCATTATGTTCAGTTCTAATGGACCCACCGTGGCGAAGGCCCAGCAACTCCCGCACTGCCCCTGGTCCTTCACCGGCGTACAACCGCCCAGGTAGCACCAGTTGAAGGCCGGCGGCAGTTCTGCCTGGTCCCCCTCGGCGGAGGGCGGGGCTGTCTCGGCAAACGAAGTAGGCGTAGATACTGGGACCGTGGCGCCAAGTGGGCCGACGGCTCGTACCTGAAGAAGAAAGGTGTCTTCCGGCAGCGCTGCCGTCTGCCAGGGCCAGCGGTACTCCAGTGTGAGCGTGGTGTCCCCGTCGCGGACCGCCTCGAAGCGCAGGATCTGTGTCCCTGGGGCGCCCAACAGATCGGACTCCGGCTCAAACTCTTCAACCCTCGCCCGACACAAGATGTCTCCCTCCCCTGATCCTGCCATCTGCCAGCCGTAGCCGGTGGACGGATTGGCCTGGAGCTTGACCACCAGGACCTCCCCTTCGCTGAGCTCGATCTGCGAGCCGTCGTCCGCTGCGGTGACCACGATCTCTTCCAGCGGCGGCTCCTGTGCCTCAGGCGCGGCGAAGGCAGTTGGCGCCAGAGCGAGCGCCAGGGCCATCACCAGGAGGATGCCAGGCCATCGTCTTGTGGGCACAGTCAGGGTATTCATTTGGGCTCCACTGACAGAATGGTACGCACGAGTACACGCCCACGCTGAGTGCGGTTCGTACTTCGTCCACCAGAACGATGTCCATGCTGTGCAGCAGCGACATGGCCTCGGGCAGCGAGAACTTGGCTTGTCTCACAATGTTCTGACTCGGATCGATGTGGTAGTTGCGGGCGCGGCTTAGGTCGGCTGCGGACAGATCTGTGTTGCCAAACAGGCTCTGCTCTAGATCGGTGCCCCCGAAATCGGCCTGGGACAGATCTGACTCTCTGAAGTCCACGTCTACGGCGAGACAGCCGGAGATCTTGATGTCCCTCAGACTGAGTCCGATGAATGTAGAGTGGCTGATGGCGCACTCGAGGAATCCGATGGGGTTCGCCAGACCCGACTTGGGCCAGTCTGCCTCGCTCCAGTTGACCCCCATTACCTTGCAGCCCTCGAATCGACTGGAGGTGAACCGGCTGCCTGGTACCTTTGCCAGGCTCAGGTCGCACTCCCTGAAGGTGCAGGCGATGAACTTGCAGGAGCGGAAGACCGACTCCACGAACGAGCTGTGGAAAAACACACAGTCGTGAAACTCGGTAGACACGACCTCGACGTGGTCCAGTCGTATCTCTTTGAAGACCAAATCAGTGTACTGAGCCTGTGAGGAGATGATAGAAGTCAATCTCGCCACCTCTGCATGAGTCGAATCCCCGCAGCCGCCATCGACTCAGCTTCTCGTTTCTTCCTGTGCGATGCTCAGGATCACATCCAGGCTCCTCCGGACGTCTTCCTCGGTTGTGGCCCACGAGGACACGCTGATCCTCATGGCCACGTGTCCCTGCCACTTCGTTCCACCACACCAGCACGTGCCCTCTTCTTGTACTCGTTCGATCACGCGGCGTGTGAGCTTTGCATCGCCGAAGGAGACGAGCACCTGATTGAGCACCACCTCGTTGAGAATGTCGTATCCAGCAGCCTGTAGACCGTCTGCGAACCGTGAGGCGAAAGAGCAGGTACGTTCGATGAGATCGGCGAGCCCGCTCCGTCCCAGCGAGCGCAGAGCCGCCCAGATCTCGACGCCTCTTGCTCGACGGGACATCTCGGGCGTGTAATGGTATGGTTCCCTCCCCTGGCCTTCAATGAGGTAGGCCGCAGTGGCCGACATCGCTGCTCTCAAGTGCTCCGCCTCGCGGACGAAAGCGATCCCGCTGTCCTGGGGTACGTTGAGCCACTTGTGTCCGTCCGTGGCCCACGAATCCGCGTCTGGCACACCTCTTGCCAGGTGTGCGCGCTTGGGCGAGGCCAGCGCCCACAGACCGAAGGCGCCGTCCACGTGGACCCAGGCCCCCGACGCCCTGGCCGCCCGGCAGACCTCTTCTGCGGGATCGAAGGCCCCGGTGTTCACATTGCCTGCCTGCGTGCACACAATGGTGGGGCCGGAGATCTCCGGAAGCTTCTCCGCCCGCATCCGGCCCTGGCCATCCACAGGAACACGGATGACTCGGTCCCGACCGAGGCCGAGCAGACTCAACGCTTTGAGGACGCTGACGTGGACCTCGTCACCCACGATGACCGTGATGGGGGGGGCGCCGAAGAGACCCTTGGCTCCCACGTCCCAGCCCTCGCGACCCAGCAGTGCATGGCGGGCTGCGGCTAGACCTGAGAAGTTGGCCATGGTCGCTCCGGTCACAAAACCCACACCCGCCTCTGGAGGCAACCCAAGAAGCGAGAGCAGCCACTTCATGCAGACGTCTTCGAGGGAGGCCGCAACTGGCGAGAGAACCCGGGCCGCGTTCTGGTCCCACACTCCGGCGAGCATGTTCGCCGCCATGGCCGCTGGCAGGCTCCCACCGACCACGAAGCCGAAGTACCGGCCACCTGTGGTAGCCACTGTCGCCGGGGATCCGATGTCGTCGAGCTCGGCCAGCACTGTGCCGGGATCTATCGGATCTTCCTGAAGCGGCACTTCCAGTTGTCTGAGTCGCTCGACCGCCTCCGATGAGGGACTGACCCTCCTCGCCGGAAGACTCCTTACGTACCGAGTGGCGCGGTTCGCCACATCAAGCAGCAGCTCTTCCATATCCACCTTCCCGCGAGATCATGGAGATTGTCCCCACCGTACCGGCCTGACAGGCGGCTCAAAGTCCACTCTGATTCGCCCTAGTATCCATAAGTCTCAAACCAGGCAACGAAAACGAGAAACACTGTGAGAACAACCAACCCGCCCGCGAAGGGGGCAGTCCATTCGCGGAGGACCGCCTTCCAGTCAGCTGAGGGCCTCATCGACAGATTCCTCCAGGACTTCTTGAAGTAGGCCCACCAGCTCCTCACGGCGGGGCGGACCTCATAGAGCTCACCTGCGATAGCCGATCCCAGCGACGCACTGCCGATCAAAGCCGCGACCTCCAGGAGGATCAGCAGCCAGTCGCCGGGGCTGAAGGACCTTCCCAGAGTATAGGGCGCCAACAGCGACACCAGTGCATAGAAAGGCCCACTGAACAGCATGGAAAGTGGAGCCTGTAAGAGAAGTCCAACGCCGAAGTAGACGACGGCCGAGATGACATTACGCTGCAAGATGTGAACGAACATCTCCTGCTGCGAGCCTATCTCAGCGCCCGTCCTGGCCCCCAGGGCACTCAAGAGCGATGCCCACCGCCCGAAGAGAGAAAGCATCGCCTCTGGGAACAACACCACGAGGATTCCGAAGAAAAGGAAGCAAACCGCGAAGAAGCTCGAGTTGATGCCACCCCAGCGCAGGACTAGCTTCAGCTTTGCTGTATACATGCGATACCCACCTCCATCTCTTGTCCTCCCAGCCGCTAGCCATCCCTGTGGCGCGTCCTGGACAGTGCCCAGGATACGCCGGTAGCCAGACGCGATACCAGTCCCATGGCGCACAACGCACCGAGGTCTATCAGGGTGACATCGGGGAACAAGTTCTCTATGACATACTGCGCGAACCAGAGAGCCAGGATAGCCGGGACAACGAGAGGCACGATGGTGAAAGCATAGCGCCTGTTGCGTGTCATCGCGGGATCTCGTTCCTTGATGCGCCAGGCGGGAACGGCTCCTCCTAACGCGCTCTACGAGAGACCTCCCCCCAGGACTCCAGGAGCCAATTCGACCTCGTCGGAGAACAGCCAGCACGGTCCCGCTTCGCCCTGGGTGGCCAGCGTGCCCACGGTGGGCGATACCCCCATCTCCTTCAGTCCATACGTTGTACCTCATACCCTGGTGAGTGCCTGCCGTTTCGCCATTCCAGACTACGTACCGGGAGGAATAGTCCCAACTCTCGTCGGTTTTGTCAAGCCAGTGAAGGGGATGGCGCTCGAGAAGGATTGGGGGGAACTAACGGCCGGGTTCCAGTCAGCGATAGCGGGCGTCGTGCATCCTAAAACGCTGCGGAGCACCACAAGCGGGCCTACCAGCCGGAGGTGCTGTTCCAGTGCGCAGTGAGCGGTTCGGCTTGGACATTCTGCTGAATTGGGATAAGCTACCCGTCGGCCCAGTGTGCCACACGAGGTAGGTCGTTAATTGTGCCCATCGAGGTGCCCTGGCGTCCAAGAGACACGCCCAGGATCCACCTCCCGCACGCGACCCACTGGGCGGGACCGATGGCCGCCGTGCTGCATGGCTGACGCAAGTCTCCCCTAAGCCCATGAGGGACAAGGATAGGATCGTATGTACTTACAAAGGCTAGCTTGGCGTACTATTCATTTTGCCCAACGCCAAACGCACGATTTCAAACTCATGTTGGTGCGTCGGGCATTGCATGGGTTGGCTACTAGTCTAACAGAGCAATACCGTTCCCTATACACCGTCGGACTAGGGGCCAGTCCCGTACAGTTGGGGTCGCTCCAGAGCGTGGGCAACGCCGTTGGCGCGCTGGCGTCCTTGCCCGCAGGCTGGTTCATCGACTATCACGGTCTGAAGAAGGTGTTCCTTTTGGGCACCGTGCTTCTGGTGGTGGGCAGCCTGGTCTACTTCGCAGCTCCCCTGTGGACCTGGCTGTATCTAGCCGTTATCATCTACTCTGTCGGGTTCCGCATCACGTGCACCGCTTGTACCGTGACCTGTGCAGCGGAGCTA
>CAZOBP010000040.1:0-19379 GCA_964577995.1 uncultured Anaerolineales bacterium
TTCACACTATAGCTGTTATGTAAATCATACAGGCTGGCAACCCCCTGGACTTTACATAAGGGTGTTGACTAAGATACCTGGAGAGGCAGGGTGGCGCACGCCACCATCGCTTGGGGAGAAGTGAGAGAGTGAATCGTAGGGACGAGAGGACGCGTTATGCTAGCACGGTGCTGCGGTTGGTCGTGCTGGCCTACCTGCTGACGCTCGTGTGCATGGTGGCGTATGGCGCCGGTTTCGCTGCTCAGTGGTTGGGCTACGGGTCCAGTGACCTAACAGCGATCCCGGAGCGGGTCCTGCACCCGGCCGCCGAAGAGCCACCGGAATTCGAGATCTTCTGGGAGGCCTGGGGCTATGTCGAGGGCAACTTCTATGGCCAGTTGCCTGCCAGCGACAAGGAGTTGGCCTACGGCGCGATCCGTGGCATGTTGCAGGCCGTGGGCGATCCCTACACCTATTTCATAGAGCCCAGTGACCACGAGATAGAGGAAGCTCAACTGGAAGGCCGCCACGGAGGCATCGGTGCCGAGTACGTGATGGCTCATGGGTATCTGGTGGTAGTGGCCGTTCTGGAGGATTCACCCGCCGCACTGGCCGGCATCAGCACAGGGGACGTGATCGAGGCGGTCGATGGCACCGACGTCCTGGGCTTGTCCCAGAACGAGGCCATTCTGCTCATCCGCGGCAAGGAGGTAGGCACCGAGGCTGTCCTCACCATTCTGCGGGAGGGCGAGTCTGAGCCTTTGACCGTAACAGTGGTCAGAGAGGAAGTAGAGGTGCCCACGGTGATCTGGGAGCTCCAGGAAGGCGGGGTTGGCTACGTTCGTATCACCTTCTTCGGGGCGCGGACGAGCGGCGAGCTGAGTGCTGCGCTGAAGGAGTTGAAGTCGAGCGGCGCCGATGAGCTGATA
The DNA here is from genome assembly GCA_964577995.1 of uncultured Anaerolineales bacterium. GTDB lineage: Bacteria > Chloroflexota > Anaerolineae > UBA7937 > B3-Chlor > JAUVXJ01. The sequence goes on from CAZOBP010000040.1 coordinate 909, forward strand.
CTGGACCTTCGCGATAACCCGGGTGGAATGGTGACTACGGCGGTCGATGTGGCGGGACAGTTCATCGACACGGGAGTCGTCTTCTACGAGCGCGACAAGGAAGGCAACGACAAGGTATTCAACGCCAGACGAGGCGGCGAGGCGACGAGCATACCCCTGGCGGTGCTGGTCAACCGTGGTACCGCCAGCGCGTCGGAGATAGTCGGCGGTGCCATCCAGGACCACGACCGAGGGGTCCTTTTCGGCGAGAGGACCTTTGGCAAGGGCTCTCTTCAGAGCATCCACGAACTGAGCGACAATTCGAGCATACACGTCACTATCGCCCAGTGGCTCACCCCCGACCGCCACCAGATCGACGGAGCCGGTCTGCTTCCAAACGTGGAGGTGATCCCGTCAGAGGAAGCCCTCGCCGAAGGCAGAGACCCGCAATTGGAGGCGGCGTTGGCCTACTTCGCTGCTCAGACTGCTGGCCTGGCGGACGAAGCCTTATGTAAACTCCCTACCTAGGAAAGGACCCTATGCGTTTTCTCACGCGAGTTGTCTTGTTTATGGTGCTGTCGGCGTTTGTGGCCTGCTGTGCCTATCTGGGAGGGTACGGCACGGCCTTTGTGCTCCATCCTGCCCCACAAGCGACGGAATCGGCGGACTTGCAGGACGAGTTCAGAGTGTTCTGGGAAGCCTGGCAGATCGTGCAGGAGGAGTACTATGCAGCGCCGGTCGAGCCGATGGTGCTGACTTACGGGGCCGTGCGCGGAGCGGTTGCGTCGCTGGGAGACCCGTATACGTGGTTTGCCGATCCGGCGGAGGCTGAGCTAATCAGAGAACAAGCCGAGGGACGCTATTTCGGGATTGGAGCCGTAGTCAATGAGAACGAAGGCGGCAACGTGGTCATCGTCCATCCCTTCCCTGGTAGTCCTGCTGCCCGGAGCGGATTGCTGCCCGGCGACGTTGTGCTGGAGGTGGAAGGAACCAAGATACAGGGCTTGACCCTCGAGGAGTCAGTGAGCCTGATCAGGGGGCCAGCAGGCACCTCGGTCCATCTATTGGTGCAGCGCCCAGATGTCGAGGAGCCTTTCGAGGTGGACGTATCCCGCGCGGAGATCGAGATCCCGATCGTTGAATACGAGCTCCTTGACGATGGGATTGCGTATCTCAAGATCAACAACTTCCGCGCCCCCGCCCCGGCTCAGGTGCACGAGGCTCTTGTGGCGCTCCTGGCTCAGGAGCCGGAGGCCCTGGTGCTGGACCTGAGGGACAACCCCGGAGGTCTGCTGACGGCGTCGGTGGACATCGCGAGTGAGTTCGTAGCAGAGGGAGTGATCGCTACGGAGAAAGGCAGCAACGGACTGGAAGAGGAGCATGTCGCCCGGGGTCATGGTCTGGCTACGGAGATTCCGCTCGTCGTACTGGTCAACGGAGGTAGTGCGAGCGCATCCGAAATAGTGGCAGGGGCGATCCGCGATCACGAGAGGGGTCTCCTTATCGGGGAGGCCACACTCGGCAAAGGTGCGGTGCAGAGCCCACTGGACTTGAGCGATGGCTCTCACCTGCGCCTGACAATCGCTCAGTGGTTCACTCCCCGTGGCCAGCTCATCGAGGGCGAGGGTCTCGCTCCTGACATTGAGATCACATTGAGCGACGAAGACCTGGTGGAGGGGCGGGATCCCCAGTTGGATCAGGCCATCGCCTACCTGCTGGGACGATGAGCGTATGGGAAACAAGACCGTAGTCACCAACCGACGGGCCAGGCGCGAGTACTTCATCGAGGACAGCTACGAAGCTGGTCTGGTGCTCACCGGGTCGGAGATCAAGTCCATACGCGCTGGGCGTGCCAACCTTCAGGACAGCTACGTGACCATCAGGGAGGGGGAGGCGTGGTTGGTCAATTCCCACGTCGCGCCCTACAAACAGGCCAGCGCAGAGAACCACGAGCCAAAGCGGGATCGGAAGCTGCTCCTGCATCGACGGGAGATAGACAGGTTGGTGGGCCAAGTCCAGGCCAAGGGGTACACCATCGTGCCTCTGCGTCTCTACCTGAAAGGCAACCGCGCCAAGGTGGAGATAGCGCTGGCCAAGGGCAAGAAACTCTACGACAAGCGGGACGACCTGGCCAAGCGGCAGGCACAGCGGGACGTAGAAAGGGCTCTGCGGCGGTCGGGGTACGAGTAGCGTGGGGTTTGACCCCCACGGGAGGGTCTGGCCAAGGACAACTCCGCGACTACTCTGCGGCCACCTGGCCTTTGAGAACGGCGAGGTAGGGCAGGTTTCGGTACTGCTGGCCGTGGTCGAGCGCGTACCCGACGACGAAGACGTCAGGAAGGTCGAAGCCGATGTAGTCGAGAGGGAGATCCACTACGCGGTTCACCGGCTTGTTGAAGAGCGTACAGACCCTGAGACTGGCTGGCTTCCGGCTCTCCAAGTGTGTGAGGATGTACTCCATGGTCAGCCCACTGTCGATGATGTCCTCCACCAAGAGGACGTGCTGGTCCGTGATGCTTTGGTCGAGGTCCTTCAGCAGCCTGACCGGCGATCTGGTCTCCAGTTCCAGTTCGTATTTGCTGATCGCCATGTAGTCGGTGGTCAGCGGTATGGTGATGGCGCGAACCAGATCGGCCATGAAAGGCGTGACGCCCTTCAATATCCCGATCAACCGCGGTCGTAGCCCTTCGTACTCCTCGGAGATGGCCCCTCCCAATTCCCGAACTCGCCGCTGGATGTCGTCGGCGGGAACAAGCACCTCTCCTATGTCGTCAGATTCGGGCCAGTTCGCAGATTCCAAGTCTCTTCTCTTGTCTGCCATGACGATTCCAGGCTGGTTACCTCCGAGATCTTGGTTTCGGTTGACTTCCTCTACAGGGGAGCATGGACCCCGCTACGCTGCATGTCCCTTGAGAAAGCGTTGTTCGATGAGGTTGGCAACCCCGGATACATCGTCGAGATCGAACTGAGGCACGGTCAAATCGAATGACTGGTCTGCCACGATAGCGATCAGATCCTCTGGAGGAGAGACCAGCCTCCTGCCCCTCTCCCGGCGAGACACTTCGATCTTCTGCTTCGGACCTGACTTGTATCCTTCCGTGATCACCAACTCGACGTCGTCCAGATATGCTTCCACTATGTTGTCCAGGTCCATCTCCTGGTCGAGGTGCTTGATGACGGCCACTTTCCTCGGTGAAGAGAGGACCACAGTGTCGCTGCCGGCCCGGGCATGTCGCCAGGAGTCCTTTCCCGGTTGATCTATCTCGAACTCGTGGGGATGATGCTTGATGGTTCCGATCTTGAAACCTCTGCTTTTCAGTTCTGCGATCAGTCTCTCCAGAAAGACGGTCTTGCCGACACCAGATCTACCGACCAGCGACACGACGGGTGGGGCCTTCATCGTGTCACCTTCTTGTAGCAGTCGCCTGTCCGCCAGGGGGACCCCCGTCTGATGGGCGGTGTCACGCTCTCGAGCGCACCCACGGCTACCTCCCCTTGCCCTTCTCCCGCAGCCCCGACAGGATGTGGTCGGGAGTGGCGGGCAGTGAGAAGATCCGCACTCCCACCGCCCTGTGGATGGCGTTTGTAATCGCCGGCGCGGTGGGAATGGAGGTTATCTCCCCTGCTCCCTTGGCCCCGTAGGGTCCCTGTGCAGTGGGGTGCTCCACTATGATGGGCACCATTTCGGGCATCTCCCCAATTCTTGGGATCCTGTACCTTGTCAAGGTCGTCTTCTCTGGTTTGCCCTCCTTCATAGCGAAATCCTCCATGAGGGCGTAGCCCACACCCATCACGATACCGCCCTCGACCTGCCCTTCCACGCCCAGAGGACTCATGGTACTGCCTACGTCGTGGGCAGCGATGACCCGCAGGACCCTGACAGCGCCCGAAGTTATGTCCACTTCGACCTCTGCGGCCTGTGTGGCGTAGCCAAAGGCGAAGTGCATGTCGCCTTGGTCACCTAGTGGAACCGTTCGAGGAGGAGTATAGACTTCGCGGGCGATGAGGGAGTACCCTGCTTCACGGGCCAGCCGAATCGCTTCCCTCAGGGAGAGGGTCTTCCCGCGCTCGCCGCGAATGGAGCCGTTGGAGAAGACTAGGTTTTCTGGTGGAGTGTCCAGTTCCTCGGTGACCATTCTTTGCAGCGTGGCTCTCAGTCTGCGTGCGGCGAGCCGCGTTGCGTTGCCGGTGATGAAGGTCTGGCGGGAAGCGGTGGTAGCCCCGCCGTCTGGCGTGAGGTCGGTATCGCCCACCACCAGATCTATGGTTTCGTATTCGACACCCAATTCCTCTGACACGATCTGGGCCAGGACGGCGACGAGCCCCTGGCCCAACTCTGCGGCTCCGGCTCGCACCTCCGCGTGGCCGTCGTCGAACAACTGGATCTCGGCCCCAGCGCTATCTGCCACGCCGCCCCCCAGGCCCACGTTCTTGTAAGCGCAGGCCACGCCCCAGCCCCGGCGTTTGCCAGGAGGAGGAGAGTTGGCTGCGGGGAGAGCTTTCACGGCGTCGGCGACACGATCTATCGTTGCCAAGAGCCCGACGCTCTCCCGAAGCTCCTGCCCCGTGACGGTCACGGAACCCACGCGCAGCGCATTCCTGCGGCGCAACTCGAACGGCGACATGCCCAACTGTTCCGCCAGCATGTCCATCTGGGTCTCCGCGGCGAAATGGGCTTGGGGTGCGCCGAAACCTCTGAAAGCGCCGGCCGGCGTGTTGTTGGTGTACATGGCGAAGCAGTCCACCTTGGCGTTGGGGACTTCGTATGGACCCAGAGAATGCGTTGCTGCCCTGGTCATCACGTACGGTCCCAGAGAGGCGTAAGCGCCGCTGTCACCGACGATGTGCGCCTCCACAGCCGTCAGTGTGCCATCCCGGCGCGCCCCGGTCCTCAGTCTGATTGCACACTGGTGGCGCTTGGGATGCGCGATGAGCGATTCCTCGCGGGTGTAGACCAGCTTCACCGGGCGTCCCGTGATCTTGGCCAGAAGAGCAACGTGTATTTGACCCGCAATGTCTTCTTTGCCGCCGAACGCTCCGCCCACTTTGGTCTGTACCACCCTTACCTGGTCCTCGTCCAGTCCCAGCGAGGCGGCGATCTGTGCTCGATCGGAGAACGGGATCTGTGAGCCGACGTATACGACGACCCTGCCGTCGTCGTCGATCACTCCTACAGCAGCCTCTGGCTCCATGAACGCATGGTCGCCTCGCGGGGTCCTGTATTCGTTCTCCAGGACGACGTCGGCCTCAGCGAACCCCTTCTCCAGCTCTCCCCGGCGAAGCTGGATGTGCTCGAGGACGTTGCCTCCATCGTGAACCAGCGGTGCATCTTCCGCTAGGGCCTCTTCAGCCGAAGACACCACGGGCAGCGGCTCGTAGCTGACCTTGATACGTTTGACCGCATCCGCCGCGATGTCCTCCGACTCTGCGGCCACTACGGCTATCGCATCCCCCACATACCGCACCTTGTCGTAGGCCAGCACGGGCCAGTCTTGTCGGGCAAGGCCGTGGTTCTTCGCCCCCGGCACGTCCTTCGCCGTGATGATGGCCACGACACCTCGCAGGGTTTCCGCCGCAGAGGTGTCCACATCGAGCAATGTGGCGTGGGGATACCCGCTGCGAAGGACTTTGGCGTGCAGCATGTCGTCGAAATGGAGATCCGCGGCGAAGATAGCCTGCCCGGTGACTTTGGCCCGGGCGTCTGGACGGGGCATCGCGTGACCTACCACTTCGTGTTCGGAGGTCTCTTCCGCTCGTGGTGGCCTCGGTGCACCGGCGGCTTGCTCAACCGCCTCGATGACCTTGGCGTAGCCAGTGCAGCGGCAAAGATTCCCACTGAGAGCCTCGACTACCTCCTCCCTGCTCGGCTGCGGGTTGGTGTCGAGCAGGGCCTTCGCCGACATGATCATGCCAGGCGTGCAGAAGCCGCACTGCACCGCACCGCTCTCTATGAAGGCTTGCTGGAGAGGATGCAGTCGATCACCCTCTGCCAGTCCCTCGATGGTCTGGACTCTCTTTCCGTCGGCGCGGGACGCGGGATAGACGCACGACCTGACAGCTTCGCCATCCACGATGACGGTGCACGATCCACAGGCGTTGTGTCCACAGCCTTTCTTGGTTCCCGTCAGCCTCAGTTGGTCCCGAAGAACGTCGAGGAGCATGGCCTTAGGAGGCAGGTCTACTTCCTGGAACTCGCCATTGACCCAGAATCCTATGCGTCTCAGGTCCGACATGGCCGGTTAACCCCCTTTGAGGCTTTGGTTTCTACGTACCTATGCCGCGCTGAGAGCGACGGCACGCCTGGCATCGGTCCGCACTTGCCAGAGAGGTGTTGCCGCCACAGACCTACTCTTATCAGCGGCCGGATGCTCTCTTGCAGGGTGAGGTTGCCCAAGTTCAGGCTGCCTTCACCCAAGAGCCAGGCGCTTCCTTGCTCCAGATCTCCCTCGCCTTCTCCAGGTCTGCCTGGCTGTTGATGTTGAAGAAGGACAGGTGATCGGGATCGAAGATCTCGATCACCTCTTGCTCCACGTATCCCACTCGCACAGCGGGGAACAAACCGGTGATCTGCAGGTCTCCAGCCTGCAATTGCCTGTCGATGTGAGGAAGACAGCTCTTGGCATAGATGGCGTGTAGTGCTTCCACGTACTGAGCTAGCCGGGGAATCACTACATCGTGCGCGGGTGCCAAGCTCTGCATGTAGCGGAGGAGTGACACGTTCAGGAAGGGCATGTCGCAGCCCACGACGACACTGTGGGAGTTGCTCGCTGCTTGCAGCCCGGAGTATATGCCACCCAGTGCTGCCTTGCCCGGGTACACGTCTGCGACGACAGTGGCCTCCAGGTGCTCGTACTGATCAACGTCATTGGTGACGATTATGATCTCTTCGCTCACCTGGGCCAGTCTGTCGATGATCCTCTCTATCAGGGACTGGCCGTTGGCTTTCAGGAAAGCTTTGTTCCGCCCGAGACGGGTGCTGCGGCCCCCCGCCAGGATCAGCGCACTAATGGGGCCGACCCGCATCGCCTTTTCCATGTATGCCCTCGCGCGGTGGTGGACTGAGACTACAGTTCAAGTATACCTCAGTCCTCTGTGTGTAGCTAGACCTGGAGCTCTACTGGCCCACAGCCGCCACTGCGAAGGCACGCAGAAACGCCTGAGTACTCCGGTCGGCGGCGCTGAAACGGCCCTTCAGACGGGCGTTACGCTCCATCTTTCGCCCCCTGGCCTCCTGCCATCGCTTCTGGTACTCTCCGAGGATTCTCGAGGAGGCGTTTCCCTGTTCCACCGCTTTGGCAGCTACCTCCGCGGCTAGCTGCCCGGCGATCATGGCGTTGGCGATACCCCCGCCAGTGAGGGGATCAGCTTGCCTTGCCGCGTCTCCGACCAGCATCAGCCCGTCACTCACTATGTGGTCCGCGGCCACTCCGACCGGTACGTTCCCTGTGGTCAAGGTGACAGGGCTCCCCTGCTCGAGCCAACGCTGCTGACTGATGAAACGGACCAGATATTCCAGTGCCGAGGTCTCTGCCAGGTCGGCCTGTACACCTACGCCCACGTTTGCGCTGCGGTCGCCCTTGGGGAAAACCCAGGCGTAACCGCCCGGGGCAAGGCGTGCACCCAGATAGTAGTAGCAGCACTGAGGATCGAGGTCAAGGCCTGTCAGCATGTACTGGGCGCACGTCAGGCAGTCGCTTGATCTCAAGCGGCAGTCGAGGCCGGCCCACTGTCCCACCCTGGACTCCACTCCGTCGGCACCAATGACTACCCTCGCTTCGATGTCCATCCGTGTGCGGCCATCGAACGCCGTGACCCCCTTCACCTTGCCCTGCTCCTCGATCAGCCCCACGACGCTGGTCTTCACCAGGCAGCGGGCTCCAGCGGCCACTGCTTGCTCCCCCAATGCTCTGTCGAAGACCCGCCGCTCGAGTATGTACCCTACCTCCTCGCCTTCGAGTGAGCGGGTCTCGCCCGTCTCCGCCATCGTGATCTGCGACTTGCTCACCCGCGCCGATATCCACCGCTCCGCCGGTTCCAGGAACCGTGAGAGCATCTCGCGGTTGATTCCCTCAGCACACCGCACGGGGCTCCCTATCTCCTGTCGCTTCTCGAGAAGGAGCACCGACAAGCCTCGTTCGGCCGCGAACCGAGCAGCGGTGGCGCCGGCAGGGCCCGCCCCTACGACGACGACGTCATAGGCGGATCGGACGTGCTTTGGAGCAGTGGGTATCTCTGGTTCCGACGTCAGTGCGCCCACGGAGCAGCCACCTATACACAGGCCACACTCCGTGCAGAGTTCATGGTCGATGACGAGCCTGGTCTCTGCAAGCACTAGTGCCCCAGAGGGGCACATGCTCACGCAGCCGCCGCAATAAGTGCACAGCTCCCGTCGCAGCACTGGCGTCAAATCAGGCCTCCTTCAGCATGCGGGCCAGGTACGAAGAAAGGGATGCCCATGGGCATCCCTCCTCTTGGTCAGAGACATGAGGATACGCTACGCCAGACCTTCCTCTGCGATGCGCTTCTCGATGTAGGCTACCGCCTGACCCACGGTGGTTATCCCTTGCGCCGCTTCGTCGGAGATTTCCACTGTCTGGCCGAATCTCTCCTCGAAGTACTCCTCAAAGGCCATGATTAGTTCGACGAGGTCAAGGGAGTCGGCCTCGAGGTCCTCCTTGAAGCTAGCCTTTGGCACCACCTTGTCCTCAGACACGCCCAACTGCTCGATAATGATCGCCTTGATCACAGAGAAGACGTCTCCCTCAAGCGCTTCGCCCATTACTGTCACCCCCTTCTTGCTCTCCGTTTCTCTGCCTAGTCTCATCTAGTATAGCAGCGTTCGACGCGGTAGTCAAGCTTGACAACAGACTTCAGAACGCTGATAATAGGCCACACTACCTCGAAATCTATGAACACCACGGGGTCTTGGAAGTTACGAAAGAGCGCTTATGCATCAGCAGAGAAAACTCGAGCATCTGCGCATCTGTCTGGACAAGGCTCCCCAATCCAGCGAGCTCACGAGCGGTTTGGAGCAGTACAGATTCCTCCACCAAGCGCTCCCCGAGATTGACCTCCACGAGGTGGACACCTCCTGCACGCTCTTAGGGAAGAGCCTGCGCGCCCCACTCATCATCTCATCCATGACGGGCGGGACGGCCGAAGCCGAGCAGATCAATCTGACTCTGGCTGGGGCCGCTCAGGAGGCGGGTGTGGCGATGGGTGTGGGATCGCTGCGAGCAGCTCTCGAGGAGCCGGCGGTCGCCCGCACCTACCAGGTGAGAGGTGTCGCCCCAGACATTCTGCTGCTCGCCAACCTGGGTGCGGTCCAGCTCAACAGTGGCTATGATGTTGAGGATTGCCAGAGGGCGGTGGAGATGATCGGCGCGGACGCTCTCATCCTGCATCTGAACCCGTTGCAGGAGTGCCTGCAACGCGGTGGCAACACCAACTTCAGCTCTCTGCTGAGGAAGATCGAGGAGGTCTGCCACTATCTGTCCGTTCCTGTTGTCGTCAAGGAAGTCGGTTGGGGAATCTCATCCAGAGTGGCGGAGTTGCTGCGGGACATGGGGATCGCTGCCATAGACGTAGCAGGCGCGGGGGGCACCTCGTGGAGCGCCGTGGAGCGGCAGAGAGCTCCGGACGAGAAGACCAGCAACGTGGCGCAGTCCTTTGCCGAGTGGGGCATCCCCACCGCAGAGTCCATCGTCATGGTACGAGAGGGTGCGCCTGGAATGACCGTCATTGGCAGCGGGGGCATACGTACGGGCATCGATGTGGCCAAGGCTATCGCCCTCGGTGCCCACGCTACCGGCATAGCCACACCCTTCTTGGCCCCCGCGACAGACGGCTGCGCTGCGGTGATGACCAAGCTGCAGGAGATCATTGAGGAACTACGCATAGCCATGTTCTGCGTCGGTGCCCAGAACCTGGATTCACTGAGTGACACGCCTCTGCTGCAACGCATGGATCGGGCCTAGGGGGAAATGGCATTCGAGAACGCTGAACCGTATCTGACGGCCATCGAAGTAGAGATGAGAGACTCCATGGCCGTCACCGATTTGGCGTTGGCGCCGTACTACGGCATGATATCCTACCACCTGGGTTGGGTGGACGAGGACTTCTCTCCGAGCGACCGAGGAACCGGCAAGCGGTTGCGTCCCCTGCTGTGCCTGCTTTCCTGCGAGGCGAGTGGTGGCGACTGGCACCAGGCACTCCCAGCTGCAGTGGCCATGGAGCTCATCCATAATTTCTCCCTCATTCACGACGACATCGAGGATAACAGTCTCCAGCGACGTCACCGGCCGACGCTGTGGAGCCTATGGGGTCAGGCACAGGCTATCAATGCGGGAGACGGGCTGTTTTCCATCAGCCGGCTGGCCTTGCAGCGCCTCACGCACAGGGGCGTCTGTCCGGACAAGGTCGTGCGCGCCTTCCGACTGGTCGATGAGACCTGCCTGGATCTCACCGAGGGGCAGTACCTCGATCTGGCCTTCGAAGCAGAGGACTCGGTGACGGTTGAGATGTACATGGAGATGATCGGCAAGAAGACCGCTGCGCTGATGGGGTGTGCCACGCAGATGGGGGCGGTTCTAGCCACCGACGACGAGCCCGTCATTGAGGCCTATGGGGCCTTCGGATACCAGCTGGGGCTGCTCTTTCAGATCGTGGACGACATCCTCGGTATCTGGGGCGTTGGAGACACCACAGGGAAGGCTGTCGGCGAGGATATCGCGAACAAGAAGAAATCGCTACCGGTTGTCTACGCCCTCCAGAAAAGTCCGAGTCTTCGCGAGATCTATCGTGAGGAGCAGATGGACCTTGCCCAGCAACTGGCCGTCATGGAGAGTCTGGAGGAGGTCTCTGCACGGAAGTATGCTCAGGAACTGGCCGCTCGCCACATGGACCTGGCCCTAGATAGCTTGGAACGCATGCGGACGGAGAATTCAGCTCAAGCCAGCCTCAAGGAGATAGCCAAGTACCTGTTGGAGAGGCAGTCCTAGTCTGGCGCGGCCGGCAAGAAGCACTCGAAGACCTCGTTGCCGAGGAGCCGTCCTCGGGCGGTCAGACGAATCCCACTGGCTTTGGCGTCCAGCAGACCGAGGTCGATCAGCTTCCTTATCTGCTCCCCATAGGCCCGGACCGCAGAGACCCCAAAGCGATCTTCGAAGTCGCGGAACATGACTCCCTCGCACATCCGCAAGCCCAGGATCATCGTCTCGCTCATCTCCGCTGTCTCGTCGATCCTCTCCCTGCCAGCCTGCGGCTCCTGACCGTCCATCACGCGCTGCACGTACTCCTTTGGTGAAAGCGAATTGTAGTACCGGGATCTGCCGTAGAAAGAGTGAGCCCCGGCGCCGAAGCCGACGTAGGGCAGATTGCGCCAGTAGGTGATGTTGTGCTGGCACTCCCGACCTGCCAGGGCCCAATTGGAGATCTCATAGTGCTGATATCCTGCATCAGCCAGTCTCTCTTCAGCGCAGATGTACATGTCGGCGGCCAGATCGGGGTCAGGAGACGGGAGCTCCCCCCGGGAGATCGACTCAGCTAGCGGGGTGCCTTCCTCGACCGTGAGGCAGTACAGGGACAGATGCTCCGGATAGAGCTCAATCGCTTCTGACAGATCTGCGTTCCATCCCCCTAGCGTCTGCTTTGGAATGCCATAGATGAGGTCCAGGTTGACGTTGTCGAATCCAGCCCTGCGAGCCACGTAGTAGCCTCGTTTGACGTCGGCGGCAGTGTGAATCCGGCCCAGGAGCCTCAGCATACTGTCGTCGAAGCTCTGCGCCCCCAGGCTCAACCGGTTGACGCCTTGTGCTCGTAAGGCTGAAAGAGAGGTGGCGCTCACCGTCCCTGGGTTGGCCTCAATGCTGATCTCTGCTTCTGGTGCTGGGCTAAGGCTGTCCGTGCACGCTCTCAGGATCACACCTAGTAGCTCCACGCTGACGGCGGATGGCGTGCCACCTCCCAAATAGACCGAACTTGCCTGCACCGGCGGCCTGCTGCGGGCCCATAGCCTGATCTCCCTGACCAGAGCGTCGACGTACTCTCGGTGCAGGTGTTGAAGCCCGGCGTAGGAATTGAAGGTGCAGTAGTTACACTTGGCGACACAGAAGGGGATATGTATGTACACGCCTAGATGGTTCATGGGGTCGCAACGCAAGACTAGGTTTCACGCGGATGGCGTACGCAGGAGACAGAGCACCGCCTCGAGGACGCCGCCGCCGATGGCCAGAGCCTTGTCGGAGACGGTGAAGCAGTGATCTCTGATACCGCGAGGATCGACGTCTCCGACCTTCATGCCCTCGGTCACGGTCAACCCATCGGCCAGCAGTCCGCGGATCACCCCACCGATTTGCGCGACCACAGGGGAGCCATTCACCAGGGCTACCGCGTCCCCTGCCGCTACGGCATCTCCGATCTGCTTCCTGGTACGTAAAACGCCTGCTTGAGGAGCACGCAGCACCCTCTCTAGAGTGTACCCCATCACTTCGCCTGGGACGCCGGTGTCGGGGGCAGCGCTGCCGTCGAGAAGGACCCTGCCAAGGTAATGCCCGCGTTTCGTCTCCACGACGGCGTGCACATCCACTCCCGCCACGAATCCCGGGCCCAAGCCGATGACGACCGGCGCGTCTGTGATCTTGGTTCCCAGGTTCCGCTTGGCCAGAATGGCGTCCACGACGACGTCTGGTTGCCACTCGGCGATGGCCGCAGCCTGGGGATCCACCAGCACGGCAACCTCTTCGCTGCGCACAAGCGCGAGAGCCTGTTCAAGCGACTCGACCCTTCGGCCCACGATTCCCTCTATCTCCACGACGCCCTCGTACACCGCAGCAGCGAAGGCCACAGCACGCCGAATGACCAGCGGCTGAGGGAGTTCGGTAACCACGACCTGCATACCTGCTCTGCGCAAGCGGTACACGACCCCGCTGGCCAAGTCTCCCCCTCCTCTGACCAAGACCTTGATGTTCTCCAGCAACGTTGTCCTCCATTGAGTACATGCAAGGCGCTCGGGTGCCCACAACCGTGGTTTTTCCACGCGTCGGCCGAGCTCCTGGCGTGGTTCGTCGATAGTACACTCCATTATAAGCCTGCCAGCTTCAGAAGGCCATTGGACAACCTGTCTGCTGCGGGCTATAATGCGTCCTTGGGGTGCATCTTTCCAGAAAGGCCCGGGCTTGGTCTGGATCGGCCGGGTGGAAGAGTGCCAGATGACACAGGTGAAGAAGTGGGAGTTCTCAACCCCAGAAGCCGAGTACCCCATCCACTCACTGTCCATTCTGGTCGGTGAGGATCTCCTGACTTGCTTGTGGGGAGGCACCCACCCACACATCGGCGCTGTCGCCGTGGCCTTGCCTCGACCTAGCATTGCAGATCCCCTGACCACGAGTTCGACGTCCTCTGTGTTCACTGTACTGGGGCACAAGGAGGACGCGGTGGTCAAGCTGGTGTCGGAAAGACTGTCATCCAGGTTGAAGAAGAGTGTGGTGGTGACGGCTGGCATGCATTGGGACCATCTGGATCCAGAGGCTATTGCCCAGATCATGGCCAATTGCCATTGGCTGGCAGAGCAGATAGCAAACGTCGTGGAGAGAGAAGGATGAAACGATTGGTGGTAGGCATTTCGGGAGCATCGGCAGCCATCTACGGGATAAGGCTGCTCCAGGCGCTACGGGACGTTGAGGTCGAGTCCCACCTTGTGATTACCGATCCGGCTCGCGAGATCATCGCCCTGGAGACCGACTACGACGCGTCCGAGGTGGAAGCACTGGCCACGCACGTTCACGGGGTCCACGACGTGGGAGCCGGAATCGCGAGCGGGTCCTTCAAGGCTGACGGAATGGCCATTGTCCCCTGCTCCATCAAGACCCTCTCCGCCGTGGCGAACTCATACGCGGACAATCTGCTGGTGCGGGCCGCGGATGTGACCTTGAAGGAGCGCAGACCCCTGGTGCTGGTGGTACGGGAGACCCCTCTGCACCTCGGGCACCTGCGCTTGATGCAGAACGTGTCCGAGATGGGCGCTGTCGTCTACGTTCCGGTCCCCGCCTTCTACGCCAGGCCCAGGACCATCGAAGATCTAGTGGATCAGACCGTGGGCAGGATTCTGGACTTGTTCGACATCGAGCACGACCTCGTCGCCAGATGGGATGGGATGCCTCGAGTGTGATCGCGCCTCGATTTGCGACCGCAGGGGCAAGAGGCTCACACTAGGGTCCAGTAGGTTCCCGGTGCCATGACTCGGGTCCAATGACTGCCCCTCCGACCTGCGCTGCGGACAGCAGCCCAGTTGCCTGATTCTCCCCCCAGAGAGTAATCCCACAGAAACGTATCGTATTCTCCGCCAGATGAGGTCAACGCCTCGTGTGAGCGCACCGGTGGTTGGGGGCTGCGGTCTGGCCTACCCTCGCGGATATCCGACGGGACAGCCGGCCCCCCGGCTCTCAGCCAGCGGTCGTTGTGCCCACGCTGAGCAGGCCAGTCCTGGCTGGTATGGACACTTGGGAGCCGCCTTGCCACAGGCACGAGGAGTTATGTCTAGCTATGTCGGATTTGTCATAAGCCAACAGGCTCCGTGAGTGTGTTATGTAAAGCGCCCCTAGCCTTGCGGGGTCTACTCCGCCGTTCTACCACTCCGGAGGGGGCGTCTTCAATGAGTCGGGGTGGGAGGAGAGTGTGTGGTGCCCGCCAGAGCGTGGTTGAAAGGCGTGATGGACGGGGAGCATCAGTTGGCAAGGGGTCGTGGCTTGGAGTCGGTGGTGAGGCTTGATTCGGGGGTTTGGATGCGGTATATTCTGAAGGGCCCAGTCGTGTGTCCGTCGAGTGTGGTGGAAGGTGTGTTATGGGAAAGGTTCGGTGGCAGGAGCGGTATGCTCATAAGCTGAAAACAGCGCGGCGGGCACTAGGCGTCATCAAACGAGGGGATAGTGTGTTCATCGGCTCCGGCGCTGCGGTGCCACAGGGCCTGGTAGAGGAGCTCGCCGCGATGTCTCTGGAGTTCGCCGACAACGAGATCGTCCACTTGTGGACTCTGGGTCTCGTGCCTTCGACGCAGCCCAAGTTCAAGTACCAGTTTCGCCATAATGCATTCTTTGTTGGCGAAGGCGTGAGAGAGGCCGTGTCCGAGGGACGTGCTGACTACACGCCCATCTTCCTTTCAGAGATACCGACGCTCTTCGCTTCTGGGCGGATGCATCTAGACGTGGCCCTCATCCATGTAACTCCGCCCAACCAACATGGATTCTGCAGCTATGGGGTTTCAGTGGACATAGTGAAGCCCGCTGCCGAATCAGCCAGCTATGTCATTGCGCAGGTCAACGCGCAGATGCCGTGGACCCTGGGCAACAGTTTCATTCACATTCAGGACATAGATGCGGTAGTGGAGCACGACGCTCCGATCCCGGAGCTTTCTTACCCTGAGGCGGACGATGTCGCCCGCGAGATCGGAGAGAACATAGCCCGGCTGATTGATGATGGCTCCACCCTGCAAATGGGAATCGGCACCATCCCCGATTCCATTCTGGCCTCTCTGCACGACAAGAAGGACCTCGGCGTACACACGGAGATGCTTTCGGATGGTGTGATTGACCTGGTCGAGGCAGGAGTGCTCACCAATGACAAGAAGACTCTCCATCGAGGGAAGATCATAGCCAGCTTCGTCATGGGTACGAGACGGCTCTACGACTGGGTCGACCAGAATCCGTTCATCGAGTTTCACCCTTCGGACTACGTCAATGATCCCTTCGTGGTTTGTCAGAATGACAACATGGTGGCCATCAACTCGGCGTTGGAGGTGGACCTCACTGGGCAAGTCTGCTCCGATTCCATCGGGTATCTGTTCTACAGTGGCATAGGCGGCCAGGTGGACATGATCCGTGGTGCGGCTAGGTCCAGGGGCGGCAAGCCGATTATCGCCCTGCCTTCCACGGCGAAGGAGGGCTCGAAATCGAGAATAGTCTCCCGCCTATCTGAGGGCGCTGGGGTCGTGACCACGCGCGGCGATGTGCACTACGTGGTTACCGAGTACGGCGTCGCGTTCCTGCACGGCAAGAACATCCGCGAACGCGCCCTGGCTCTCATCAATATCGCGCACCCCGACTTCCGCAAGGAGTTGCTGGACGAAGCCAAGATCCGCAAGTACGCATTCGTCGATCAGTTGCCGCCTCTCGGGGTCTACCCCGTCGAACTGGAAAAACGGGTCACTCTGCAGGACGGCACCGAGTTGCTGTTCCGGCCCATCAAGCCCACGGACGAGCGTATGGAGCAGGAGCTGTTGTACTCACTGTCCGATCAGAGCATCTATCTACGGTTCTTCAGTGCTATGAGCGCGTTTCCTCACGAGAGGGTGCAGTACTACACCACCGTTGACTACGATGAGCAAATGGCCATCGTCGTCATCGCGGAGCGCGATGGCGAAGAGCAGATGGTGGGAGTTGGCAGGTACATCAAAGAGAAGGACTCGGACATGGCCGAGCTTGCGCTGCTCGTCCGCGACGACTGGCAGGGCAAAGGCGTGGGCGCGCTGATGCACGAGTACCTGGAGCAGATCGCACGCGCACACAACATCGGTGGCTTCAGGGGAGAGGTGCTGGAGCAGAACAAGCGTGCGCTTCACGTGTTCACAAGGCTGGGCCGGAAGGCGGAGACAGAGTATGACCAGGGCGTGTACACGGTCAGCTACAGGTTCAGCGACGAATCGTAGGCGTGCCTGGGAAGCTTCGCCCCGAGCCCCTGCCCTGCAATACGGCCACCAGGAGCGCTCCAGGCAGTGGCGGCCTGTGACGCTGCACACCCAGATCCCAGGGAGTGTTAGCCCACAGATGCCGTCTCCTCGGCCGTGCCAAGACTGGGGGCTTCGGGGACACTCTATCCCTCGTGTGGGGCTGCTGGCGTGAGGTTGCTGGCTCATACTGTGATGAGGACTGGACTTGCAGACGAAAGGAGATACTGAGGGGATGAAAGTCAGAGAACTACGGCCGGAGGAACTCAGGCGCACCTGCGACCCGAGCCAGTTCTCCTTCAAATCTACGGCCGAGCTGACAGAGTTGTCCGAAATCATCGGGCAAGAGAGGGCCACCAGGGCCATAGACTTCGGCGTACAGATCCCCTGCCAGGGATACAACATCTACGCTCTGGGGCCCAGTGGCTCGGGACGGGCCACAGTGATCAAAGAGTTTCTACAGAGGAAGGCCGCCACCGGAACCCCGCCCGACTGCTGGGCTTACGTGAACAACTTCGAGGATCCCTACCAGCCTCGCGCCCTTCAGTTGCCTGCGGGCAAGGGTTGCGCCATCAGTGAGGAGGTGGACTCGCTACTGGACGATCTGCAAGAGGAACTGCCGCGTGCTTTCGACACTGAGCAGTATCAGGAGCATTTCAATCGCATTGGCCGTGAACTGGAAGAGGCGAGAAACGCCAGGTTGAGCAACCTCGAGGCCCGGATGATCGAGCGCGGATTCGCCTTGCTGAGGACACCGATGGGTCTGGTGATCGCCCCAGTACTGAATGGTGAAGTAGTCAGTCGGGAGCAGTACGACGAACTACCTCCGGAGAAGAAATCGGAGCTGGAGAAGCATCGCCCTCAGCTTCAGGGTGAGCTGGAGAAGGCACTTCGCGAAGTGCGCGGACTGGAGAGGGCGGCCAAGAGTGAACTTCGGAAGCTGGACCAGGAGACGGCTGACTACACTATCGGGCATCACTTCGAGAGCCTGCGGACCAAGCACGCAGACATTGAGGGACTGATACGGTTCCTGGATGAGGTGCAGAAGGACATCCTGACCAAAGTCGAGCAGTTCAAGAAGCCTGCATCCTCAGGTGAGCAGGAGTCCTCCGCGATGGAGGCGGGTCCGTTTGCCTTCATGGCTCGCTTCAGGAGGTCCCCGTTTGACAAGTACAGGATCAACATTATTGTTGACAATAGCGATGTCGAGGGCGCGCCGGTGGTTGAGGAGAGTAACCCGAACTACCACAACCTGGTCGGTCGCATCGAACACCGCGCGGAGTTCGGGACTCTGGTGACGGACTACAGTGCCATCAAGGCCGGTGCCCTCCATAGGGCCAACGGCGGCTACCTGATCGTGGAGGCTCTTGACCTGCTGAGGAACACCATGGCCTGGGAGGGCCTCAAGCGCGCGTTGCGGAACCGAGAGATCAAGATCGAGGAGTTGACGCAGCAATTGGGACTCGTAGCCACTGCCACCCTGACTCCCGAACCGATCCCGCTGGACGTCAAGGTGGTACTGCTAGGCGATCCCGCCACCTACTATCTTCTCTACAATCTAGACGAAGACTTCCAGGAGTTGTTCAAGGTGAAGGCAGACTTCGCTGCGGACATGGACTGGACTTCGGAGAACCTGGAGAAGGTGGCGCTCTTCGTACACGATCGCTGCCAGGAGGGCAACCTGAGGCATTTCGAACTGGGTGCTGTGGCGAGAGTTGTGGAGCACGCTGCCCGTATGGTGGAGGATCAGGAGAGACTCAGCACTAGATTCGGGC
>CAZOBP010000041.1:0-19055 GCA_964577995.1 uncultured Anaerolineales bacterium
TGGAGTCGATGATCAAACGGCAGATGGGGGTCAAGGACTCAGGGGGATTGGTGCCTGGACACGGTGGGATACTGGACCGCGTGGATAGTCTGCTTTTCGCAGTGGTCATCGTGTACTATTTCGTTACGCTCGTGCTGGGCAGGTAACATGCCATTGCTCTCCGCCGTTGGAGGCGAAGGACACAGCGGCGCGGATGACGATCAGGGAGGTCTGGCGCAGGAGGCATGGAGCGGCTGATGGGTGGAGTCACTCTGACTGGCGTCCTTTCGCTGGGCAATCTGATACTCTCGGCCACCAACGTCATCGTGGCCTTCTCGCTGCTGGTATACATCCTGAGCCACAACGTGAGCAGCGCCGTGGCTCGAGCGTTCTGCGCCTTGCTGGCGTTCGTGACCATCGTCCACGCGGCCGACGTAGTGCTCATCAACGTTGATGAGCCGACGACCAGCTTCATGTGGCTCAAGTTCCAGTGGCTGGGAATAGCCTTCATACCGGCCGCGTATCTCCACTTCTCCGATGCGCTGCTGAGGATCACGAACTCCTTCTCTCGCTTCCGCCGGGCGTTGGTGGGGGGCACCTACCTCTTCGGCACGGCCCTGGTCTTCCTCACGGTCTTCACGCCGTTGCTGGTGAGAGACGGTGTGGATACCTCGTGGGCTGTGTACTTCCAGGCCGGGCCGCTGTTCTGGATCTTCTCTGTCTACTTCTTCCTGGTCACGGCCATGGGTGTGCTGAACATCGAGCGGGCGAGGCGGCGGACGGTCACTTCGACGTCGAGTCGGCGGATGACTTACCTGGCGGTCTCCTTCGCTGCCCCGGCTCTTGGTGCCTTCCCTTATATGCTGCTGGCAAGTCTGCCCAACCACTTTGCCCCCAACCTACTGTTGTTCATCACCCTGGTGGGCAATCTGGGCATCGCCCTGATGACCGTGGTCCTGGCCTATAGCGTGGCTTTCTACGGAGCTTTGACGCCGGACAGAGTGGTCAAGCGGAGCCTGGTCAACTACCTGTTGCGCGGTCCTTTCGTGGGCATCTGCCTACTCGCCCTGATGCTGGTGGTTCCCAGGGTAGAGAGCATTCTTGGCTTGCCGCGCGACACCGTGCTCGTCTTTTCGGTGGTGGTGGGCATGGTCTTGCTCCAAGTGCTGATCAGTGCCCTGACGCCGTTCATCGACCTCTTGATCTATCGCCGCGATAGCGCCGAGATAACTTGGATTCGCGAGCTGGACACGCGGCTACTCACCACTACGGACCTCTCTCAGCTTCTGGAGAACATCCTGGCAGCGTTCTGCGATTTGGTTCGAGCCGGTAGCGGCTTCGTGGTTACCAAGCGGGCAGGCGCGCCTCAGGCACAGGCTGTGTGTGGCCCGCGAGGGGACGTAGTGCGGTTCGTGCGTGAGCACGATCTGGAGGATCTGGCTCGAGTCTTGGCAGGGGGTGACGGAGAACAGCAGTCCGAGCGGGTGGATGAGATGTTCTCCGAGCAGGGTGGGTACTGGCTGCTTCCACTGCGTAGTCGCTCACGGGAGGAGATACTGGGCATTCTCGGCGTAAGGGCACCTTTGCATCATGCGGAACTCACGGAGAGGGAGAACGAGATTGCCCGCACGTTGGTGGATCAGGCATCGCTGGCCCTGGAGGACTGGCAGTTGCAGCGGGGCATCTTCACGCTACTTTGGGAACTCACCCCGGAGATCGAGTCCATACAGCGCTGGCAAAGCCATCCGCGCTACGTGGGGTCTCCCATGCTGGATCCCATTGACCACAGCCCTGTGCACGCGCCGGATTTCCCCAAAGTGGTGAAGGAGGCGCTGAGCCACTACTGGGGAGGGCCGGGTTTGACCGAGAGCCCGTTGCTGAGAATGAAGATCGTGAGGAAGTATGCACGGGAGAGCGGACAGGTTCCGACGAAGGCGCTGCGCTCCGTGCTCTACAGGGCGATCGAGGCCCTCAAGCCTCCGGAAGGGCAAAGGACGCTCACGACCAAGGAGTGGATTCTCTACAATATCCTGGAGATGAAATTCATCAAGGGTCTGCGGATTACTCAGATAGCAGCCCGGCTGTCCATGAGCGAGTCTGACCTGTACAGGAAGCAGAGGGCGGCCATAGATGCTGTGGCGAAGGTATTGGCCAGTATGGAGGATGACAGCTAGGTGTCTCGCGTAGCCTTGCGAGAGGGCGATATCACCCAGGTGGAGACGGATGCCATCGTCAACGCGGCCAACAGCGGACTCTGGATGGGCGCGGGGGTGGCTGGGGCCATCAAGCGGGCTGGCGGGAAGGGCATAGAGGACGATGCTGTCCGGCAAGGTCCCGTCGCGGTGGGGGAGGCGGTGGTCACGAGCGCAGGGACCCTGAAGGCCCGTTATGTGATTCATGCGGCCGTCATGGGCACCGACCTGGTGACGGACGCTGGGAAGATAGAGAGGGCCACCAGGAACAGTCTGCTCCGTGCAGAAGAGTTGAGCATCGCGAGTGTGGCCTTTCCTGCTCTGGGGACGGGTGTTGGTGGTTTCCCTTATGATGAGGCGGCCAGGATCATGATCAAGGCGACGAGGCGGCACCTCGCCGGGGACAGTTGTTTGGAGGAGGTGCTCTTCGTGCTCTATGACCACGAGGCGTTCAAGGCCTTCCAGAGGCACGTGGAGGTGCAGAACCCTTCCTCGTAGGGTGTCAGGGGAGGCTGTCGGGCCCCAGCCAGATGGTCATTCCTTGCTGTAGTGACTGTACCTAGCGCTCTTGCACGGGCTTCTTGACGAGTCTCTAGCATTGGGGTATGATGACCGCGGTGCGGAAAACGAGCAAAGGTGAGGAGGCCGCCCGATGAGTAAGAACCTATGGCTAGCCGGTGTCCTGCTGCTTATGTTGGCACTGGTGGTTGGACTAGGAGGCTGCGAAAGGGCGAAGCCTGCGCCCACAGCGCCCCCCCCTCAGAACACGGCTTCTGAGAGTCCAACAACCGCCGCGACCTCACCTCTGGAGACGGCACAGACAGGGACCCCAGCAGCGTCTCCGGAAGCATCGGCTTCGATCGCTGAGGAACCGACAACCGAGGAGACGCCCGCGGCAGAAACGCTTGAGTCGACGCCCACGCAAGCGCCAGCCACGGTGCCTGCCGGAGAGGTGGAGCACGTTGTTGCCTGGGGAGAGACGATCGAGATCATTGCCAGCCACTACGGAGTCAGTGCCGAGGACATAGTGGCGGCCAACAATCTGACGAATCCCGATCTCATCAGAGCGGGAGACGTGCTGATCATCCCTGGTGTGGAGGCTCCTTCTGAAGAACCTGGCGTGCACATCGTGCGCCAGGGCGAGACGCTGCAATCCATCGCCAGCACGTATGGTACCACCGTTGACGCTCTGGCGAGAGCCAATGGCATAGTGAACACCAACTACATCTGGGTGGGACAGCGACTCACTATACCAGGGGCCACCACGAGCCAACCTAGCGGGCAGACCTACGTAGTGCAGGTGGGGGATACCCTATCGTCTATCGCAGTACAGTTCGGCACTACGGCCTACGCTATCGCCTATGCTAACAACCTGCCCAACGTCAACGTCATCTATGTAGGGCAGACTTTGCTCATCCCCTAGTGGTGTGAGCGGCGGGAAGTAGCTGCGATAGAGATGGGTTGCGCCACCGCTGGCGGTCAGACCGGTTACCTCTCGTGCCGTGGCGCACTGGCTTGGAGCGCACCGAGCGTGCATCCCCAGCAGAGCCAAGAAGTAGAGGATGAGTGTCGGCTCGTGGTCTGCGAGCCGGCCCGTTACGTTTGGGAGACGAGTTTGAGCGAGGAACTGGTATCAAGTCGCCGTGTGTACGATGGTAGGGTTGTCAGCCTACGCGTCGACCGCGTGCGTCTGCCCAGCGGCAGGGTGACCGAGAGGGAGATAGTCGAGCACGGGGGCGCGGTGGGCATCGTGGCCCTGGACGAGGATGGGCAAGTGTTGCTCGTCAGGCAGTTTCGCTCTGCGTTGGGCACGATGCTCTTGGAGATCCCAGCGGGCACTCTCGGAGAGGGTGAGGATGTGCGGGAGTGCGCGTTCAGGGAGTTGCAGGAGGAGACGGGCTACTCGGCCACCCACATGGAGGAACTCTACGTCTTCTGCTCGTCCCCCGGCTTCTCGAACGAGCGTATCTGGCTGTTCCTGGCGACGGGCTTGAGTCAGGGTGCACAGCAGCCAGAGACCGATGAGATCATCGAGGTGGTCAAGATTCCTCTGGATAGAGCGTTGGAGATGGTGGCGGCGGGTGAGATCTGTGATGGCAAAAGCATTCTGGGGCTGATTGCTGGTCACGCCAGGCTGTCTCGCACCTAGTCTGGGATCCGTGGCTGGGCGGGACCAGGCGACAACGAAGGTTGGGAAAGGAGACCGGTGAGTATGGAACCCACAGATCGCAGGTACACAGATGCCCATGAGTGGGCCAAGCTTGATGAGGGGCTTGTAGCCGTGGGCATCACCAACTATGCCCAGGAGCAACTGGGTGACATAGTCTACGTAGAGTTGCCCCAGCCTGGGGACACTGTGGAAAAGGCGGGATCATTCGGCATCGTGGAGTCGGTGAAAGCCGCGTCTGACCTGTTTGCGCCCCTGGGAGGAGAGGTGGTGGCCGTCAACGAGGAACTGGTGGACAGGCCGGAGCTAGTGAATGAGGATCCGTACGAAGCCGGATGGATGCTCAAGGTGCAGCCTGAGGATGAGGCGCAACTCGAAAACCTGATGACTGCGGAGGACTACGAGGCTCACTTGAAGAGTCTAGAGCAGTAATCATGAGTTCGTACATTCCAAATACCGAGGCTGATCGGACGAAGATGCAACAGGCTATGGGGCTTAGCTCCGTGGACGAGCTATTCGGCGTGATTCCCGCAGAGAAGCGATACCCCGCACTGGAGTTGCCGTCCCCCCTCTCAGAGATCGAGGTCAGAAGACTGCTGGCCGATCTCGCCGAGAGAAACGCCGATCTCGAGCACTATGCGAGCTTTCTTGGCGCAGGGTCCTATCATCACTTCGTCCCCTCGGTAGTGGATTCTGTCATTAGTCGAGGCGAGTTCTACACTGCCTACACGCCGTACCAGCCGGAAGTCAGTCAGGGTACGTTGACGGCTATCTACGAGTTCCAGACGATGGTCTGCGCGCTGATGGGCATGGATGTGGCCAACGCTTCCATGTACGATGGGGCCAGCGCTCTGGCAGAGGCTGGCCTGATGGCTGCTCGGGTCACGCGGCGACACAAGATCGTCGTTGCTTCGACAATCCATCCGAGGTACCGTCAGGTGCTGAGGACCTATACCCAGGGTATGGGTATGGAGATAATGGAGGCTGGGAGAGCTGATGATGGGACCGTGGACGGTTCCGAGGTGGAGAGGCTGCTGGATGACGCCACCGCCGCGCTGATAGTCCAGCACCCCAACTTCCTGGGGTGTATGGAGGATCTCGAGCCTCTGAGCGAGCTAGCGCACGCAGTGGGTGCCCTCCTGGTGGTCTGTGCCGATCCCATAGCCTTGGGGCTGTTCAGAGCGCCGGGCGACTGTGGAGCGGACATCGTCGTAGGGGAGGGGCAGTGTCTGGGCAGTCCTCCTAGCTATGGAGGTCCCTACGTGGGGTTGTTTGCATGCCGGCAGAAGTACGTTCGACAGATGCCGGGCCGGCTGGTGGGCGCGGCCACGGACGCCCAAGGACGTCGGGGGTTTGTGCTTACCATGCAGCCGCGCGAGCAGCACATCCGCCGCGAGAAGGCAACGTCCAACATATGTTCCAACGAGGCCCTCGTCGCGCTGGCGGCATGCACGTACCTGGCGGTTTTGGGCAAGCAGGGCTTGCGCAAGGCGGCAGAGCTATGCTATCACAAGGCACACTACGCTGCGCAGGGGATAGCTGCCTTGCCTGGCTACGAGAGACTCTTCGGTGTCTTCTTCAAGGAGTTCGCGATCCGTACGCCGGTGCCGGCAGCTCGAGTGAACGAGCTGCTGTGGAAACGGGGTATCATCGGTGGCTATGAACTGGCGAAGGATTGTCCTGACTTGGCTGAGTGTCTTCTCTTCTGCGTGACCGAGATGCATACCAGAGCGCAGATCGACCGCCTGGTGGAGGCCTTGGAGGAGATCGGGAAGCAGGGATGACGGTGCCATTGCTCTTCGAGTTGAGTTCTCCAGGCCGCGTGGGCTGCCGATTGCCTGAGCTCGACGTGCCCGAGGCTATGTTGCCCGAGAGTTTGCTGCGCGACCAGTTGCCGCTGCCTGAACTGACAGAGCGGGAGGTCGTTCAACACTTCACCCTTCTGTCCCAGCTCAACTACAGCGTGGACACGGGGTTCTATCCTCTTGGGTCGTGCACGATGAAGTACAATCCCAAGATGCACGAAGAGGTGGCCCGCTATAGAGGTTTTGCCCAGATTCACCCCTGGCAGGACGAATCGACGGTCCAGGGGGCTCTGCGATTGATGTATGAACTACAGGAGCAGTTGGCGGAGATCACCGGCCTGCCTGCGATCAGCCTTCAGCCTGTCGCCGGTGCGCACGGAGAACTCACGGGTATGCTCATCATCCGCGCCTTCCACCTCGAGCGGGGGGAAGAGGGCAGGAACGTGGTGTTGGTGCCGGATTCTGCCCATGGGACCAACCCGGCGACTGCTGCGATGTGCGGATACGAGGTGGTGACCGTTCCTTCAGACGAGCGCGGCAACATCGATGTGCAGGAGCTGGATAGGGTTGCCGATGAGACCGTGGCGGGGTTGATGCTCACCAATCCCAATACCTTGGGGCTCTTTGACGAACACATCTTGGAGGTGGCGGATATCGTACACCGGGTTGGAGGGCTGATCTACTGCGACGGTGCAAACATGAACGCCTTGCTAGGCATTGCCAAGCCGGGTGATCTGGGCACCGATGTCTTGCACCTGAACCTCCACAAGACGTTCAGCACGCCACACGGGGGGGGAGGGCCGGGCGGCGGCGGGACGGCGGTGACGGAGGATCTGAGGCCGTTTCTCCCGGTGCCCATGGTCGCCAGTCGGCGCACGATCGGTACCGAGGGCGAGAGCGCAGAGTACTATCTCGACTACGAGCGTCCCCTGTCCATTGGTCCCGTCAGTGGGTTCTATGGCAACTTCGGTGTGATGGTGAAGGCCTACGCTTATCTTCGCTCGCTGGGCCAAGACGGGCTCCGCGAGGTGAGCGAGAACGCAGTCCTCAACGCGAACTACCTGCTGCACGGGCTCAAGGGCTACTATGATCTTCCCTATGACCGTCCCTGCTTGCACGAATGCGTCTTCTCAGGCAAAGCTCAAGCCAAGCTTGGCGTTCACACCATCGACATCGCCAAGAGGCTCATCGATCTGGGCTTTCACCCTCCTACGGTGTATTTCCCGCTCATCGTTGATGAAGCGTTGATGATAGAGCCCACGGAAACGGAGAGCCTCGAGACACTGGATTCATTCGTGGCAGCCATGCGCCAGATCGCGGAGGAAGCGAAAACGGAGCCGGAACAGGTGCGCGGCGCCCCACGGACGACACCGGTGGGCAGGCTCGACGAGGTGGCGGCAGCACGGAAACCTGATCTCAAGTGGCAAGGATAGCACTGGGGGGCGTGTGAACCTTGTGGGGTGTTTTGCGGTGTGAGTGTGTAGAAGGGGACGCCTCATGCTTGATGATGCAGAGCTCGTGCCCAGGATCCAGAAGGGTGACCTGGATGCCTTCGAGGCTTTGTACCACAAGTACAAGAGCGAGCTGTACAGAACAGCGCTAGCCATCACCAGGGATCTCGGCACTGCGGAGGAGCTGCTTCAGGACTGCTTCCTCCGAGCCTACGATCACATCGACAGCGTTGATGGCTGCTCCTCTCTGAGGCCGTGGCTTCATCGTATCATCGTGAACTTGAGCTACAACTGGGCTGCGAAAAAACGGCTGCGGCTCGTCTCCCTGGAAGACGCCTTCGAGCGCCTGCTGTCGCTTCCGCGTAGCTCGCCGGAGCGGGCGCTTGAAAGGGAGGAGGTCTTGCAGGTGCTAGACGACGCGATCAGGTCTCTAAGCATGCCCAAACGTGTTGTGGTCGTTCTGTTCTACCTCCAGGGCTTCAGCCTAGTCGAGATTTCCTACGTTCTAGATTGCCCCGTGGGAACGGTCAAGTCACGCCTCCACAATGCTCGGGGGATTCTGAAGCGAAGACTGATCGCTGATTCACGGATATCTCGGGAAGCGGCCTACGAACTGCTGTCGTCGTGAGCTGGGACCGACATACTACGAGGTGCATGATGGACGACAACAGGAGAGATGAACTGGACGTGCTGGTGGAGAGGGCCCTGAAGGACTGGGCCTCCGAGAAAGCGCCTCCGAATCGGGTTTGGGACAACATAAGGTTCGGCCTTCAGGAGCGGGTCGAGCGGAGCCAGTCGAGACCAGATCGCGTGCGCCAGTGGTGGTCCGACGCGTGGTTGTGGGGGGCTGAGGTGCTCGCATCCGCGAGGATGATTGTGACACCCTCGCTATATTCCGGTGATCATGCATGGCCAGAACGTATCTTACTGATCGGGCCGTCTTCTGCCTCCCTGCGGTTGTTCATTCATCACTGATGTTGGAACGTTCTTCAGGCGTTGACTGGTAGGTGACATATCCTCAGTTGGCTCGTGGCCCTCGATCCGCGCCCTTGCCGGGTGGTGTCTCCCGTGTCCCTATCCAGGTTGGCCGTATCGACACGTGAACGACGTCGGTCGACGGGGTCTGGATGGACCATAACCGGCGGGAGAGAACGGTGAGCACCGGTTCGCTTCTAGAGGTCAAGGATCTCAGAACCCGGTTTCACACTCCCGACGGAATAGTCTGCGCTGTGAATGGGGTCTCCTTCTCGATGGACGAGGGGGAGACCCTTGGCATAGTCGGGGAAAGTGGGTGCGGCAAGAGCGTGACCGCGCTCTCCATCGTGCGTCTGGTACAAGAGCCCCCTGGGGAGATCACAAGCGGCCAAGTGCTCTTTCAGGGGCGCGATCTGCTCTCCGTTGGGACCCAGGAGATGAGCGAGATACGAGGTGCCAAGATAGGGGTAGTGTTTCAAGACCCCATGACATCCCTGAATCCAGTACTGACGATAGGGAAGCAGATAGCCGAGTCACTCGAGCTTCATCTGGACTTGAGTCCCGAGGGAGTGAAGAAGAGGACTATTGATCTCTTGCGCCTGGTGGGTATCCCAGAGGCGCAGGACCGAGTGAATGACTATCCGCATCACTTCAGCGGAGGGATGAGACAGAGAGCCATGATCGCGATGGCTCTTTCGTGCGACCCCTATCTGCTCATCGCTGATGAGCCAACCACAGCTTTGGACGTGACGATCCAGGCTCAGATAATAGATCTGGTGAAAAGGTTGAAGCAGGAAAGGGGGCTGGGGGTCCTCTGGATCACGCACGACCTTGGCATCATCGCTGGATTGGCGGACCGTGTGCTGGTGATGTATGCGGGGCACATAGTCGAAGCTGCAGAGGTCAAGGCCTTATACGGGGATCCTCGCCATCCATATACACTGGGGTTGCTAGCTTCTGTACCGCGGTTGGATGATGATGGGAGAAGCCCGTTGACGCCCATAGTCGGCACACCACCCGACCTACTGGATCTGTCGGGCGGATGCCCCTTCTTCCCGCGTTGCTCCTACTCCACCCAGCGTTGTGCGCACACCATGCCTGAGCCTCGGAAGGTAGGCGATGGTCATACTGTAGCCTGCTGGGTTGACGTGCCTCGGATGCCCATGATGGATGGGAGTGAGGAGAGGACTTCGGAATGGTCGCGGGACGCGGCCTAGAAAGGGCCCCTGAGAGGGTGTGGACCACGGCCGCCGGGCATAGACGAGAGCGCATTCAGAGCGATCGAGCCGCCGGGTCCTCCGTTGGTGCAGCCTGTTCGCGGTGCGGCCGGTGGCTGCTCTCGGTCCGATTCCTTGCACTCTGCGGCGTAACTTGACAAGACGCGGTCGATTGGATATATTTCACTCCGTTGAAGGCACGCCGCCCCTACTCCAAGGGTTCGTCTGGCGAATCGGGCACCTCTCGCGGGGGATGGGGTGGTAGACTGGCGAGGAGGCAAACAAAGTGGCTTTGCTTGAAGTGTGCAATCTCAAGACACGGTTCTATACCGACGACGGTGTTGTGCAGGCCGTGAATGGAGTGTCCTGGGACGTGACCGAGGGAGAGACTCTGAGCATCGTAGGAGAGAGCGGGTGCGGTAAGAGTGTCAGCGTACTCTCCATCCTACGTCTGATCCCGCAGCCTCCGGGCAAGATTGAGGCCGGCGAGGTCATGTTCGAAGGCCAGGACATGATGCAGTTGAGCGACGACAAGATGCGCTCCATCAGGGGCAACAAGATCGCCATGGTCTTCCAGGACCCCATGACCTCCCTGAACCCCGTTCTCACGATCAATTCTCAGATCAGTGAGGCGCTGATGCTGCACCTGCGTATGAACAAGAAGGAGGCCCGGGAGCGGACAGCAGAGTTGCTGAAGCTGGTGCAGATTCCTCAGGCCGAAGACCGACTCGATGACTATCCACATCAGTTCAGTGGTGGCATGAGACAGAGAGCCATGATCGCGATGGCCCTTTCCTGCAATCCTCAGATCTTGATCGCCGATGAGCCTACCACTGCCCTCGACGTGACCATCCAGGCCCAGATCATCGAGCTTGTGAAGGAGCTGAGGGATGAGATCGGCATGGCTATCATCTGGATTACCCACGACTTGGGCATAGTAGCGGGGATAGCGGACAGGGTGGCGGTCATGTATGCCGGCTTCATCATCGAGTCGGCCGACGTGAAGGACTTGTACGCCGATCCGCGTCATCCATATACCCTGGGACTCCTGGGCTCGGTACCTCGGTTGGACATGCACAAGAAGGAGAAGTTGACTCCCATTTACGGGTTGCCGCCGGACCTCATCGATCTGCCGACTGGTTGTCCATTTGCCCCTCGTTGTGATTATCGCATTGACCGCTGCGCGGAGCGGCCGGAGCTGCGAAGCGTGGCGCCCCGACACGAGGTGGCATGTTGGGTTGATATCAGTGAAGAGAGGAAGCGATAATGGCTGGCGAGAACAACGTATTGCTCGAAGTCAACAACCTGAAGATGTACTTCCCCATCAAGCGTGGAGTCTTCCAGAGGCGCGTCGGCGATATCAAGGCCGTTGACGACGTGAGTTTCTTCATTCGTCGCGGAGAGACCTTTGGCCTCGTGGGTGAGAGCGGGTGCGGGAAGACCACAGCGGGGCGCTGCATTCTCCAGCTATACCGTCCCACGGCTGGAGAGGTTATGTTCGAGGGGCAAAACCTGGTCGAGATGAAGGGGCAGAAGCTCCGTTCCATGCGGCGCGAGATGCAGATGATCTTCCAGGATCCCTATGCCTCGCTTAATCCCCGTATGACTGTGGGCAGCATCATCGGCGAACCGCTCGAGGTGCACGGAATCGCCAAGGGCAAGCAGAAGCGAGAGCGCGTGCAAGAGCTGCTTCGGGTTGTGGGGCTCAACCCCTACTTCGTCAATCGCTATCCTCACGAGTTCAGCGGCGGCCAACGACAAAGAATCGGTGTGGCCAGGGCTCTGGCCCTGAACCCCAGCTTCATCGTTGCGGACGAGCCGATTTCAGCTTTGGACGTTTCCATTCAGGCGCAGATCATCAACATGCTGGAGGATCTACAGGCCGAGTTGGGGCTGACTTTCTTGTTCATCGCTCACGACCTCAGCGTGGTGCGGCACATCAGCAATCGCATAGCAGTCATGTATCTCGGCAAGATATTCGAGATTGCAGATCGGGCTGAACTCTACGACAACCCGCTGCAACCCTACACTCAGTCGCTACTGTCCGCTGTTCCTATCCCCGACCCGGTCGTGGAGGAGACCAGAAAGCGCATTATCCTCGTCGGCGACGTACCCAGCCCTGCGAACCCTCCTGTGGGCTGCAACTTCGTGACCAGGTGTCCGGTCAAGATGGATGTCTGTGAGGAGAAGGAGCCCGAATTCAAGGAGGTGTCGCACGACCACTGGGTGGCTTGCTGGCGAGTGAATTGAAGGAAAAGTGAACCCGAGGGGCACGAGACCGGTGTAGTATAGGGGGAGTTCAGGCGCCGAGTTGCGCCCGAGTCGTCCTGTGCTGTCGAGCGCATACCGGAAAGGACCATGACTTGATCTCGTACGTGCTCCGACGGTTACTGGTGCTGCCGGCGATCATACTCCTCGTCACCCTTATCCTCTTCTCCCTCATGTGGCAACTGCCGGTAGAGGTCCGCGCAAGGATCTACGTACCGACCACCAACAGGTTCCTCCTGCCCGACGAAGAAGCCGAGCTCGTTGAGAGAGCCATTCGCCTCCACGGTCTGGACCAGCCGTGGCCGGTCCAATACCTCAACTGGGTGCGTCTACTAGCTAGAGGCAACTGGGGCTACTCTCCCTACTGGCAGCAGCCGGTGCTGGAGGGCTTGCTCCAGCGCACACCAGCCACAGGGGAACTGGTATTGGCTTCCATGGTGCCCTGCGTTGCACTGTCTCTCACCTTGGGGAACATGGCGGCACGATATCGCAGCAGGTTCCCGGATCACCTTATCCGCGCCGCCACGTTCCTGGGCTGGGCGTTTCCATCCTTCATCCTGGGCCTGGTTCTGATGAACGTGTTCTACGCTTGGCTGCAATGGTTTCCCCCTGGACGTCTCAGCGTGTGGGCTGGCGCTATCCTTCACTCCGACCAGTTCCACAGCTACACCGGGATGTATACTGTGGACGCCTTGCTCAATCTGGACCTCAGGGTATTCTGGGATGCTATCAGGCATCTCGTTCTCCCGGCCGTCAGTCTAGCTCTTGCCGAGTGGGCCCTCTTGACCAGGATCATGCGCTCCTCGATGCTGGATGTGCTTCGGTGTGACTACGTGACCACTGCGAGAAGCAAGGGGGCCCCCGAGAGACAGGTGTTCAGTCGCCACGTGCGGCGTAACGCACTGTTGCCGGTCGTTTCCACTGGGGGGGTGGCCGTTTCGATGCTTATGAGCGGTGTTGTCGTCGTCGAGAGCGTCTTCAACATCAACGGTGTTGGGCGAGCTGCCGCAGAAGCCATGGCTGGCACCGACATCCCAGTGGCGGTGGGCTTCGCCGTATTCACCTGTGTGGTGACGGTCACGGCTAGCCTGGTCGCGGATGTGCTGTACGCTGTGGTGGACCCTCGAGTCAGGCTCTACTAGAGAGGACATCCCCGGCTAATGGCGAGAGTTGAGAGCGGCCACCACGAAGAACTCCGTAAGTGTTTGGCCCAGTTGGATCTCTATCAGCACTCCTTGAGGCTCGTGGGCCAGAAGCTGGTAGCAGATGCCGGGACGTCAACCACCGTCGTGTCGGACACACTGTATGAGAAGTCACTGCAACTGGGTGAAGACTGCTCGACGACCCTTCGCCGTCTGAAAGATCGTCTGGATGCGGAAGACCTCCGCCAGTGCGAATCGACTTTGGAGCGAGTGGATCAGGCGCTGAGCCGTGCGGGTCTGGCGAGAGAACACACGCTGCTCGTGGTCAATGTCTGGCGTGTGGTCGAGGCGGTGGAGCAGTTCCTGGGCATGGTCGCCGTGAGATACGGGTACACTACCCTATCTGACAGAATGACGGTGGTAGAGGAGGAGGCTGTCAAGGCGGGGGGTGTTCCGTTCGCTCCGAGCCTTGGATGGCGTGTGCAGGCCACGGGGGCAGGGAGGGAGGCGCTCAGGCCGGTGTCTATCCCTGCCTGGCGCGCCATTCCTCGGTGGCGCGCGAGAAGGTTGCTGAACCCTGGATTGTTGCTGGGGATAGTCATAGTACTGAGCTTCGTGGCCGTGGCCATCGCAGCGCCAATCATCGCACCTCCCGAGGGAGAAGACCCTTATACCATGCCCAGGTCCAGTTACCGAGTGGAGCCTGAGCCACCGCGTGCAGGGCACCCGCTGGGCACCACTGAGCAGAGTTTTGACGTGTTCTACGGGTTGGTGTGGGGCAGCCACATAGCCTTCCGCATAGGACTCTCCGTGACTGCGGCCAGGCTCGTCATTGGTCTGGCCGTAGGGCTCGTCTCCGGCTACTACGGTGGGTGGCTGGACGCTGTGATCATGAGAGTCACAGATGCTTTTCTGGCCTTCCCCATCGTGCCCGCTACGTTGGTCATGCTGGCCTTCTTTGGCCCCCTGGGGCTGGCAAGTCTTGCGGCTGGGAGTGGCGTCGATGCGATTATCGTGGTTTCACTCGTCCTTTTTGGCTGGATGCAGTATGCTCGCCTCGTGCGTGGAAATGTGTTGGCCGAGAGGTCCAAACAGTACGTAGAGGCGGCGGTGACCCTGGGGGCGCGTGGCCGACACATCATTCTGCGGCACATTCTGCCCAACATTCCGCAAGGGCTTTTTGTGCTGGCCGCCTCCGACGTCGGTGCCATGGTGGTACTAGGCGCCGTGTTCACATTCCTGGGCCTCTCAGGGCGTCGGGGGTTGGCTGATTGGGGGTGGATGCTCAACACGGGTCGCAACTGGATCATTGGCACGCCCTCCAACGCCTTCCAGTACTGGTACGCTTACCTCCCACCCATAGCGGCGATCATACTCTTCTCCGTGGGTTGGAGTCTCATCGGCGATGGATTGCGAGATGTCCTCGATCCCAGGGTGTAGCGCCCGCGTCGAGGAGGCCACCGGTGATGGCGCGAGGCTAGTCCCAAGCTCGAAGAGAGCGCACCGGGCAGGAGAGCCCACGGTGGAGGTGAGCCGCGCGGCCATCTATGCGGAGGCCAAGCTTCTGAGGATGCTGGCGCGTCGGAGTGCCCAGTCTAGAGCACCGGGATGTCCAGGCAACGAAAGACAGTGACCAGACTACAGACTCGAGAAGGCAAGCTATCATTCTTTCTGCTCATGCTGATGTTGCTCAGCATCACGTGGAGCATTGAACTGGCTGGCTGGGTCGAGGGACTGTATGTGGTCGAATGGTCTGCACTCTGCGGGCTCTTTCTGGGTTTTCTCATGACGAGACTTGATTGGCCCAGAGCGGTGAGTCACCTGACCAGCGTACTGCTCGGTGCGTTGGTAGCAGTGGCCGTGGTAGGCAGGTTCAGTGCTCCGAGCGTGGGCTGGCGAGATGGCGTGAGCGTGGTAGCGTACCACTTCGACGCGTGGCTCAGAGTGTTGCTGTCGGCTCGATCCGGCGCGGACTCCGTTACGTTCGTACTCCTAATGACCCTTGTGGGTTGGTGGATAGGATACGTGTGTGCGTGGATGGTGTTTGGGGCGCACCGCGTGTGGCAGGCACTGGCCGTCAGCGGAGGAGCCATGTTGCTGGTGGCGTACGGTAGTCCACCTGAGGTCGCTCCCTTCTTCGTGCTGTTCATCTTCTGCGCGTTGCTGCTGGCAGTGCGCCTCTACGTGTACACTCAGGAGGAGTCCTGGGACAGGCGTCCTGCCCGCTACGACCGTGATATCACCCTGCATTTCCTGCGTGACGGCGGTTTGCTGGTATTGGCGCTTCTGCTCGTCGTATGGGTCGTTCCCCTACTGTCGTCGAGCTCGGCTTTGTCAGACCTGTGGCTGAGCATTGAAGGGCCGTGGCAAGCAGCGGGGGATGAGTGGAACCGCCTCTTCTCTGGCGTCCTCGGGTACTCACGGGGCTACGAGAACGTGCCTTTTGGTCAGCGGCTGGCCCTCGGCGGACCCATCGATCTCGGGGAGGAGATTGTGATGTGGGTGGAGACGGAGGGTGCCCGGTACTGGAGGGGCATGGTGTACGAGCGCTACACCGGCAGAGGGTGGGAGAGCACAGATAACGAGACCGTGGTGGTCCCCGCGGGACGCGATCTGCCATTGGAGGATCGATATGAGATGCATCGGCTGGTCGAGCAGACCGTCGTGCCCAGTCTGTCAGGCGTGGCGCAGGTATTCCAGGTTGGGCAGCCGTTGATCATCAACCTGCCGACCGAGATCCGATACACGCTGGCGGATGCCGGTGCCAGCGGGACAGAAGATCCCTGGGCTGGAACCGCCTCGATCTCTCTGGTCAAGACTCGGGTGCCAGTCAGCGTTGAAAGACCCTACGTTGTGTTCTCTTCGACTTCCGTCGCCGATGTGGCGAGCCTCAGGGAAGCGGGTGGTGTTTATCCAGAATGGATCGGCGAGCGTTATCTTCAGCTTCCGCCAACCTTGCCTCAGCGCGTGAGGGATCTCGCGGAGGAGATAGCATCTCCCCACGAGAGCGCTTACGATAAGTCGGTGGCCATTCAGGACTACCTGCGGCGCACGATAGGGTATCGCGAGGATGTGCAGGCTCCTCCGGAGGGGCGAGACTCCGTTGACTATTTGCTCTTCGACAGTCAAGCGGGTTACTGCAACTACTACGCTTCGGCCATGGTGGTGATGGCGCGCTCTGTCGGCG
Organism: uncultured Anaerolineales bacterium; assembly: GCA_964577995.1. Classification (GTDB taxonomy): domain Bacteria; phylum Chloroflexota; class Anaerolineae; order UBA7937; family B3-Chlor; genus JAUVXJ01. The sequence goes on from CAZOBP010000041.1 coordinate 16,384, forward strand.
TGCCAGCGCGGCTTGCCGTGGGATACGCAGGGGGCGAGCTGGATACCGACAGAGGGTGGTACGCAGTGCGCCAGCGCGACACTCACGCCTGGGTGGAGGTCTACTTCCCAGCCTACGGCTGGGTTGAGTTCGAGCCCACAGCGAACGAGGCAACGATCGTGCGGCCCGAAGGGGGCCCGGATGAAGCCTCAGAGGCAACGGGTGGAGAAACTGACTCGCAGCTAGAGCGTGACCTGGAAAGACTCAGGGGTGAGGAGGATGCAGTTCTAGGCGAAGGGTCAATGCCAGGTTTCACATCCAGGCGATCTTTCTCTCCCTGGCTTGCTGTCTTGGGCGCAGCAGCGTGCGGTGGCCTGGGCGTTGGTGCCTACTGGTACGCTAGATGGGGGAAGTCTGGGCCGACTTCCGAGATTGGAAGAGTATACGGGCGGATGTGCACATACGCCCGCCTCCTGGGAGTGACAGGGCACGTACACCACACGCCATACGAGTATGCGGCCCTCGTGGCGCAGCGACTACCCGGGTCTGCGCCGCAGGTGGGGCAAATCGCAGATCTCTTCGTGCGCGACCAATTCGCCCAAAGGGCAGTCAGCCCGGCAGACGAGCAGACCGCGAAGCAGGCGTGGGGGATTCTGCGGCCGTCCATGTTCAGGGCCCTGTTGCGGAGACTTCCCGAGTTGGTGAGATCCAGAGTGCATCGCCCATGGCGACTCACGCGATAGCGAGGGGTGCGCAAGGACTTGGCAGGCAATACGGCAGGTGCTAGCTCTAGCGGGGGCTTCTCTCGTGCTCTGAGAGCAGAGCTCAGACGCTGGTTGCCGTGGCTGATCATCGCCCTACTAGGGCTGGGCCCGCTATTCCTCTGTGCGTTGGTCGGGCCTGCGGAAGTGGGGGCTGGTCTTGGGCAGAAGGCAGCTCCTGACTGGAGTCGGGCTATGCCAGTCGGGTCCGATTTCTACGGCACCGACAGCGGTGCACCCCTTGTGGTTGATCAGGATCGACGGGTGCACCTGGTGTGGACTCTACGCCATAGCGCTCAGGATTACGACCTGCGCTACCTTCGGCTTGACGAAGAGGGGATGGCGGAGGAGGAGCACGGCCTGAATCTATCTCTCTTCCAACCCAGAAAGCTGCGGCTGGTGATGGACGAAAACGCGCGGATACATGCTTTCGTCCTGGCTTCCCCCGTGCAGGGTGATTATTCGAATCTGTATCACCTCGTTCTGACGGCGGATGGCCGTCTGGATAGTGGGCCGGACCTATTGTCATCGGGCCTGGACAACTGCTTCGAATACGATGTGGCGACGACGTCGTCGGGCATGATGCACGCATTCTGGACAGAGGGGACTGGTGCAGAGCGGGATCTGTACTATCTGTCCCTTGCGCCGGGAGTCGGTGCGTCCACCACGCCTCGAGTCGTGGCCCGTGGTGTTGCCCATCCTGTCGCTGCCGTCGGGCCCAACGACGCTCTACATCTGCTGTGGGAGGAGCCCGGCCGCAACGAGGATACAGCAGAGCTGTATCTTGCGGTGGTCACAGATGAGATCACCGAGTCTGTGTCAGGGCCGAAACTGCTGGATCTGCCCACGGGCAGCCGGTTCTTCAGGACAGGTCCGATTCTGGCCTTCGATCAGCTTTTTGGGTATCTGGTCTGGACGGTGGAATACCGGAGGGATCTGACGGCGCCGGCTATCTCGGAAGGCTGGTACGCCAGCTTCAGTCTCGGCTCTCCGTCAGACGTGTCCGCAAGGGCATTGCACTTGCCCGTGGAGGAGAAGCCGGACTATGTGGCGTACGATTCGCCACTCAGGTCGGAGTATCTTGTGCGCTCGATGGGGGACGAGGAGTACGGGAGTGAACGCCTGACGTATCCTTCGGCTCTGGGAGGACATCAGGAGGCTATGGTGACCTGCGGGATGACCATGTTGCGTGGGGTGTCCCTCGAGCACCAGATAGTCAACCTGATCTTCCGCGATGGAGGACTGCTGGGGTATCAGGTGGCCTGTAACACCACGCACTGGTCCAGGCTGTCCAACGTGGTGGCCGACCGAGATGGTGACCTGCATCTGAGCTGGGTGGAGGGATTGGAACCAGGACCAGGTGCTGTGTACTATGCTACTACCGTGCAGCAGATCAGGCAACGCGTTGATGGGCTGACGAGGGATGATGTTCTGTTCGCTGTTCTGAACACTACGTTCAGCGCCGTGGCGGGTGTGGCGGCCATACCTTTCGCCATACTGTGGGTCTTACCTTCCCTGGTGTGGGCGCTGATCGCGGGCCGCTTCCTGGGCGACAGAATGCAAGGCGCTACGGGCTATGCCGCGTTTGCCGTGACGATGTGTATCTACCAGGCCAGCAAGCTGTACTTCAGCCCTTCGTTGCTGGATTACGTGCCATTCTCTGTTTCCATCCCGTTCTTGTCGGCGGGGCTGTATACGTCCCTGAGAGTCGTGGTGCCAGTGGGCATTCTGGCTGCGTCCACAGTCGCTGCGCTGTACGCCATGATCCGGGCCGAGAGCAGGAGCCTGCTGGCGCTATCCCTGGTGTTCATCCTGATAGATGCTTTCTTGACCTTGATAATCTATGGCCCAGGTCTGGCTCTTGGCGGGTAGGCGGCGTGGTCTGGCAACGTCCCGCGGCTCGGTCTCAGTGGTGCGAAATCAAGCGCGGGG
>CAZOBP010000042.1:0-16788 GCA_964577995.1 uncultured Anaerolineales bacterium
ATGCCTCCCGGCGCCTCCTGGGAGCAGACGTGACCCTGGCCCTCCTTCGCCGCGCTGATGGAGCAGGACTGCATGTCGCGGCCAGCAGCGGGTTGGAGTCGGGCATCGATCCCGAGGAAATCGAGCTAGGCGCCGGGTCCATGGATTGGCTGCTGGGCATGGATACTCCCTATGCGGCACAGTTGGAGGATGCACCGGTTGAGGCGACCCCTCTTCGCCGATTGCTGGACGCTCAGGGCATCTCTTCCCTGGCCGTTGCTGGCTTGGCCCTCGATGAAGACAAACTGGGCATACTGTTCGCCGGGAGACGATCATCAGAACCTTTCGCGGAGAGCGATCTGGCCTTCCTGAACGCCCTCGCCCAGGAAGCCGCCCTTTCCATCCGCAATGCGCGTCTCTACGAACGAGAGCGTCAACAGGTACGGAGGCTCCGGACCCTGGAGGCGCTGCAAGCTAGCTTCGTCTCGGTCGTATCCCACGAACTCCGCACACCGCTCACCTGCATCAAGAGCTCGGTGGACATGCTCCAGAACACTCTGGACAGAGACATCCCAGAAGTAAGGCGAGAACTCCTGGATACGATCGGCCACCACACCGGCCGCTTGGAGGACCTGGTAGAGGACCTCCTGGACGCAACCAGACTGGAAGCGGGACAACTGAGTCTGTCGCCGCAGCTCACTGACCTGCGTCGGGTCGTCGAGAGAACCGTGAGCGCCTTCGCTCCCCTGGTCAACAACAAGGGGCAGGTTTTCGAACTCGATCTACCAGAGGTTCTGGACCCAGTGGAACTGGACCGCCGTCGCATCGAGCAGGTGCTCACCAATCTCATCTCCAACGCTCACAGATTCGCGGCCAAAGGAGGACATATCGGCGTAGCACTGACCTCGGAGAACGATCACCTGAGGCTGACCGTGAGCGACGACGGACCAGGGATCTCTCCGGACGAGCAGGACCGCATCTTCGACAAGTTCTACGTCGTCACCGACGGCCGTGGCTTGGCCGGTGTCGGTCTGGGGCTCTACATCGCACGGCAGCTCGTAGAACTGCACCAAGGTCGCATCTGGGTGGAGAGCGAGCCGGGCAAGGGCAGCTCCTTCCACGTCACCATTCCCAAAGTGCGGACGGACGCCTCGTCGGACACCCAGCTTTCCAGTTAGAGACTGCGGCGGAGACCGGTAGAAGGGTCAGAGATGAAAATCCTGATCGTGGATGATGAGCCAGACGTCGTCAAAGTAGTGCGGATGAGCTTCGAGGTTCAGGAACCTACCTGGGAGGCCATCGCCGCCTACGATGGAGAGGAGGCGCTAGAAGTCTTCGAGAAGGAGCAGCCAGAGCTCGTCCTGCTGGACATCATGATGCCGGAGATGAGCGGCTTCGACGTACTGAAGGAGCTGCGGCGCTTCTCTGACGTTCCCGTGATCATGCTCACGGCCAAAGGAAATGAAATCGACAAGGTGATGGGGCTCAACCTGGGTGCCGACGACTACATCACCAAACCGTTCGGGCACCTGGAACTGCTCGCGCGGGTCAAGGCCGTCCTACGGCGGGGACGCGGAACGCCCCTGACCCACGAAGTCCCCTTCACCAGCGGTGGCGTCCGTGTAGACTTCGAGACACGGCAGGTCAGCGTGGACGGGGAGATTGTGTCGCTTACAGGCACCGAGTTTCGTCTGCTGTATCACCTGGTGCGCAACGCAGGCCAGGTACTGACCCACGAGACGCTGCTGGCCCGAGTCTGGGGCCGAGAGTACACAGACGAGATCGACTACCTCAAGGTGTACATCAGCCGACTGCGCAACAAGATCGAGAAGGCCCCACGCAACCCAGACCGTATCCTCACCGAATATGGCGTAGGCTACTGGTTCAGGAAGGCCTAGCCTGGGCTTGGCCTCCTTTAACCAGTCCTTAACCTCCTTTACCGCCCCTTTTTACCACCGTCGGTTATAATGATAGTGGGAAATGTGTGTTTCTGTTCACGGATGAATCGGAGATATCATGTCGCGAGCTGAATTCCGAAGAACGGCAATTACAGTTGCACTGGTCCTGGTCGCCGCTGCCCTGTCAGCGGCAGTCATGTCGTTGTATCTGGGTCACTAGGTCTACGCGTCACGTTCGGGATGTGCCTCTCTGAGCAGGCATCGACTCTGTCTGGGTAGGTCAGCAAGAGATGCTCGCCTTTGTCCTCAGCGGCGGAGGTAATCGAGGTCCCCTGGAGGTCGGGGCTCTCCAGGTTCTCTTGGAGCACGGCATTGTCCCACAGATGTTGGTGGGCGCGTCGGCCGGGGCCATCAATGCTGCCTTCCTGGCCGTCAAACCGACCATAGATACCGCCACGGGATTGGGCAACCTGTGGCAGAAGGTGGAAAAGAAACACGTCTTTCAGGGCAACCGGTTCACCATGCTGTGGCGGGTCGCGACTGGCAAGGACAGCCTGTACCGGAACCAGAGCTTCCAGCGGCTCATCGCGGAGAACCTGCGGCCAGGGACAGAGCGGTTTGGGGACATCACAGCAGTAAGACTGTACATCGTGGCTACCAGACTGGATACGGGTCAGGCTCGTGTTTTCGGTCACGACCCTCGAGAGCGTTTGATCGATGCCATCATGGCGAGCACAGCTCTACCGCCATTCCTACCTCCCTGGAGGTACGGTGACGAGCTACTGGTCGATGGGGGAATCTCAGCGGATCTCCCCGTGAGAGTCGCTGTGTCCCAGGGTGCCAAGGAGATCTACGCCCTTCACCTCGTGGACGCTCCGCGAACGGGCCAGCAGATACGGGGTCTGTTCAGCATCGCCGAGCAAACTATCAACACGGTCCTCTCACGACAACTCCAGATGGACCTGGAGGAATCAGAAAGCATGAAAGGCGTGACGCTCCACCACGTCCCCCTCACCGGTTTCTATGGCCTTCCTCTCTGGGACTTTAGCCACACCGAGGAGATGATCGAGGGAGGCAGACAGCAGATGGAGAAGTATCTTCAGGCCACCGAAAGGGTTGCCACTTCCGAGACGCTCTCTTCGTTACGCGCTGCGTTGAGGCGAGGTGCGAGGAGAGCACGGAGAGGACTATCGCGCGTACCTGCCGGTCGCTGGCTTCTTGGACGCAGGGTGGAGGACGCCCCAGGGTCCATCAAGATCAAATCGTAGCAAGGGTAGGAGCTATGAGTAGGATCGCCGTGGTCACCGACAGCGTCGCTTGTGTGCCACCCGAGTTAGTGGAGGAATACGGTATCCACGTGGTGCCCTTCCACGTGATCTGGAACGGCCGAGCCTACAAGGATGGCGTCGACCTCACTCCGGCCGAGTTCTATCGCCTCTTCGGCCAGAACAAGGCCTACCCCACCACTTCTCAGCCCTCCCTGGCAGACTTCGTCAGGACGTACGCCAGGCTTAGCGAGACCGCCGAGGGCATCGTCTCCATCCACATCCCGTCCGAACTGACTGGAACCGTCGGTGTGGCCCAGACGGCGGCTCGCGAGGCGGCGACGGTGCCCGTGGTGGTGCTGGACTCCGGCTTGGCCACCATGGCTCAGGGTTTCGTCGTCCTGGCTGCCGCCCGGGCGGCAGCGGCGGGACAGAGTCTTGATGAGGTAGTGGCAGTGGCGAAGTCGATGATGCAGAAGGTCCACTTCTACGCCACCCTGGACGATCTCAAGCATCTTCACCGCGGCGGGCGCATTGGCGAGGCGGCCACACTGCTTGGTTCCAAGCTCAGGATCAACCCCATCTTGACTCTGGAGAATGGGAGGGTCAGGGTCCTCACCGTGGTCAGAACCAGGCAAACCGCCGTCGAGAAGATGCTCGAAATGATGTGGGAGCAGGCTGGCGAGCGTCCCCTCCACGCCTCCGTGTTTCATGGCGACGCTCTACAGGAAGCGGAGCGCATTGCCGAAGAGATCGACTCCCGCTCCAACTGTGTAGAGTTCTACATCACGGAGTTCACCCCGGTGATGGGGGCTCACACGGGGCCCGGCGTCATTGGGCTCGCATTCTATGCAGACGAGACGGAAAAGCCGCCGCTGGAGGCCCCCGAAGACGATGAGCGTGGGCTTGGATTCCTGGCCCGGACTCTCTCGCTCTGGAGTCTGGGGTAATCGCTCAGCCACGTTCAGCTTGACGGCGAGCGGAGCAGCTCCCTTCCCAGGTATCAAGTCTTCTCTATCCCACCATATCCCGCCAGACAGCGCTTGATCCCGGCGCTGTCGAAGACCACGGTCACTTCCTCGTCATCACTGAGGGCCCTGCTACTGAGCACGATTCCCTCGCCGAACTTGGGGTGATGGACGCGGTCCCCGTCGCGGAACCGCGTTGTTGAGGGGCGCTGCGCCCGAACTGAAGCGTCTTCCGTGAAGCCCTTTCTCTCGAAGAGATCAGTCGGTATGTCCGCCAGGAAACGGGACGGTTCGCTGAGCTCATCTCTACCGAACATCGTGCGCCGGAAGGTGTGCAGAAGGTACAGGCGTTCCTTGGCCCTCGTGATACCCACGTAGAATAGGCGGCGCTCCTCCTCCAGTTCCTCCGGTGTGTCCATGGACCGGTTGTGTGGAAGCATTCCCTCTTCCAGACCCACGATGAACACCACGGGGAACTCCAACCCCTTGGCCATGTGCAGGGTAAGCAGAGATGGGGCCGGGACCTGCTCGTCCAGGTTGTCCACGTCGGACACCAGGGCCACCTCTTCCAAGAAGGTGGTCAGGCTCTCCTCCACTGGCAGCGACGAGTACTCCCGGGCCACGCTCCGCAACTCGTTGATGTTCTCCCAGCGCTCCTCGCCCTCATCGCTGCCATCGCGGACGAACGATCCATAGCCGGTCAAGTCGAGAACCAGATCGAGCAACTCCAGCACGCTCAGTTCTCGTCGCACCGCGATGAACTCCTCCAGCAGAGCCAGGAAACCGAGAAGACTACTCCGTCCCCTGGCTCCCACGGGGGAGTCCTCATCATCGCGCAGCATCCTCAGGGCATCGAACAGCGATACGCCCTGGCTCTCCGCCCACGATTCCAACTGGCTCATCGTCTTCTGTCCGATGGCCCGCCGGGGCACGTTTACGATCCGCCCCAGACCGACGGCATCCCGTGGGTTATGGATGACCCGCAAATAGGCCAGAGCATCCTTGATCTCGCGACGCTCGTAGAAGCGCGTCGCACCCACCAGCTTGTAGGGGACCCCGCCCCGTACGAAGACCTCCTCCAGCGACCGCGATTGGGCGTTGGTGCGATACATCACCGCTAGATTCCCGGGGAAGTGGCCCTCCTCGGCGATCAGCCGCTCGATCTCCTGAAGCACGTACTGAGCCTCTTCCTGCTCGTCGTAAGCCTCCATGGCGATGACGGGAACCCCGGGTTCGTTCTCCGTCCACAACTGCTTCTGGACGCGCTGCACGTTGCGCGAGATGACGTGGTGAGCTGTATCCAAGATCATCTGTGTGGACCGGTAGTTCTGTTCCAGCAGAACCGCCTGCACGTTCTGGTAGTCATCCCGGAAGCGCTGCACATTGCGGAAGTCCGCCCCGCGCCAGGCGTAGATGCTCTGATCCTCGTCGCCCACGACGAAGAGGTTCCTGTGGCGGGCTGCAAGCAGCTTCAGAATGATGTACTGTGCGACGTTGGTGTCCTGGAACTCGTCCACCAGAATGTGCTGGTACTGCCTCTGATACTTCTCGAGCACCTCCCTGTTCTCGCGCAACAGTCGCACCGTCACCATCAGCAAGTCGTCGAAGTCGAGAGCGTTGTTCTCGAGCAGCAGGCGCTGGTACCGGCGGTAGACGCGCGAGACGACCTCTTGCTCGTAACTTGCAGCCACGTACTCCCCGGGGCCGATCAACTGGCTCTTGGCTCTGGAGATGCCATCCAGGATACCGTGGGGGCTGAGGTCCGCATCATCAAGGTTGAGTTCCTTGAGGGATCGACGAACCAGGCTGATCTGATCTGCAGTATCATAGATGACGAAGTTCCTATCGTAGGGGATCTGGGCGGCCTCGCGGCGCAGGATGCGTACACATACGGCGTGAAAGGTGCCTATGGTGATCTGGCGAAGGATGTGATCCCCGAGCAACTGATGGAGACGCTCCTTCATCTCGCGGGCGGCTTTGTTGGTGAAGGTGACGGCCATGATCCGGTAGGGAGACACGCCGCGGTTCTTCACCAGGTAGGCCACGCGATGGGTGAGGACCCGCGTCTTCCCGCTGCCGGGCCCAGCGACGACCAGGATGGGCCCATCGGCGGCTTCCACAGCCTCCCGCTGTGCTGGGTTCATCTGCACGAGGATTTCTTCCATGTTGGCCTCGATCACCTGGGGATTCTAGCACACGTCTTGCAGCCTCTGCTATAATGGTAGGCGTTTCCATCTCAAGGCAAAGAAGAAGAAGGCAATATCATGGATGAACAAGCCCTTGGCCTGGCTTTCGATGAGCTGAGAGAAACGCTCGGAGAACGCGCTACCCGGGACCCCACCCACCGCCTCGGCTACAGCCGAGACTGGAGCCCCCGCCACCGGTCCCACGTCGACCTCCCCGACATCGTGGTCGCGCCCAAGACCACTGCCGAGGTGGTGGAGATCGTGAAGATCGCCCACCGTCACCACATACCGATTGTGCCCTTCGCGGGAGGCACGGGCATGGGCGGAGGCGTAGCAGCCTGGAAGGGCGGCATCGCCATCGAGACCAAGGGCCTCAACCAGATACTCGAGTTGGACGAGGCCAACATGATGGTTACCGTCCAGGCTGGCATCACCATCTGGGAACTCAACGAGACGCTGGCACGCAGTGGCCTGTGGTTTCCCCACCAGCCGGAGAGCAAACGGGTCTGCACCATCGGTGCCTCCATCGGCTGCGACAATGATTCCACCTTCGGTCTGCGCTACGGGAAGATCCTCGACGTATTGAGCAACGTGGTTATGGTCACCGGAGAGGGAGAGGCTGTACGTTTCGGCCGGCGCAAGGCCTCCTTCACCTCCAGTGGCTACAAACTGTTGGACCTCATAGTAGGCTCCGAGGGGACCTTGGGCGTAGTCACAGAAGCCACGTTGAGGGTATTCCCCTTGCCCGAGACGAGACTGGTCAGGGGCTTCGTGTGCCGCAGCCTCGAAGACGGCATCAGAGCCCTGGAGCACATGCTGGCCACCGGCCTGGGCATCGAGAGCGCCCACCTCAACTGCCGGCAGCGGCTCCACTTCTACACCCACGCCTATCGCGAGAAGTACCAGCGCGAGCCCGAAATCCCCGACTGGGCCGAAGCCATTCTGTTCCTCTCCTTCGCCGGCGACAGGGACGTGGTTGACTTCACCCTGGACAAGGCGACGTCTATCCTGCTGGAGCAGTTCTCTGCCGAGGAAGTCAGGGAGCAAGAGATGGTCGACGGCTGGTGGGCTTCGAAGCACAGCCTGGAGTTTATCCCCTTCAAGCAGAAGTGGCCCGACAGTCAGCGCCAGAAGAAGTTTGGGGCCGCCGACATTGGACTGCCCATCGGCAGGGTGGAGGAAGCCTATCAGCGCTTCCTGGAGATCGCAGCAAAATGGGACCAGGACATACTGGGTATGACCGTATACAACGAATCGCCCAACAAGCCCACGGCGAGCATCAGCTTCGCACTCTTCGTGGACGATTCCACGGAGCAAAGTGTCGCCAACTTCTACAACTACGTCAGAGAGATGAGTGCCATGGCGGTGGAGATGGAAGGCACCATGAGTTCGTACATCGGTGATGGGGACCGCCTGGGCGGTTTCAACGAACTGGAGCACGGGGCGAGCTACTCCTACATGAGACGGGTCAAGGAGATGTTCGATCCCGCTGGCGTCTTCAATCCAGGAAAGAAGTTCGAGTCGAGATGGATAACAAAGCCCTAGAACAATATGCCGAGGAAATCTACACCTGCAACCGCAGCCGCTGTGGTTTCTGCGTGACCGACTGCCCCGTCTACCGGGTCAAGGGCTTTGAGGCCTATACCAGCCGGGGCAAGATGATGATCGCCAGGGGTCTGTTGGAGGGGCTTGTGGAGCCTTCGACGGAGATGCAGGGGATACTGGAAGGCTGCCTGCTCTGCGGCTACTGCCAGGCTCGCTGCGCTCTCACCAACCTGGAGATCTTCACCCTCCTGAGGCAGCGTCTGGCAGAGCAAGGACTCTCTGCCCCTGAGCATGAAGAGAAGGTCGCCAAGATAGTGGAGGAGGGCTTCCTCTTCGACCGTCCATCTCCCATCAGGAGAGACGGCACCGTGCCCCTTTACCTAGGATGCCTGTACCAGAGCAAGCCTGTCGAGTCCAGGACCATCATCTCCGTCCTGGAACGGTGCGGACTTGACCCCCTGATCGTCGATGAAACCTGCTGTGGCTACTTCGCAGAGGCTACCGGCTTCGGCACCCAGTTCAAGCGCATCCAGGAGCGGTTCAGGGAAGCCTACGGAGCACAAGCTGATGAGGAGATCCTGACCCTTTGCCCCACCTGCACGGTCACCCTGCGGGAGAAGTACGGTCTGAACGTCAAGCACGCCATCGTCGCTGTCGCGGAGAGGATGGACCAGTTGAGCCCGCGCCAGTTGGAGCTGAAGGCCACCTACCACGACCCGTGCCACCTGGGCCGGATGTTGGGCATCTTCGAGGAACCCAGAGCCATCCTGCGCGCCCTGGGAGTGGAACTGGTGGAGATGGAACACAACCGCTTCTTCTCCACCTGCTGCGGTGGGGGCGGTGGCGTGGCGGATACCGACCCGGGCCTGGCCCTGGAGGTCGCCAAGAACCGCGTTCGCGACGCTCTACAAGTGGGGGTGGAGAACATGGTCACGGTCTGCCCCACCTGCGAACCTACCCTGCTACGAGGGGCCAGCCGGCTGGCCAATGAGGCGGACGTCTTCGTCGATGTCCGTGGCCTGTGGGACCTGCTCGACGAGGCCCTCCCTCCGACAGAGTAGTCTGTACCGATTCCCATGAGACGGCACGACCAGGTTGCAGCTAGCCGCGCCCCGACCTATCTTGCCTGCCGGCTAGTCGGCTAGGGCAGGCCTTCCTGGATTCGGTTTAACCCCCACGCCGCGAGCGACAAGGTAAGAGGTTAGGGCGACCTGAGAACCCCCATCACTCGTCGTCTTGCCTCGCTTCCTGCGCGGGCTTCTTCTGCTTGTCCCAGTAGTCCTCTATAGCCGCTCGAACGGCGTCGGCGGCCAGATTGGAGCAGTGCATCTTCTGCGCGGGCAACCCTCCCAATGCGTCAGCCACCGCCTTGTTGGAGAGCTTGACCGCCTCATCGAGGGGTTTCCCTTTGATCATCTCCGTCGCGATGCTGCTGGTGGCAATGGCGGCGCCGCACCCGAAAGTGCGGAACTTGACGTCATCGATGCGACCATCCTTCACCTTGATGAACATCTCCATCACATCGCCGCACATGGGGTTGCCGACTTTGCCCACCCCATCGGCATCCTCGATGACACCCACGTTGTGGGGATTGCTGAAATGCTGCATGACCAGTTCGGAATACATCTCTCCCTTTCTCTCCTTGTCAGCAGGAAGCCCGTCAGCCCTCATACAGGGGTGACATAGCTCGCAATCGCTCAACTATGCCGGGCAGGACCTCCAATACCCGATCTACGTCCTCCTCGGTATTCTCGTGCCCCAGAGTCAGGCGGATGGTGCCGCGCGCCACACCTGGCTCCACTCCCATCGCCAGCAGCACGTGGGACGGCTCGGAGGATCCAGTGGAGCACGCAGAGCCGCTGGAAGCTGCGATACCCTCCATGTCCAGTCCTAGCAGTATGCCCTCTCCCTCCACGTACTCGAACGCTATGTTTACATTGTTAGGCAGGCGATTCTCAGGATGGCCCATCAATATACAGTGGTCCACTTCGGAAAGGACGCCTCCTATCAAACGGTCTCGAAGTCCCACAAGCCTCCGACTCTCTTCGTCCCTCCACGCCTCGACAAGCTTCAACCCCGTCGCCAGTCCCACGATTCCGGCCACGTTCTCTGTACCTGAACGGCGGTTGTTCTCGTGCCCGCCACCCGTCTGGCTGGGCAGCAGTTCCACTCCCTCTCGCACGTACAACACCCCCACCCCCTTCGGCGCGTAGAACTTGTGGCCCGAGAGGGTAAGGAGATCAACGTTCAGCTCGTTCACGTCCAAGCTCACAGCGCCCGCGGCCTGTACCGCATCTGTGTGGAAAGGTATGCCATGGCTACGAGCGATCCGTCCTATGTCAGAGATCGGCTCGACAGTGCCCACCTCGTTATTCGCGTACATGATGCTGATCAGAATGGTGGTATCGGCGATGGCACGTTCCACGTCTGCCGGGTCTACCTGCCCATACTCATCCACGGGCAGATAGGTGACCTCAAAGCCGAAATGCCTCTCCATCTGCTCCAAGGTGTGGCTCACAGCGTGGTGCTCGATGGACGAAGTGATGATATGGTCGCCCTGGCGCCGATTCAGCCACGCCACACCTCTGATGGCCAGATTGTCGCTTTCCGTCCCACAACTGGTGAAGACTATCTCGTCAGGGCTACAGCAAAGGATCCCGCCCACGTCAGCGCGAGCCTGCTCCACCGCCTGGTGTGCCTCCCGCCCCAGAGAGTGCAGGCTGGAGGCATTGCCATACCGCTCACTGAAGTAGGGCAGCATGGCCTCCACCACTTGGGGGTGCACAGACGTCGTCGCCGCGTGGTCGAGATACAACACTTTCCTCTCTCCCATCATCCCTCCGCTTCTCCCAGGCTGCGAGCCCGCTCCACAACCTATGCCGGCCTCTGCAATCTGCCTGCGCCGACAGGCTCTATGAGATCCTCCAGCGTTGTGGAATCAAGCACCTCGACAATGCCATCGTGCATTTTCCTCCAAACACCCCTGGCCGCACAGATACCCTGTCGGCCGCACGATTCCTCGTTTCTCTCGTGAGGAATACATTTCAGGGACATGATGTATCCCTCCTCCAGCGCCCTCACCACGTCACCAACCGTGATTTGGCGCGGCGCACGACTGAGCTCATAGCCACCACGGGCGCCCCGAGTGCTTTCCACCAGGTTCGCTTCCTTCAGCAACGGAAGAATCTGTTCCAGGTAACCCAAGGAGATACTCTGGGCCTGGGCCACGTCGCCCAGCGACACGGGACCCTGGCCGTGGCGCCGACCCAGCTCGATCATCGCTCTCAAACCGTACTGCTCTCTGGCCGATAGCTTCATGGTCTAATTCCCAGCATAAACTAAGAATTATCATACTACACATTTCTCCAGCAGTCAAGTCGGCGCTTGCACCGTGTCTATTAGCAGTGCACGATGCGCGTCTGGACGAGTCCCGAGCCGCGCCCGGAGTTGATCGAGGAGGGGTCAAGCCGCATGTCGACACCCACCCTCCGCCTCGTCGGTGAGTAGCCAGCAAGGGGCGGGTGAAGTGGCCATTACGCGGTGTGCGAGACAGCCACTCCCCACATCGGTTGTGCGGGGAGTGAAGCTAGGGGGTTCTTCGCCTGCGGGATCGCACAGCCGACGAAGCAGAGCGCGGCCTGGCTGGGTCCAGCCAGAGAGACAGCGACCCGAACGCCACACCTCGGTACCGGGAGCAGCGGAGCAGTCGCCAGGGCAGCGGCCAGACCCACACGCCGAAAGAAGGTGCAGCATCGTGGGTCCGGGGACCGCGCCCGGACAAATGAAGAAGGGGCAGACAGCAAGACTATCTGCCCCCTCGGAGGTGTGTTGGCGTGGGGCCAGCGTATCTGCTGGCCCCACTGGCATTGGGGGACCTACCCTGTGACAAAGGGTACGAAGGCCCTAAGATCAAGACCATCAGTGCTAAGGACGAAGCGGGCCGTCACGGTCTTGTCAGAGTCGACGATGACATTGATGGACTCGCTGTCTCCAGATACGTCACCATCCCATCCAGCGAACTCGTAGCCGTCCACGGGCACCGCTGTCAGCATCACCTGGGTGCCCGACTCACACGCATCCACGATGCAGGCCAGCGGCTCGGAGACGATGGTACCGCCGCTTGTCGGGGCTACGCTGGTGTAGAGCTGGAAGGAGGGCAAGGGTACCTCGACGATGGGAACGTACGCGTAGTCGTCGACCCCGCACTCGCCGTACGCTATCCTGAACCAGCCGTCCTCGCCCCAACCTCTGCCCCAGCTATTCTTGGCGATCCAGTATCCCTGCTCATCGTCGTAGCCCGCCACAGTGACGGCGTGGCCACCTTCCAGCACGCCTGAGGTGTGGCGGTAGACATCGCCTGTGTAGTTGAAGAAGTCCGAGTAGACCAGCATGGTCGCCTCGAAGGGCCCCTCGTCGGCCAGCGCCTGCTTCATGTCGGACGAGTTGGTCAGCCCGACCCAGTCTGTTATGCGCGTGACACGATTCTGCCAATCGGGACACACGCTACAGGTTTGATCAGATGTGCTGTAGGGGTAGCATGCCTCGCCGGCGATGCCTATGTCACGGGCGGAATTCATCGCTGCATAGGGGGACCAGCCCGTCACGCAACTGCTGTCTGAGTCACAGAAGAACAGGTGCGCCTCCGAAAGGTCCAGGTTGAGGGTTGGATTGGCCAGGGCAATCTCCATACGAGATTCGATGGCCCCAACGGTGGCGAAGGCCACACAGGATCCGCAGCTGCTCTGGTTGCGGATGCGAGTAGTCCAGTTCTCACCGTCGAAATCTCGCCAATCGAGTCTGGTTGGATAGTTGCAGTTGGCGGAAAGCCTCACGCCCGCCTCGCTGGCCTGCTCCTCTTCCCACTCCATCACCTCCATCGGCACGCCCAGCAGTCCAACCAGGTCCCCAGGATCCGATTCCAGGGCTGCGGGGTCGGCGGAGGGCACGGAGTCCCCGTCTGGCTCTTCCACACTTGGTGAGACGGTCTGGGTGACGGTGGGGCCAAGAGCGAGCGAGGTGAAGAGGGTGGTGGTGATGGCCTCCGGCTGCCAGAGCGGGTCCTCACTGCACGCAGCCGGCTCCGGCGATTCTGTCTGGGCCAGAGCCGGGAGCTGCAAGGCCACGCTACTGGCTATGGCCAGTACAACCGCCAGGATTAGAACTAGAGATGATTTGATCTTCACTTTCGCCCCACCTCCCGTCGAGACTGTGGTGGGGACGAAAGAAAACGCGCTCTCAACCACGGTGCCAAGGAATGAAGAGCGCGCTGAATCGCTAGCTGTTCTTCGGAGGCAACCCGGCTACCCTAGTTCGCTCTGAACCTTAGGCCCGTGGCTTTGCGTCCCCACCTTTCGATGGGTTTGCCTTTATCACCGACGTACTGTTAAGGTCTTGCCCGGTAAGTACTGTCTATCAGCTCCCCAGAGAGGGCGCTGAGAGATATCCTACGCTTGCTCTCTGGCCATCAGCGGCACGTGGCTGTGCTGCAATGCGGTTTTTGGAGACTCTTCTACCTATCCGGAACATGCTATTCCTCGATAAAATCCTACCTTCGGTCCGTCGTACCTATCCAAGCAACTAAAAAGGCGCCCGTCGCCACATGCCATTGGTTCGAAGAGCGCCACATCTATGCAACTTGTCCTTCGGAGGCAACCCGGCGACCGTAGTTCGGCTGAACCTTAGGCCCGTGGCTTTGCGTCCCCACCTTTCGATGGGTTTGCCTTTGTCACCGCTCGATTGTCAAGGTAAGACCCTCAATGCCATCCTTAGTGTACAGCAAACGCTGCAAACAATCAATGGTAAAATGGTACCATACCCGGCAGTAACAGGCGGCGCGCTACCCCGTGTCCCGGAACTCTGGCCATCCACAGAGCCGTCAGTAGTACACTTCTGACGAACAGAATGCGCATCAGTGCACATCTTGACACAATCCGCACAGTCGTCTATAATCGATGCCGCTCCTACATCGACTCAACATCGCAGGGTAACGAAAAGGCAACCTTCCCGAGAGGGAAGGAACGTAAAGCCTCGGGTCTTGGCTCAGAGCGCCTCTAGGCCCAGACAGCCGAGCTGCCGAACTACTCCGGCGGCTCGGCGTTTTGTTTGTCAACGCCTTTAACGCGCTTTTAAGACGGGCTTAATGGCTGTTTAAGTTCCGCATGTTAGAATCGGTAGGTGATGGGCGTTCAGGGATCGGCCGCCACGGAAGTCGACTCGCCAGGAGGAGGCAGGAGAATGCAATTCGGAAGAGGTCACATCTCGTCGTGGGCGCGCGGCGCCTGTGCAGCGACTGTCGTCTTTCTGCTGTTGCTCGCACCCGGGTTGGCGCAGGCCCAGGGACCCGGCGCTTGGGAGGAGTACTCGGGAAACCCCATCATCGATCCCCCTGAAGAGGACGCTTACTACCCCAGCGTGCTCTACGACTCTTCCCCGACACCCTTCGGCGGCCACGGGGAAGCAAGCTCCTTCAGAATGTGGCATGACAATGGTCTCCAGTACAGGGTCTCCGATGACGGTCTATCCTGGACCAAGGTGGGAGACATGGACGACGGGACCATCACCGGCCTGCCCGCTGGACAGGTGCGGCACCCCCTCGTGGAGTACTACGCGGCCGGATTCGCTGGCAGGAACGATGGCGACAACCCCAGCACCGCCACCATGTACTATCGTCTCTGGTTCTGGCACTTGGGGCAGAACCTGTACAGTGTAGCTGCCATCTACTACGCCGAGTCACCCGACGGAAAGGCCTGGTACAACGTCCAGCCCCTCCAGAACGGCACAGTGCCCATCGTCACCGGCATCTGGCCAGACTGGAACAGAGGGTCGTACGGACCTTGCGATGTCCTCTTCTACCCGGGGGCCAGCAACTCCGGAACGGACTGGGCCTTCTGGATGTACTATGATGGCACCACCGGCGGCGACGAAGCGATCGGGCTTGGCTTCTCAGCCGACGGTGTGACCTGGACCGGGTACGATCCCGGCGGCGACGGCCAGGCTGATGCCGTGATGAACGGCACCTACGTCCCCGGAGACTGGGACTACAACTACCTTTCGCGCGCCACCATCTGGAGAGAGGGACCGGGCGACTATCGCATGTGGTACAGCGCCGGGATCGACACCATGAACCATGGCCTGGGATACGCCACCTCCTCCGATGGATTGAGCTGGACGCGAGACCCCAACAACCCTATCTTCCATAAGGACGATACCGGCTATCCTGGATATCCCTGGCGCGAGAACCGGAGCTACACTCCGATGGTCCTGCGCGCCGGGAACCTCTGGTTCATGTGGTACGCGGGCGAGAACGGCGGCGGAAAGTGCATCGGTGTGGCCTACGCCAGTGCAGGGCTTCCACAGCAGCTTGTGGAGATCGAGAAGAGCGTTCACCCTGCGCAGATCGCAGTGGGCGGGGAGACTCTGTTCACCATCGCCGTGACCAACGCCTCTCTGGACGCCGTTGACGACGCGGTGGTCACAGACAAGATGGACGCGGGCCTGGAGATAATGAA
The DNA here is from genome assembly GCA_964577995.1 of uncultured Anaerolineales bacterium. Lineage (GTDB taxonomy): Bacteria > Chloroflexota > Anaerolineae > UBA7937 > B3-Chlor > JAUVXJ01. The sequence continues at coordinate 15,350 of CAZOBP010000042.1, forward strand.
CGTTCAGACCTCGCAAGGATCGATTTCCAGGACCGGGCAACTGGTGACGGTAGACGTGGGGGCCATGGACCCAGACGAAACCGTGGTCATCACGATTCGAGTATTGGCCCTGAAAGCAGGCCTGATACAGAACGTGGCCACAGTAACCACGCCGCGAGTGGCCGCCAACGCTCAGGCGACTCTCAAGGTGGTCGCCGAGGAGGAGTTCGTGCCCGAGCCCGGGAGCCTGCTCCTGCTGGGGGGTGGACTGTTTACCCTGGCTGGATACGCCGTTGAGCGACATCGAAAACGCTAGGACTGCTTCACGTACAGCCCACAGACACCTGGTGATACCAAGAGGAGGAAGAGTTGAGTCGTAGCTATGTCACACTGATCGTCGTGTTGTTCCCCGCAATCCTGCTGGGCCTCGCCGCGTCGGGCGCTGTCCTTGCTGACGGCACGACGCACTACGTGAGTCCCGGGCAGGACATCCAGGGGATCATCGATGCCGCCACTCCAGGGGATACCATCCAATTCGCATCAGGCACCTACACGCTGGCCTCGACACTCAGCGTGAACAAACCCCTCACCCTCACCTCTGCCGACCCCTACGCGGAGGAGAAACCCCTGCTCGACGGCGAAGGCAGTCTGGGAAGCATCATCTACATCAACTCGGACGGCGTGGTCATCGACGGCATGGAGATCGCCAACGGCACCGCCGATCTCATCCGCCAGACCGGGGCGTACGCGGGAACCGTGGTCAGGAACTGCACAGTCCACGATTCGACCGGAGACGAGGGCATCCAGTTGAAGCAATGTACGGACTGCATCGTGGAGTTCAACCTCATCTATGACGTGGCGCAGGACGGCATCAGTGTCGCGGACGGTTCGCACGACTGCCTGGTCAGCAACAACGAGATCTACAACTCTTACAGTGAAAACGCCGTGATCTACGTCTACGACTCATACGACATCACAGCAGAGAGCAACTACATCCACAACACGCAGGCCGCCAATGGCATCACGTTCTACAAGAACTACGGCACCACCCACGTCATCACCAACAACCTCATCGTGCGCAACAGGTGGCACGGAGGCAAGCACTGCTATGATGAAGCGGACGGCAATGCGGTGAGCATCTACAAGCCCCGGGTATCCAGCACCTACGTGGTGACTCACAACACCATCGACGACAACACTCCGGCCAACGGCTGCGCCCAGCCGGGCAACGCTATCTATGCCAACGACGGCTCCGGGGTAGGGTTTGTCACCGATGTGCAGAGCAACATCGTGGCCAATCACAGCGGCTATGGCATCCGCACCTACTACGGGGCTTCGGTGGGTTACAGTTGCAACGATCTGTGGCAGAACGCTCTCGGCGCCACAGACGGCAATCCCGTGGACGGTGGCGGCAACATCTCGGCAGATCCCCTCTTCAATACCCACTACTCCCTACAGGA
>CAZOBP010000042.1:16888-18509 GCA_964577995.1 uncultured Anaerolineales bacterium
CTCCAGGTAGGTCAAATGATCACTGTCGACTTGGGAACGCTGGAGCGCAGCGAAACCGTGACCGTCACCATCGCCGTGACGGCAACGGAGATGGGCACCCAGGTCAACGTCGCCCATCTGTGCTCCCTCAGAGTCGAGGGGATGGACTCCAACAGTGTGCCACTGGAGGTAGGACCGCCCGCCCAACCACGAGCGGACTTGTACTTCCCGCTCGTGCTCTGCGCCCATTCTGAGGGCTAGTGCCGCGGCCCCTCGACCGTGGCTTCCGACTTCTGCAAGCCAGAATCGGTAGGTGACGGTGACTGAATAGTCCGCAAGACGACGACTCGATCCGTCAGGAGGAGGAAGGATAATGGAACATAGAGGAGTTCAAGCCTCATTGTGGGCGCGAGGTGCTTGCGCAGCGATTGTCATCTTGCTCCTGCTGCTCGTCCCAGGGCCGGCGCAGGCCCAGGGACCCGGTACCTGGGAGGAGTACTCGGGCAACCCTATCATCGGTCCCACAGCAGACGCCGACGGTCTGTACCCCAGCATACTCTACGATCCCTCCGCAACCCCCTTCGGTGGTCACGGGGAAACGAGCCACTTCAAGATGTGGCACAACATGAATCTTCAGTATCGCATCTCAGACGATGGTATGTCATGGACCAAGGTAGGCGATATGCTGGACAGCACCATCACAGGATTGCCCGCAGGCCGGGTGAGTCATCCGTTGGTCGAATACTATGCCGGGGGGTTCTCCGGCCGCAACGACGGCACCAACCCCAGCGGAAGCACGATGTACTACCGACTCTGGTTCTGGCACACTGGTTACCTGTACACCGTTGCCTCCACCCACTACGCCGAATCACCCGACGGGAAGGCCTGGTACAACGTCCAGCCTCTTCAGAATGGCGCTGTGCCCATCGTCACGGGGGTATATGGGGATTGGAACCGAGGGTCGTACGGACCTTGCGACGTGCTGTACAACCCCGGTGCCAGTAACAGTGGCACTGACTGGACCTTCCGGCTGTACTACGACGGCACCACCGGCGGCGACGAAGCCATAGGACTCGGCTTCTCGGCAGACGGAGTGACCTGGACCGGCTGCGATGCCGATAATGACGGGGACGCCGACGAGGTCATGAACGGCACGTACGTGCTCGGGGACTGGGACTACAACTACGCATCGCGCGCCACCGTCTGGAGAGAGGGGCCGGGAGACTACCGCATGTGGTACAGCGCCGGGCCCTGGGAGATGCGCCAGGGCGTGGGCTACGCCACGTCTCCCGATGGGCTGACCTGGACTCGCGACGCCGGCAACCCCATCTTTCACAAGACTGATACCGGCTATCCCTGGCGGCAGAACTGGTGCTACACCCCCATGGTCTTGCGCGCCGGGAACCTCTGGCTGATGTGGTACTCCGGCGAGGGCGGAGACGGGCAGTGCCTAGGCCTGGCCTATGCCAGCGCAGGACTACCGAGCCCGCTAGTAGAGATCGGGAAGAGCGTCCACCCAGCAGAGATAGCCGTGGACGAGGAAAGCCTGTTCACCATCGCCGCGACCAACGCCTCTCTGGACACCGTTGACGACGTGGTGGTCACAGACAGGATCGACGCCAGCCTGGAGATAGTGAACGTC
>CAZOBP010000043.1:0-18454 GCA_964577995.1 uncultured Anaerolineales bacterium
ATAGGTACCCCCTTCCCTCGCGAGCCGATGTGTGGTAGAATGCGGTGAGATCGAGAACTGGGAGGCAGCATGTCGACAATGATGATCTGGAGCACGGGCCTGGCGGACTCTATGGCTCTCACTTCTTCCGTTGGGTCCGGAGTCATCGGTGCACTCCGGCGCCTGCCCGGTGCGGGGACGGACCTCGACTTGTCCTTGGTTGCGGCTTGTCTCGCCTTCTTGGTTCCCGCGGGACTGACTATGATCGCCACCTCGGCCTCCAAGAGGGAAGCAGCCGCCTCTGTCGCGGCGGTGGGTCTGATCGCTGTGGCTCTGGGTGTCGTCGTCTATGGTGTGGTGGGCTTTGGCCTACAGTTCGGTGGACTGGGGCTGGTTTCCGACCTCGAGGGCGCGCGAGACCTACGCTCGGAGTGGTCTCCTGTGGACAGGGTGTGGGGTCCGGGCTGGGGTATCATTGGTCTGGATGGTTTCCTTGTGATCCGCGACTCGCCGGAAACGGGACTCCTGAGTGCGTTTCTGTACTACGCGGCTCTGGCTGCCACGGCGCTGTGCATTCCCATGCTTGCCTTGGCGAGGCGTCTCAGGTTTCTGGCTCTTCTGGGGCTGGGCCTGGTCTTCGCCGTTCTCGTGTATCCCGTCTATGGCAACTGGGTTTGGGGAGGTGGCTACCTCTCGCAGTTGGGCACGACCATCGGTTTGGGGCACGGGTTCGTGGATTTTGCAGGCGCGGGCACGCTCCACACTCTGGGCGGGTTCTTCGCTCTGGCGGCGATTCTTGCCTTCGGGGCGAGGGTCCGAACGGTGAAGGTCGTGACCGAGCCTCCTCCCGTGCACTTCCCGGTTCTTGGTCTGCTGGGGGCATTTCTGCTGCTGCTGGGGTGGTTTGGCCTAGTGGTGGGTAGTCCCCTGGTATCTGGCAACGTGTCCTATGTGCGGATACTGCTCAATGTTCTCCTCGCTGGGTGCAGCGGCATTCTGGTGAGCTCGTTCTACGTGTGGTTCGTCCGTGGCGGTCCGGACCTGCTGATGGTCTCCAGGGGTCTGGTGGCCTCTCTGGTAGCCGTCAGCGGTTCGTGTGCCTTCGTGCCTGCCTGGGCTGCTCTGGCCATCGGGTCGATAGCGGGGCTTCTGCTTCCTCTGAGCATCTACCTGTTCGACGTGAGGCTGGGACTTGACGACCACACCTCCGCGGTGGCCATGCACGGCATATCGGGCTTGTGGGGCTTGATAGCCGTTGGGATATTCGCGGATGGCAGCAGTGGTGCTGGATGGAACGGAGTCGGAGTCACACAGTATCTCGGCATCGACGGGCAGGGGGTGTCCGGACTGCTCGTGGGGTCGGGCTTCCAGGCTGACTGGCCGGGGCAGCTATACGCACAGGTGACGGGCATCGTCGCTCTCTTGCTGTTGGCCGTCGGTGTCTCGTGGCTGATCCTCTACGTAACGCAAAGCCTGTCGCGCAAGACGGAAACGCTGAGGTCCGGCATGCGACAACCGGGGGACGAGAGTAGTCCTGGTGGGCGAAGCGACAGCGGCTGAGGTTCCTAGACCTCTCGTTCCTGGTCGATTTGCAGTAGAGCCTTCACCTCGGCATCCGAAGTCTGGTCGAACATGTTGTAGAAGGCCCCGACCGCCCAGAAGATCTCAGGGGCGTGCAAGCAGACGAGCTTGTCCACTTCTTGTCTGAGGGTCTCAATGCTATCCCGTGGTCCAACGGGAACAGCCAAGACCAACTCACTGGGATCCTGGGCCTTGATCGCCCTGATGGTGACCAGTGTCGTGGCACCAGTGGCTACACCATCATCAACGAGGATGACGATCTTCCCCGCCAACTGGGGGCTTGGGCGGTCCCCACGGTACTCAGACAACCGCCTGCTGATCTCGTCCTTCTGTCGTCTCGATTCCTCTTCGATATAGTCCTGTTCCACACCGAGCCGCCTCACCAACTGTTGGTCGATGATCAGTGTGCCATCGCTGGCCACAGCTCCGATGGCAAGCTCGGGATTGTGTGGCGCTCCGATCTTGCGCGTGATATAGACATCGATAGGTGCTCCAAGGGCCTTGGCGATCTCGTGGCCAACAACGACTCCGCCTCGGGGGATGCCCAGCACGATCAAGTTGGAGCTGCCCTCGAATGATGCCAACTCCCTAGCCAAGGCCTGCCCGGCCTCACGCCGGTCCTGGAAAAGCATGCTGGCCTCCCTTCTCTATTCTATGGCCAACGCCAGTGCCTTCTGCACGGCTTCGGCGGGGTCACTGCAGTGGTCTATGGCCCGAGCGTTCTCCCAGCCATCCTTGGCCAGTTGCCAGGAGCCCAGACCGACCACAGGGATTCCCTGTTTCAGAGCGTGGGCAATCTCGGACAACGTGCCGTATCCTCCACTTATGGCAACCACCGACTGGGAGGAACTGACCACGATCACGTTGCGGGCCTCCCCCATGCCAGTGACAATCGGGATGTCGATGTAGCGGTTAGCGTCTTGCCGTCTACGTCCGGGCAAGATGCCGATGGTCAGACCGCCTGCGCTCTTGGCTCCGCGGCAGGCCGCCTCCATCACTCCGCCGAGTCCTCCACAGACGACGGCGGCTCCCTTCTCCGCCAGCAGGCGTCCGGTCTCCTCCGCCAGGCGGGCGGTAGCGGCGGAGCAAGACCCATCTCCGATCACGGCCACGATGGTCATTCGCCCTCCAGATGTGCGACCGCCAAACGAGAATACCGGGCCCCTGCGGGAGACAGTTCGCTCTTTATCAGGCTGACTTGGCGCACCTCCATCCCGCCCAGAGGCTCGATGCTGCACGTGCTGACTAGAGTGCCCAGTCTGCGGCGATCCCCATCGCCGATGTGCCGGGCCACTCGTCCTAGTGTGAGATGGGGTGTGTACTTCCGCTTCTCTGGCGGATAGCCAAGGCGTGAGAGTCGAGCCTGGATGCTAGCTTGAAGCTCGGCCAGGGCACTGGTATCGCCTTCGACCCCAACCCACAGGACGCTTGGGCGACTGGCGGAAGGAAAGCAACCCAGTCCGGCGAAGCCGAGGTTGAAAGGGGCAACGTCTCGGCTGCCGTCGGTCATGGCCAGCGAGATCTCCTTCACTCTATCCGCCGGTACGTCACCCAGGAACTGGAGGGTCAGATGTATGCCCTCCGGCTTCACCCAGCGAACCCGGTCTGCGGCGCCCTTTTCCTTCAGGAACTCCTGGATCATGCTGAGCTTGGCCCTTAGTTGGTCGCTGAGCTCTATGGCCACGAAGCTTCGTATCTGGTCCATTCTGCACCAAGTCAGATTATAGCACACCAGTCCGCATGGCTTCAACCGAGCGTGCGAGATGCCCCAGACTGCCTATCCCCCGTGGTTCGCCAGTATCTCTCACCATACTGGTGGTCTGGACTCACGGTCAGCGCGAAGTCTCGCACCCGTTGAGCCATCATCTCCTCGCCGTCGAACAGGGTGCCTGTTGGGAGTGGTAGGCGGCGATGGTCTTGACCTTTGTCTGCAAGCACTCTTCGCTGAGTGGCTGCACCTTTGCCTTCCACGCTCTCGGAGTGATCGTGTGCAGGGCCTTCGTGAGATCTCCTGGGCGTTCCACATAGGGGTAGTCTTCGTAGAAAACAACCGAACCAGAAGAGTTCTCCAGAGCCAGCGCCGCGTCTCTGACAGACTGGTGATCAACGTGATTCCCGGCTGCCAGTGGCGCGAACAGCGTGGTGCCCTCAGCCGCGTGGATACTGGCCACGTCCGATGCGATCTGAGCAACCAGACCCGCCTCCGAGGGACGCGGAGCGCCAAACAGCTCTTCATCAGCGACGTAGAGCAAGGAGTCGCCGCCCGCTCGGTAGATGGCATCGAGGTATCCCAGATGAAGGCAATCGGCCCCCAACAGGCGCATAGCCGTCTCGTCCTCTTGGCGGCGCATGCCTACTGGGTTCCAGGGGTTGCCCCAGCGCTCGTGGAGTCCTGCGGCGAGAGGGGACAGTGCCGACAGTGGAGGTAGGTCGGCGAAGATAGTGACTACCAGCACCGGTCTCCCGCTCAGAGCCTGGGAGCAGATCAACCCCCCGCACGATAGGGCAGCGTCATCGAGATGTGGAAAGAGGAAGACGGTCCTTCTTCTCACGTGGTGATCTCCTGGAGGCAAGAGTATCATAGGTTCCGCTCTGAGTCCACAAGCAAGGTACAAGGCATCTAGCGCTCAGACAGACGGTCACCATCGTGGCAAGAGCCAAGGGCAAGCCCGCACTGGGGCAGGTTGGAGAGGAACGTCGCAGGCGGCGTCCCTGCATGCCATCGCAGCCTGAAGTCTTCTCAACGTGCCCTCGATGAGTCTGGGGACACGAGAACTGCCGCTGGGCCTCTGCTGAATGGGCCGCAGACTGTGTTCAAGAAGGCTCGGGCGGCGCTGGAACCGCACAAGTGCTGTCCAAAGCAGGTGCGACAGGCTTCTTTCGGATCCCGGTCCAACATGCTTGACATTCTCGCGAACTGTGGTAAGATAACCCCCAAAACCGTGGAGGCTTTGGGAAAAGTGAAGAGGATGTGGTTTGCGCTTCTTGTTCTAGTTTGCCTGATGGTTGCAGCGTGTAGTGCGCCCGAGGTTCCCACTGCGGCTGAGGGGATCCCGTCGCCTCGGCCCAGGGGCACGGATACCCCAACCCCAGCCAACGACGAAGAAGCCATTATGCAGTTGCTAGGTGCTGAAGCGGAAGGTGTCGTATCTCAGGACGTAGACCGGTTGATGGAGATCTGGGACCAGGATGGTGTGGTGACGGACGCCAATCACACGCCGGACAACTCTGCGGATGATCGCGTATGGGAAGGGATCGCCGCCATTCGAGAGCGTTACATAGACGAAATTTTCCCCTCCGCGCCTAGCTCAGTTACGCATCCTGACGTGGAGCTTACCATCGAGGGCGATACGGCTACAGCGCTGACCACAAGCACGATCGGCATAGATCACGCACCGGCGGGTGACCGCTGGACGTTCGCCAGAGTAGATGGCAGGTGGTCGATCACCAGCTTGACCTTCAATCTCGAAGCTCAGTAGACGCGGCGTGCAGCAAACTGTGGGCTTCCTGATGCTCCGATGGCGGTGGGGGACGCGATGTTCCCGACCGTCTCTTTTACCCCAGGATATGCTTCACATGGAAGGAGGCGTGCAGTGGGTGGACTGGACACGATCATCAAGGTCGCTCGAGGTGAGGAGCCGGCGGAGCTCGTGCTGAGGAATGCTCGCCTCGTCAACGTGCTTTCTGGAGAGGTTCATCAGGCCGATGTGGCCGTTGCTGACACCAGAGTGGTGGGGCTTGGGGCCTATGAGGCCAAGGAAGTGGTGGACCTCGAGGGTGCTTACCTTTGCCCTGGGCTGATAGATGGTCACGTCCACATCGAGAGCTCCATGCTGCGTATCCCCGAGTTCGCGCGAGTCGTCGTTCCTCGTGGGACGACAACCGTCATCGCCGATCCGCACGAAATAGCCAACGTCTTGGGTCTGGACGGCATTCTGTACATGATGGAGTCGAGCAAGGGGAGCCCTCTGGTAGTCTACTTCACCTTGCCCTCCTGCGTCCCATCCAGCGAACTGGAGACGGCGGGTTCGAGATTGATGTCCTACGACATGTCGCCGCTGCTGCGCGAAGACTGGGTCGTGGGGGTGGGGGAGATGATGAACTACCCGGGGGTCCTGGACAGGACCGAGGACGTCTTGGCCAGGATAGCTATCGCTGACGGGAAGCGAGTGGACGGTCACGCACCTCGATTGACCGGAAAGGATCTGAACGCGTACATTGCGGCTGGAATCGCCTCTGACCACGAGAGCAGCACTCTCGAAGAGGCGCGGGAGAAGCTACAGCGGGGGATGTATGTCATGATCCGTGAGGGCAGCGTGGCCAAGAACATGGAGGACTTGTTGCCGCTTGTCACTCCAGAGAACGCGCATCGCTGCATGTTGGTGAGCGACGACAACGGCCCGGCCCAGTTGCTGGAGCACGGTCACATGGATCACATAGTAAGGAAAGCCATAGGGTTGGGATTGAAGCCCGTGCTGGCGATCCAGATGGCTACCGTCAACGCTGCTGAGTACTTCGGGCTTCGCGGAGTGGGTGCCGTTGCACCTGGGTATCGTGCTGACCTGGTGGTGTTCGAGGACCTCGACCATTTTGAGGTCAAGCAGGTCTACAGGGGCGGTCGTCTGGTGGCGGAGAATGGGGAAATGCTGGCCATGGGTGGCGAGAGTCGGCCAGTGCCCCTCAGAGGTACCGTCAACGTCGCTTGGATAGAGCTGGAGCATTTCCGCATCGAAGCACAAGGAAGACGAGCCAGGGTCATAGAACTGACCCCTGATCAATTGGTCACCAAGCAAGGAGTGCACGAGATCAAGACCGTTGATGGTCTGGCTGTCCCTGATCTGGAACGGGACATCCTGAAGCTGGCCGTGATCGAGAGGCACCTCGCTTCAGGCAACACCGGTCTGGGCTTCGTGAAGGGCTTTGGACTGAAGCGAGGGGCTCTGGCGTCATCCGTGGCCCACGATTCTCACAACATCATTGTGGTGGGCACCAACGATGAGGATATGATGACCGCCGCAGTGCAGATCGTGAAGATGCAGGGGGGGCTTGTGGTGGCGTCCGGAGGTCAGGTGCTGGCTACTGTACGTCTGCCCATCGCCGGTCTGATGTCTGAGAAGTCGGCGAAGGAAGTGAGTGCGGAGATGGAGGCCGTGGAGGGGGCCGCTAGGGACATCGGTTGCACTGTGCCCACACCCTTTATGGCCATGTCCTTCCTGGCCTTGCCAGTCATACCTGCACTGAAGCTAACCGACAAAGGATTGGTGGATGTGAAGGACTTCGCGTTGGTGCCCCTGTTCGTGGATGGTGGGTGAGGGGTGGTGTGTAGCCTTCGCCTCAGGCATAGCCGCGCCGCCAGCGGATTCCGCAGCATCGGAAGAAAGGCGCGGCTACGGTGGTTCCAGGCCGTGCCTGTCGAGCAGCGTAACGTTGCCGAGGATGTCCGTGGTAGGCCCATCGGCCACGATTCTACCACCGTCGAGGACAACTGTACGGGTGGCCAATTCGTCCACGAGCCGCATGTCGTGAGTCGCTACCAGCAGGGTCTGTGGTAGTAACTCGAGTAGACGGATCAGCGCTCTCCTGGATCGGGGGTCCAACTCTCCGGAAGGTTCGTCCAGTGCCAAGATGGCGGGTTGCATAGCCAGCACGGTGGCAATGGCGATGCGCTTCTTCTCCCCGAGACTGAGATGGTGGGGCATACGTTCCTCGAACCCCTCCATGCCCACTTGAGCCAGGGCCCAGGCCACGCGTCGGCGCACCTCCCCTTCGTCGAGATCCATGTGCAGCGGGCCGAAGGCGACGTCTTCGAAGACGGTGGGGGAGAAAAGCTGATCGTCGGGGTGCTGAAAAACCAACCCCACCTGACTACGTATCAAGCCGAGGTTGCCGTCGCCGATGGGCATGCCCATGACCTTGATCTCACCGTGACCTCGGAGAATCCCGTTGAGATGCAGGAGCAGGGTCGATTTTCCAGCACCATTGGGCCCCACCAGCGCTACCTTCTCCCCTTCCCGTATCGTCAGACTGATGTTGTCTAGTGCCTTCCTGCCGTCGGGGTAGCTGAAACTGAGCCCGTCCAACTGGACCATAGGGCGCTGCTCTTGCTGTATCCTCTCTTGTGCCATCTTCAATCGCGTATCCAACACGGTGATACGTGCCCGCCCTCGCTGCACCTGGCAGCTAACTCAGTACCAAGACCGCTGCCAGGAAGACGAAGAAGGCCCCGATGGTCAGTGCATCTAAGGGGCCCAGCTCCTGGATGCGCAGAGTACGGACCTCGCCGTCAAAGCCCCGCGATAGCATGGCTGCATAGATGCGCTCGCTTCTCTCGTAGCTGCGTATAAACAGCGACCCGATCATGCCGCCGAGGACCCTCGCTCGCCAGCGGATGCTTCCTGCGGGTTTCCCTCCAGGGTTGGCGCTGCGCGCCTCCCTAGCGCGAAACAGGCGCAGCGCTTCGTCGGCGATGACGAAGATGTAGCGGTACATGAAAGAGATCACAGAAACGATGACCTTCGGTACCCGCAGCCACCTCGTCGCGGCAACCAGGCTCGGGAAAGTGGTGGTTGTCACCAGCAATGTAGCTGCCATCACAGAGAGCCAGGACTTGATCAGAATGCTGACGAAGGCGACTGTACCTTCGCTGGTGACCGATAGGCTCCAGTCCCCCAGTCTCAGACTCGCCAGGGGCGTGCCGTCGATTGTGAAGATGAGTGTCAACGCGGCCAGAGCGAAGGGGATGGCGACCAAGGACCTTTTGAGAATGAGCTTGGGCTGGACGCGGGACAGTGCTCCGACAACGGCCACATACAGCAGACAGCTCAGGTACGAAACCCAGGCTCCCCGAGGTAGGGCGGTGACAGCCACGATCACGGCCAGCGTGATCACGAGTTTCACCCTCGGATCCTGACGATGTATGAGGCTGTCTTCATCCTGGTAGAGATCCAGAACCTGGATGTGGCTCAAGAAGATCCTCTCGATGGCGGCGGACACGCCCTCAGGGTGGGGGAGCCTGTGCGCCTTCTCCCTGGGAGGTGAGGCGAGGTGCTCCTAGTGGGTTTGGTCGGCTGGCAGTCTTCTCCTCAGAGCGTAGCCTGCGCCAAGGCCCAGGCCGAAGACGATGACTACACCTACCATTCCTGCAAGAATCGTGGCCAGGGATTCACTCTGGACTCCTGGCAGGACGTAGTCGGGAATGATTTCGTAGGGCGGATCCTTCCCCAGATCCAGGAATCCGTGATCCTCAGCCACTCTCTCGAGCCCGTCTGGCCAGGATGAGGCCAGAGGAGAGATGAAGGTGACCGCCAGTGCGATAAGCACACCAACTCCCGCTATCCACCAAGTCCTGTTCTTCATCTGTGTCCTCCCTAGTTTGCCGTTGGCCGGGATTGAACGAGGTCGCGCCTGGTGGCGGTGATGAACGCCAGCGCGGCAACCGTGACCAGGCCCTCGCCCACGCCGATGAGGGCGTGGACGCCTCCCATGGCCGGCAGCGCAACCATCAGTGGTGAAGAGCCCGACAGGGCAAGCTGGATCGCGCAGACTAGGGAAGCCACGAAGACTGAGCACCACGCAGCGACGAAGGCGCTCCCCAGGTTCACCCAGGCCCTATCTCCCAGGATTCTCTGTGCGGCGACATACACGTAGTAGCCGACGAGGCTGGCGATCACCGCCATGTTGAGGATATTGGCGCCCATCGCCACCAGCCCGCCGTCCTGGAAGAGCAATGCTTGAACGGCGACCACGCTGGTCATGACGAGCATGCCAGCCCAGGGTCCCAGGAGGATGGCTGCCAGAGCGCCTCCAATAAGGTGTCCCGATGTGCCGCCGGCGACTGGGAAGTTGAGCATCTGGGCTGCAAAGATGAAGGCGGCCATTACGCCCATCAGAGGCACCTGTCTCTCTCCAAGCTGCTGGTTGGTCTGGCGGACGGCGTAGGCGAGGGCCGCGATGGACAACATCCAGGCTACTCCGGCGACCAAGAGGGACAGGAATCCGTCTGGGATGTGCATGGCCTTCGGTATCAGAACCGGTATAAGCCACGCAGTGCTCAAGATGATCATCATTCTCTCCTTTCCTACTCAGCCGCGCCTATCGCGCGGTTGGGGTCACGTGTATGCTTCTGCGCCACACGAACCAATGCCGTGCTCGTCACCGTAGGCCGGGTACCGGCATCTCGTCGGACGGTCAGACAGCGTCTTTGCACTTGCTACATATACCGAAGATGGCCAGGTGCTCTATCTCGGGGTGGAAGTCGTATGTCTCGTCTATGGATCGTCTCAACGGATCCAGAAAGGAGTTCTCCACGTCCAGGATCTTGCCGCACTCTGTACAAATGAGGTGATGGTGCAGTCCCTTACTGAGCAGTTCATATTGGGCATGGCCCCGTCCCAGGTCCGTCTCGCTCACAAGGTGTAAGGTCTTGAGCAGATCCAGTGTACGGTAGACAGTAGAGATATCGAGATACGGGTATTCTGCGCGAACAGTCTCCAGGATCTCTTCTGCACTGATATGGCCGTCGTTATCGGCTATCGCTTCGAGGATCATCATACGCTGGGGTGTGAGACGATAGCCTATCTGCTGCAGTGCCTCGACTACTTTGTGGTGGTGGGTCATGGCCTCTCCCGTGTGTACATGAGAGTATACCATAAGTGCTATCATTTGTCAAGTGCAATCTTGTTGCACAAACAAGACCTTCTCGTCTCCAGGGAGGGGTCCCGAGTCGGTTAGAGGGGTTGAGATGGTCCTGCCGCTGGGTTTGCCCGGTGGGATGGCAGAGGGACGGATGGAGTATGGGTTAGGTTGTCGCCTCGAGCCTGTCGAGCTCCGCGGCTATGAGCTTGGTCGCCTCGACGAGCTTGGGCGCCGCTTCGAAAACGGCGACGCCTTGCATGTCGGCCTCGATGGCCTCCGGACTGTAGGGCAGGAGTCCCAGGATCGGGAGATCGGGGCTGTGCTGGCGGAGAAACTCCCCATCTCTCTCGTCGCGGGCGCCGTTGCCGATCAAATACAGATCCGTGATGCCGATGTCCTGTGCCAGGCGCTTGATCAGTTCGGCCGTCTGAAGGCTTCGACGTCCGGGTTCGACCACGATGAGGAAGGCATCGACGGCTTGTGCGGTGGCTCGCCCCAGATGCTCGACGCCCGCCTCCATGTCCATGATCACCACTTCGGAGGATTCGTCCAGAAGAAGGTGGGTGACCAGTGTCTTGACGAGGACGCTCTCGGGGCAGATACAACCGCTGCCCCCTTTCTTGACGGTGCCCAACTGTAGGAGTCTGATCCCACCATACTCCGCGCTGAAGCGCTCTGGGATGTCGTCGACGCGGGGGTTCATCTTGAACCACCCTCCGACACCTCCGGGTTTGGCTCCGGTACGCTCCTGGATCAGTTCCTCCATGTCTGCGATAGGCGTGATCTGAGCTACCATCTCCGGAGGGAAGCCCAGGGCCCAGGCCAGGTTGGGCGAGGGGTCGGCATCGATGACGATGACTCTACGTCCTTGCTGAGTATAGGTGTGGGCCAGCAGGCTGGTGACCGTCGTCTTGCCCACGCCGCCTTTTCCGGTTACCGCTATCTTGGACACGATGCCTCCTTGTTCTGGTGGAATCAGGGAAACGCCCGCGGGACGTCAGAGCAAGCCATCGAGGGAATCGAATGCGGCTTCCACTGCTTGGCGGGCAGGCGATTCCTGTGGGAGTTGGACGAGAGGACGTCCCACTACGTCATATTCTGCCACCAAGGGGTCCATCGGGATCAACCCGGCGAGCTTCAATCCCTTCTCATTGATGAACTTGCTCAGCTCGGGGGGAAGAGTTGGCTCCCCGTCGGAACCTGTGAGCACCCGGTTGAGGATCAGGCGGGTGTTGCTCACTTGAGTCTTCAGTTCGTCTATGAGTTGGGTGACCCTCTCCGCGGTCTTCAGGCCTCGCATGGTAGGGTCAGAAACGATGAGGAGCAGGTCCACGTTCTGAGTGGTGCGCCGGCTCAGATGCTCGAGGCCGGCCTCATTGTCTATGACCACATAGTTGTATGATTTCGATATGCGGTCTATGCAAAGCCGAAGCATGTTGTTCGCGGCGCAGTAACAGCCTGGACCTTCCGGTCGGCCCATCGCCAGAAGGTCGTAGCCTTGCTCCTCAGTGATCGCCTGGTTGACCCTGAGCTCTAGGTATTCGGGCTTACTGATGCCGCTAGCGAAAGTCCCTGTACTGACTTGCTCGGAGGTGTCCTCGCGGATGTCGCCAACTGTCTCCTCGACTGTTGTTCCGAGTGTGAGGTCGAGGTTTGTGCTGGGGTCGGCATCTATCGCTAGCACCGGACCACGTCCTACGTCCACCAAATAACTGACGAGCAGGGCCGACACCAGGGTCTTGCCGGTGCCACCCTTCCCCGCGACTGCTACGGTTTTGGCCATCGTACCCTCGTGTTTGGCTGATTGATTCTATGCACGCTCCTCACGCACGACTGGTGCGTACGCCGAGGGTTGGTGGAGGCTGTTTCGTCAGTCATCGTCGAGGATCGTGAAGTTGCTGGTTATCTCCGCCACACCGGAGAGAGTGACGCCGACGGAACAGTACTTCTCCTCAGAGAGATGGATGGCTCTCTGTACCGCGTTCTCTGACAAGTTGGAGCCACGCAGTGTGTAGTGGGTGTTGATTCTCCGGAACGTCCACGGGGGATTGGGGTCTTGCTCGGCAGTCAATTCAATCTCAAGACCAGTCACTTCTTGGCGGCGCTTCTTGAGGATAGAGACCACATCCACACCGCTGCACCCGCCCAGTGCTACGAGCAGCATCTCAGAGGGCTTCATGCCCGTGGCGTTGTCTTCGTCCTGAGTGGACATCACGACGCTGTGTTTGGTGCTGTCGGTACCGACGAATTCTCCCTTTCCAACCCACTTGATCGTCGCTCGAGCCACTATCTCCTCCACTGCCCCAGTCGGCGTGCCACAACGCTTATGCCAGATCGGGTCACCTAGTAGGAATAGAGTACTATTGACTAAGTCGCCGCGTGCCTGCTACAATGATGGTAAGGAAACCTTTCCTCCTTATGTTTCCTCCTTAAGTGAGAGACGAGGCGCCGGAACCTCGTCTCTCTTTCTGCGAGTAGGCACGATCGCTGCTGCTGTGCATGGAAACACTCTGGTTGCTCTCTTACTCATGCAGACCGCCCACCCGGTCTGCGGCGCAGCCATCCGCTCGGTACATCCTCAGCGATCCATCCCTCTGTTGGCATTGGTGAAGTCTCAGGTCCGACGCCTCGCGTGGCGAGCGAGCTGGGCTGCCAACGCCTTCTGGCTCCTCAACGCGACTCTTGGTTGCGGTTAGTTGCCCTCTCAGAAGTCCAACGTGACGAGCGCTCCGTGATTCCGATGGCCATGCGGACGCAGTCGTGCAAGTGCTCGACGTGTTCTATTCTGTCTTGTAGACGACGTCCCCTGGACGAGCCTTCTGATCGAGCATGAGCGCGATCTCTTGACCGGCTTGGCCCTCCTCGATCGGCTGGTGCTCCACCTGCATGGAGTCCACCGTCTGGCTGAAATCGCGTTCTCCTCCCAAGATGTGGATCTCATCTCCCAACTGTACGGGAGCGGTCAGTTCGATGACAGCTACCCCTATCTTCGAGAAGTAGTTGGTAATCCTCCCGATCTCCTTCTCCGCCATTGCCAGATACCTCCCTTCGCTCAGTCTCCCGCATCACTTCTCATTGGAGAACCCGATAGACGCCGGATGGTAGAGGGATCGCGTGGCCGCTCTGACCACTGCCTCGGCGGGGGCGGTCATCGTGTCCCGGACCGTGAAGTCTGGACGGCGCGATCGCTGGCCTTCGCCCCGTTCCCCGGACGTCGCACGGTCATGGTGTGCCGAGATCCTCAATGTCAACGTCTATGTACTTGTCCCCTTCTTCGATGAGCATGATGGGAATGCCGTCTCGTATGGGGTATTTGCGGCGGCACTCCTTATTGGTGCATACCAGCCAGGCGTCCTTCTCCAGTTCTACCTTGGTCTTGCAGGCAGGGCAGGCCAGAATGGCCAGCAAATCCTCACCGATCATGGCAGTGTCTCCTCTCCGCGCCTCCGCGTGGTGATTGGCCATAGTATACCATAGGCTCGGGGCAACCTCAAGGCTGGCAGGCACAGCGTCAGGTGGGGGATCTTGCTGACGACGGTGGCGAAAAGGAGCGACGATGGGATCGGCCGTAGCGAGGCTCGGGTGAAGCCACGTCCGCGCCGACGCGAAGGCAGCCGCAGGGCGGGCGGCACCGCAGCATCGATGATTGATGAGGAGGCGCGGGGCGATCTACGTTGGGTTTGCGTGACGCCTGCCTATGTGATATGATATGGTGGATATACGGAGAACGCACGCCCTCCGACCGAGCGGGGGGTGCCTGGTCTCGCCGTCCGTTGCGAAGGCCGGGTTCCTGCTTGGGATGAAGAGGGCGGAAGTCCAAAACAATGAAGGAGCGCGAGAATGGCAGTAGTAGGGATGAAGGAATTGCTGGAGGCAGGTGTGCATTTTGGGCATCGCATCAAGCGATGGCATCCCAAGATGCGATCCTATATCTTCACCGAGCGAAACGGTATCCACATCATTGATATCCAGCAGACGATAGAGAGGCTACAGATCGTCACCGAGCTGATCACTGAGGACATCAGCAGAGGTGGAATGCTGCTGTTTGTGGGAACCAAGAAACAAGCACAGGAGAACATCGCTGAGGCGGCCGCGAGATGCGCCATGCCTTGCGTCAATGAGCGTTGGCTTGGAGGCACGCTTACCAACTTCCGCACCATCCGTCGGCGTATTGACTACCTGATCGACCTGGAGCAGAGGTTCGAGCGGGGCGAGTTCGAGGGGCTGACGAAAAAGGAAGTCCTGGGCCTGGAACGCCAGATGGCCAAGCTCCACCGGAGGTTGGGCGGCATCAAGAGCATGGATCGCCTGCCCAGCTTGGTCTTCATCACGGACGTTAGGCGGGAGCAGATTGCCGTGAAGGAGGCGAATAAGCTGGGTATCCCGATCATCGCCATGGTGGACACCAATTGCGATCCGACGCCCATCGACTATGTGGTGCCTGCCAACGATGATGCTATCCGGTCCATCAAGTTGATCTCCAACAAGCTCGCTGATGCCGTCATCGAGGGACGGCAGATCAGAGCTGCCATCCTCGCCGAGGAAGAGGAAGACGTAGTCGAGCCGGCGGAGGAGTGGGAAGAGTATGAGAAGGAAGCGGAGGTGCCGGTAGCTGCCGAGGAGTTCACTGCCGGGGACGAAGGGGCCGTGGAAGATGAAGTAGCCACGAGCGAGACGGAGGTGACTCCAGAAGAGCTGGAGGGCGTCGGAGCTGACGACGTTGACGGGTCTGCACCGGCATCGGACGATGATGAAACGAAATCAGCCGCTGGCATTGTGAATAGCGAACAGACGGGCGAGGGAGCATAGATGGCTATCACTGTTGACATGGTGAAGATTCTCCGGGAGCGAACGGGGGCGGGGGTTCTCGATTGCAGGAATGCTCTGGAAGAGGTGGATGGCGACTTCGACGAAGCAGCAAAGTTGCTCAAGAAGAGGGGGTTGGCGGTCGCAGCCAAGAAGGCGGAGCGTGAGGCTAACGAGGGACTCGTGGAGGCGTACATCCACGGTGGGGGGAAGCTCGGCGTACTGGTGGAGTTGAACTGCGAGACTGATTTCGTGGCACGGACGGAAGACTTCCAGGAACTTGCCCACGACATAGCCATGCAGGTGGCCGGTGCTGGCGCCAAGTACTTGACGCCGGAGGACATTCCCCGGGACGTCCTAGAGCGGGAGAGGCAGCGGCAGTTCGAAGAGATAGGGGCTGGCAAGTCGGAAGAGATCGTGCAGAAGATCCTGGACGGCAGACTGAGGAAGTACTATCAGGAAGTGTGCCTCCTCGAGCAGCCTTTCATCAAGGACGAGGAGACGACCGTCCGCGACTTGATGACGAGCAAGATCGCCAAGCTGGGCGAGAACATCAAGGTGCGGCGATTCGCACGATTCGAGCTCGGTGCAGAGTAGGCGCCTGGCACGTGGTGAGCAGTCCTTCATCGCCGGCCTGACGTTGAGGATCGGGCGGCTGCGGGGAGAGGATACCGGGCCCAACGGATAGGCCCTCGTAGAGAACGCTGTGAGCGAGTGCAAACCGAAGTACAAGAGGATACTGCTCAAGCTAGGGGGCGAATCGCTTGCCGGTCCAGATGGCTATGGAATAGGTGCCCAGAGCCTGAGAGACGTTGCGTCGGTAATCCAGGCCGTGAGGGATTGCGGCGTGCAGATGGCCGTCGTGATCGGGGCCGGTAATATATGGCGTGGTAAGAATGGCATAGCCGAGGGCATGGATAGGTCCACGGCCGATCACATGGGCATGTTGGCCACCGTGATGAACTCCTTGGCGCTACACGATGCCCTCGAGAACATGGGAGTCACAACGCGGGTTCAGACGGCCATTGAGATGCGCGCTGTGGCCGAGCCGTACATCAGGCTACGAGCTATCCGCCACCTCGAGAAGGGCCGCGTGGTGATCATGGGCGCCGGTACGGGAAACCCCTACTTCACGACGGACACGGCGGCGGCACTGAGAGCGATGGAAGTCGACGCCGAGGTGTTGATCAAGGCCACCAAGGTTGACGCCGTGTACGACGTGGACCCGCAAGTGCACGTCGACGCAAGGAAGCTGGAGCGGCTGACCTATCTGGAGGCGCTGGAGCTGAGAGTGGGGGTGATGGACGCTACGGCCATCTCCCTATGTATGGACAACAACATGCCCATCATCGTCATCAATCTTTGGGTGCCGGACACTCTGCTGAGAGTCGTTCGTGGAGAGAGTCTCGGCACCTTGGTGTCCGCTGGCTGACAATCATTGACTGCGAGGATGGAGGACCCGTATGATTGAAGACGTGCTGAAGGAAACGGCGGATCGGATGAAGAAGAGCGTCGAGGCTCTGGACAACGATCTCGTCAATATCAGGACTGGAAGGGCATCACCGGTGCTCGTCGAACGTCTTCAGGTTGAATACTATGGAACAAACGTTCCGCTCAATCAGTTGTCCACCATTTCGGTTCCTGAACCACGGCTCCTGGTCATTCGCCCTTTCGATCCGTCGTCGCTGCCTCAGATCGAGAAGGCCATTCTCAAGTCTGAACTGGGCTTGACCCCGGCGAATGACGGAAAGGTTATCCGCCTGTCCATTCCGCGGCTGACGGAGGAGCGTCGCCTCGACTTGGTCAAGATGGTGCAGAACAGGGTTGAAGAGGCGAGAGTGGCCGTGCGCAACTGTAGGCGCGATGGGTTGCAGGATCTGCGGGATCTCGAGAAAGAGAAACTCATCTCAGAGGATGACTACTACCGTGGCAAGGACAGGATGCAGGAACTGACGGACCAGTATGTGGAAGAGACAGACGAGCTCGGAGCAGCCAAGGAAAAGCAGATCATGGAAGTATAGGGTGAGAAATGGATCCCGGCGATTCACTGTCATCCATACCCTATCACATAGGCATTATTATGGACGGAAACGGCCGATGGGCCCAGGAGCATGGTCTTCCACGCTTGGAGGGCCATCGTGCTGGCACTGACAACCTTCGGCGGGTCTTGGAGGCCTGCGGTGAGTATGGGATCAAGATCGTCACCATCTACGCTTTCTCCACCGAGAACTGGCAGCGCCCCCTCGACGAAGTCAAGGGATTGATGGGGATCCTGGAGAGAGTCATGGAGAAAGAGGTTGAGAATCTGCACCGGGAAGGCGTTAGACTGCGTCACGTCGGTGAGATGCAAGGGCTCTCCGACAAGCTTCGAAGGGCTGTGCTCGATGCCATCGAGTTGACGAAGGACAACGAAGGCCTTACTCTCAATGTGGCCTTCAACTACGGCGGCCGCGCTGAGATAGTGCGGGGGGCGAGAAGGCTCCTGGAGGACGACGTAGATCCCGGCAGTGTGGACGAAGAGCTTTTCGGTAGGTATCTCTACACTGCCGGCATGCCAGATCCGGATCTGATCATCCGCACCGGCGGGGAGATGAGGCTGAGCAATTTTCTCATCTGGCAGTCCGCCTACGCCGAGTACTACTCCACGCCCACGTATTGGCCAGACTTCGACAAGGAGGAACTCGCCAAGGCGTTGCAGGCCTACGCTCAGCGGGATAGGCGCTTTGGTAGGCTGAAGGTGTAGATTGTCCGTTCTCCGCCGACGCATGGCAAGTGGTCTCGCATACGGGCTCGTCAGCCTCCTGGTGGTATTCCTCGGTGGGGCCCCGTTCCTGGGAGCAGTGCTTGCGATGGCCATCTTGGCCGGGCACGAGTACCAGCGGATGATCGCTCATGCTGGATACCGGCCTCTCCACGTTCTGCAACTGGGGCTGACAGCGTTCTTGGTGCTTGGGACCGCGTACCTTGACCCAGATGCTCTTCTCGGCGTCCTGGGCCTCATCTTCGTCGCTTCGCTCTCCTGGCAGTTGACTCGGATGGGCAAGAGCGGTCAGCCCTTTGTGGATTGGGCACTGACTCTGGCGGGCGGGTTGTACGTGGGTTGGCTTTCCGCTCACTTCGTGATGCTAAGAGGCTTACCCGACGGTATAGGTTGGATGCTCTTGGCGCTGGCAGCCACTTGGAGTTGTGACAGCTTCGCCTATCTGATCGGCAGGGGGTGGGGAAGACGTAGCTTCTTTGCCAGCGTGAGCCCGCACAAGACGTGGGAGGGTGCACTGGCAGGCTGGGTGGGAGCGACACTGGTGGTGCTGGTTGGGGGGCTTGCGCTGCGTCTGTCCGTCGCTCAGGCGCTGGCTCTCGGGGTGGCTGCGTCACTGGCTGCCATCTGTGGTGACCTGGTGGAGTCGATGATCAAACGGCAGATGGGGGTCAAGGACTCAGGGGGATTGGTGCC
>CAZOBP010000044.1:0-18211 GCA_964577995.1 uncultured Anaerolineales bacterium
ATTCGTGAGGGGGGGCGGACGGTTGGTGCTGGTGTGATCACCAAGATCCTGGAGTAACGAACCTGTCGGTCACTATCTACGGTCGGTCCATTGATAAGACGGAGCACGTATGGCCAAGAAGACGGCAAGGGTGATCATCAACCTGGCGTGTACGGAGTGCCAGGAACGAAACTACACCAGCGCGAAGAACAAACGAAACGATCCTGGGCGACTCGAACTCTCCAAGTACTGTCCGCGCTGCCGGAGTCACACTCTGCATCGCGAGACCAAATAATCTTGCTGGGGTGCCGCGACACCAAACGGTGGGCCCCGGAGAGGGGTAGCCCGTTCGTGGAGCACCTGTAGCCGGGGACCCCCTCAGCAAGGGTATGTGAAGCGAAGCCGCCATAGTAGTGGCGGTGCTTTTTGGCAGAGAAACGGAAGGCAGAGCCCGGGGAATAGGATTTGGAGATCTATCCATGGCCAGAACCGACGCAAAGGCGAAGAGGGGCAACTTCGTAGTCAGGTTTCTTCGAGAGACGCGCTCGGAGTTGAAGAAGGTCGTGTGGCCCAGTCGCAGAGAGGCCGCAAACATGACTGCTATCGTGCTGGGCGTTACAGTGCTCATGGCTGCGGGGCTGGGGATAGTGGACTGGTTGTTTACGAAACTTTTCGCGCTGATGGTGCGCTGAGGCTTGCATGTCTGAAGAGCCCGAAGTCCTCGAGAAGGACTCTGAGGAAGCACAGATAGCGGAGATCGTGGCCCCAGCTACGGAAAAGGCCGTGACTGAACCGTCCCTGGAGAATGATGCCCAGAGCGGGCAGTTGGAAGAGGGCGAAGTCCCTGCTGCTGAGGGAGAGCCACCGGACGAGGCAGCGGTTCTAACGTCCCCGGAGGACGACGCTCAGGGTGCGTTGTCGGAAGAGGATGAATCCCCTGCCGCTCAGGTGGAGCCATCGGACGAAGAGCCTGCGGTAGACGATGTGGATGCTGAGACCGAAGAAGAGGCGACGCGTGAGGAAGGACGGCATTGGTACGTCATCCACAGCTACTCCGGCTATGAGAACAAAGTGAAGAAGAACTTGGAGAGCCGGATAGAATCCATGGGCATGGAGGACTACGTCTTCGAGGTCGTCGTGCCGACTGAGGGGGTTGTGGAGCTTCGCGACGGGCGTCGTCGCACGGTGGAGCAGAGGATCTTCCCGGGATACATCCTGGTCGACATGATCCTCAACGACGAGTCCTGGTTTGCTGTCCGCAATACCCCCGGGGTGACGGGGTTTGTAGGATCGGGCAACCAGCCCACACCGCTGCGCCAGGAGGAGGCAGACAGCATTCTCCGGCGGATGGAGGAGGAGGCACCCAAGGTCAAGGTCAGCTTCCGCGTCGGTGACTCTGTTAGAATCACGGACGGTCCGTTTGCTGATTTCCTGGGGACCGTAGATGTTCTGAATCTTGAGAAAGGCAAAGTGCGTCTCCTTGTGTCCTTCTTCGGGCGCGAGACGCCCGTGGAGCTGGATTTCCTGCAAGTGCAGACGGAATGAGCGTCTTGGAGGCTGAATGGCGAAGAAAGTAGCCGCAGTGGTGAAACTGCACATCCCGGCCGGGAAGGCCAGTCCGGCGCCGCCGGTGGGCACCGCCCTGGGCCAGCATGGTATCAATATCATGGCTTTCTGCAAGGAGTACAACTCTCGCACCGCCAGTCAGGCGGGGCAGATCGTCCCGGTGGAGATCACGATCTATGCTGACCGGTCGTTCACCTTCGTGACCAAGACCCCTCCGGCCTCTGACCTGTTGAAGAGGGCTGCTGGCATAGAGAAGGGGGCTCTTGAGCCCGGTGGCGAGCAAGTGGGCACCGTGTCCAAGAGACAGGTGCGCGAGATAGCCCAGCTCAAGATGAGCGATCTCAATGCCATAGACCTGGCCGGTGCGGAGAGGATCATAGAGGGTACGGCGCGGAGCATGGGTCTGGCCATTGAGGAGGATTGAGTGGCAAAGCACGGCAAGAAATACCTTGATGCGGTAGATAAAGTTGATGGGAGCAGGTCCTATTCCCCACAGGAGGCTGCCGAACTGGTGAGGGAGACATCCACCGCCAACTTTGACGCCACTGTGGAGGTTCACATGCGGATGGACTTGGACCCCCGTCAGGCTGACCAGCAGGTGCGGGGCGCGGTCACCCTGCCGCACGGCACGGGCAAGGTGGTGCGGATCCTGGTCTTTGCTGAGGGTGAAGCAGTGAAGATGGCGGAGGAAGCTGGTGCTGACCACGTTGCAGACGACGACTTGATCAAGAGGATAGAGGATGGTTGGCTGGAGTTCGATGCCACCATCGCCATCCCGCAGATGATGGGCAAGGTCAGCAAGCTTGGTCGCATCTTGGGGCCACGAGGCTTGATGCCCAGTCCCAAGTCAGGGACGGTGGTGGCACCCGAGGATGTGGGGCGTGTCATCGACGAGCTGCGGCACGGGCGGATAGAGTTCAAGATGGACAAGACCGCTAACATCCATATCCCGATTGGCAAGGTAAGTTTTCAACCCGAACAACTACGTGATAACTTCACTTCGCTGGTGGACGCCATCCAGAGTGCCAGGCCGCCCGGGGCCAAGGGCCAGTACATCAAGAAGATCGTCATGACTTCTACCATGGGGCCTGGAGTGAAGATCGACATCGCTGAAGCTATGGCCTTGCGAGCAGCATAGTCGACGAGTAGAGAGCAGTTCACCATACGGTCATGTCGTAGCCCAAGACGGCAGGTGCGCCAGGCGCTCAATGTCCTGCCCAGGCGGTGGTTTCTGTTTCCCAGTCTCGAAGCGGGGCTGGGGGGAGGACCTTCGTGCGTGGGCACGGAGGTCTTCTTGGTGTTACGGTGTCGGCTGGGAAGGATGTCGGCGGGGGCAAGAGGTGAGAGTAACGAGTGTTGAGGCTTTCGATCTCTCCGATGCCTGGTTTACTTTGCTGGGCAAGGTGCTAGACGAGGGACGGGAGTATGGCGTTGATCAGGGGAGCTTCGTCGGCAAGAAGCGCAAGGAGCTGGACTTCGTTGTCCTGAAAGTCAGCAAGCCGGGTCAGCGGCCCCTGGTGCCGCAGATGCCGCCGGGGGTGGGCATACCTCCACCCACGACCATGGAGTATGTGGAGGAGTACTTCCATGCCTATTTCGTGGGCCCCGACAAACAGTCTACTGAAGAGTACACCTATGGGAGCTACGTGCACGCGCAGTTGCTGCCTCTACTGGGGAAGTACGAGAACGGGCCCGGCACCAACCAGGGGTGTATCACCATTGGGGATGCCTCGAGCATCCACTTGGAGCATCCACCTTGCCTCAGACTGATTGACACGCGGGTGCTGGATGGGAGGCTGCACTTCGTGGTCTACTATCGCTCCTGGGACCTGTGGGCTGGATTCCCGGTGAACATGGCGGCCACGCAACTCCTTAAGGAGGAACTGGCCTTGGCCCTCGAGGTGGAGGATGGAGAGATAGTGGCCTTGAGCAAAGGGCTACACCTCTGGGAGCATAGCTGGGAATGGGCGAAATGCAGGCTCTGGCGTGACAGCGGCGAGGGGAGTGGCCTCAACAGCAGTGGCAAAGGTACGGTTGCATGAGACCGAGTTGGGATGAGTACTTCATGGCCATTGCCCAGGTCGTAGCGTCCCGCTCTGTTTGCCTCAGGCACCAGATAGGCGCGGTGATAGTGAACGAGGACAGGCAGATACTGTCTACTGGCTACAACGGTCCACCTAGAGGCATGAGACATTGTGCAGACAGGGGCGGTTGCATAAGGGCGAAGGATGGCATCGCATCGGGGACTCGACAGGAGTACTGTTTTGGCTTGCACGCCGAGCAGAACGCCATTGTGCAGGCCGCTCGCGAGGGCATTCGGTTGGTGGGCAGCACGTTGTACTGCACCTACAAACCTTGTTCACTCTGCGCTCGTATGATAGTGAATGCGGGAATCACGGAGGTGCACTTCAAGGCAGACTACCCGGATGACCTGACACAGACGATTCTGGACGAAGGTGGCGTAGCCTGTGTGAAGTGGGACGGTCCCATGTCTGAACTGGGGCCACACGGCTAGGAGGTGAGAACACATGGCGATATCTCGGGAGAAGAAGGAACAGATAGTCGAGGATCTGGCCGAGAAGCTGTCGCGCAGTCAGGCCCTGATCATGACCGACTACAGGGGACTGAGCACCGCTGAGTTGAGTGAGCTCCGGAACAAGCTGCGCGAAGAGGAAACCGGCTTCCACGTGGTGAAGAACAATCTGGTGAGGCTGGCCATGGAGCAAGCCGGGCTACCTTGGGAGCCGTCGCTATTCGATGGCCCCACGGCAATTGGATTCTGCTACGACGAAGTCACTGGGCCAGCGAAGGTCCTGGCTGACTTCAGCAAGGAGAGCAAAGTCCTGTCCATCAGGGGTGGCCTACTGGGAGAAGGGCTGCTGGACGCGGGTCAGATCTCCGACCTGGCTTCGTTGCCGTCCAGAGAGGTTCTCCTCGCACAGGTCCTGGCCAGGATATCGGGACCGCTGCATGGCCTGGTGAACGTGTTGAATGCGCCACTGCAGGACTTTGCATACGTGTTGCAGGCGCGTGTACAGCAGATGGGCGAGGCAGAAGCATAGACGAAGTTGAAGCTATTCTGTCCCAAGCGGAAAGGAGATAGTCATGGCGGAAGCAAAGGAAAAGAAAGAGAAGAAAGAGAAGAAAGAAAGCAAGAAGACGACGAAGAAGGCAGCGAGCAAAAACGCCGGGTTGTCCATCGATGAGATCATCGATGCCTTGAGTTCGATGACCGTCTTGGAGTTGTCGGAGTTGGTGAAGGCTATCGAGGAGAAGTTCGGGGTAACCGCGGCGCCGCCCATGGTTGCCATGGGTGCGCTGCCAGGGGCGGCGCCGCCTGGCGCTGCTGCTGCCGATGAGGAGGAGCAGACTGAGTTCGACGTGATCCTCAAGGACTTCGGCGCCCAGAAGATCCAGGTGATCAAGGCCGTGCGCGAACTGACAGACCTGGGACTCCGAGAGTCCAAGGAACTCGTGGAAGGCGTGCCGAGCCCTGTCAGGCAGGGTGTGAGCAAGGAAGAAGCAGAGCAGGCGAAGGCCAAGATCGAGAGTGCCGGGGGCGTCGTCGACATACAATAGACGCTGCTGGAAGCTTCTAGGTAGAGCTGGAATGCTGGGAGGTGGCGGCCCTCTTGCGCCGGGTCCATAGAATGGCCAGGGTCAGGAGGGCCACCGCGCATTCCAGAGCTTCGACGGCCTGGCTCCAGCGCAGCGTGCCGAAGTATAGCGTCTCGTCAGCACGGAGGAACTCCAGAAAGAAGAGACCCGCTGAGTTGAGCGCCAGATAGAGAGCAGCCATCAGTCCTGGCGTGGGGCGGCGATGCCCCCGTATTCTGGCGAGACCGAGGATCAAGACGAAGATGGCCAGGTTGAGCAGGCTGATCAAGATCTGGGTGGGATAGCGGAAGGCCATGATCCCATAGATGTCTCTCAGATCGTAGGCCAGGAGCCCTCTGGTCACCAGACCGTACCCGCAGCCGGTGCAGAGACAGCCTATCCAGCCCACGGCTTGCCCGAGCGCCAACCCCGGGGCCACCGTGTCGGCGAGTCCCCAGAAGGACGTGCCCGTCCACAGGCTGTAGATCAACAGGCCCACTACACCTGTTACGAAGGCTCCCTGGAAGGCCAAACCACCCTGGGAGAAGGAGAGGATCTCTCTTGTGTGGGATGAGAAGTAGGGCCAGTAGATAGCCACGTAGGCCGCACGACCCCCGACGATCCCCGCCACCAGCGCCCAGAGAGCCGCATCCATACTTCTCACTGTATCGCTGCCTCTCCACCTGGCCTCCAGGTAGGTGATCGCGAGGGCCAGGATAACCCCCAGGCCTACCAAGGCTGCGTAGGAGGATACGGAAAGGCGGCCCAGATCCAGTACGGTTGGCCCCATCAGTTTCCCTTCTTCTCTCTGGATGCTCGAAGTTAGCGGGGTACTACGATTTTCAGGGGCAGACCACTCCACAGATTGACCAGCACGCTATCTCTGACTGAGCGTCCTGGGCTCGAAAGCGTGCACGCTCGGGTCTCCCGAGTGAGCAATACTATCACAACTCTTCGGATAAGCAAACCACCGGACTCTTGCCGCCGCCGTGCGGATTGCAGCTTAGGCAGCCGTAGAGGGGCCTTTTGTTTGTCGAATACACTCCCCGGCACACGCTCACGATGTGGTCTTTCCATTTCCTGGTGGCTTGGCCTATAATGGAGTGGAAGCGCTCAACGACAGCCAGCGATTGCGCCGGAGGACGACTATGCAGATTACTTGGTATGGCCATTCGTGCTTCAGACTGCGAGGCGGAGCCGGAACAGTGGTCACAGATCCGTTCGGTGATCAGATCGGGTATGGGCTCCCACGGCTCCGGGCCGACATCGTAACGGTGAGTCACGATCATCCCGATCATGCCAACGTGAAGGCGGTGAAGGGACAGCCGAAGGTCATCAGCGGGCCTGGGGAATATGAGATCAAAGGGATCTTCGTAATCGGCATTCCTAGCTACTACGAAGACACCCGTACGCAGGCTGGAGTACGCAACACGGTGTATGTCTTCGACATGGAGGGTATTACCGTTTGCCACCTGGGAGACATACGTCGCGTGCCCACGCAGTCGCAGGTGGAGGAGCTGAGCGAAGTGGATGTCCTGCTTATCCCGGTAGGAGGGAGTTCCACCCTCGGCGCGTCCAAGGCGTCAGAAGTGATCAGTCTGCTCGAACCGAGAATAGTGATACCGATGCACTATCACACAGAGTTCTTACGCGGGTTGAAACTGCAAACTGTGGATGCATTCCTGAAGGAAATGGGCGTCAAGGACGCCGTACCGCTGGACCAGTTGAAGGTTACCAAGAGCGGGCTACCGTCTGAGACTCAGGTTGTAGTCATGGACTGCGCAGCCCAAGCCGTGAGTTCTTGAATGGAGGGCGGCAGCGTTGATTGATCAAGAGGCGATCAGCAAGGCCATACGGGAAGTCATCTCGGCCATCGGCGAAGATGCCACCCGAGAGGGGTTGGTGGACACGCCAACCCGCATCGCACAGATGTACGCGGAGATCTTCAGCGGCCTTGGACAGGACCCGAAAGAGATCCTGGCTGTGGGTTTCGAGGACGAGAAACATGAGGAAATGGTTGTGCTCAAAGACATCCCCTTCTACTCCATGTGCGAGCACCACTTCCTCCCTTTCCATGGGCTGGCCCACGTGGGGTACATCCCCAGGGGACGGCTGGTGGGGATCAGCAAGCTTGCCCGGGTGGTGGAGATCCTGGCTCGGAGGCCTCAGCTCCAGGAGAGGCTGACCGGGCAGATAGCAGATACCATCATGGAAGCGCTGGAAGCTCGAGGAGTAGGGGTGGTCATCGAGGCGGAGCACTTGTGCATGACCATGAGAGGCATAAGGAAGCCAGGCAGTCGTTTGGTCACTTCGGCCAACAGGGGAATCTTTCGCACGTACCCCGCAACGAGGGCGGAGTTCTTCTCCATCCTGGACATGGCAGGGCCTCGCAGGAGGTAGGTTGACTTGACCAGGGGGTTCAACGTCCGGGTTCTGAGTCTTGATACGTCGGCCAGGGTAGAGGAGGAGATGCAGAAGATCGGGGCCTCTCCTCCGGGCATGAAGATTATGATCCCCAAGGCCTGCTTCCGCGCGGTGAAGCTGGAGGACCTGAACTTCGCTGCGGCGAATATCGTCAAGCAGGAGATGCTGGCGCGCGGAGGCGAGGCAGTGACCTCCAGGATCGTCTATTCCACCAAGGAGTCCAATAGCGACGTCTTGCTACTGGGGACTCTGCACCACTACGAAGACCTCATCAGGAAGCTCCACATGCAGCCCTTCAAGAGCCTCGTGGCCATGGCCTCTGAGCTGGAGCAGGCTCTGGCCTGGTACGCGGGAGACGACGTTCAGCCCATCAAGATCGGCAAGCGATTGTTCGAATGGGGCACCAGAACGTACATCATGGGAGTGGTGAATATCACCCCCGACTCGTTCTCTGGAGATGGTCTAGGGGGAGACGTGGAGAAGGCACTGGATCAGGCTCAGAGAATGATCGAGGAGGGCGCGGACATCATGGATGTCGGTGGTGAGTCGACGCGCCCCGGTTCGGAGCCCACCAGCGCCGAAGAGGAGTTGCGGCGAGTGATCCCAGTTGTTGAGAGGCTTGCTCAGCGCACGGATGTCCCCATTTCTGTCGATACCCACAAGGCCGAGGTGGCCTCGGAGGCCGTGGGGGCCGGTGCCAGCCTGATCAACGACGTCTGGGGCCTGCGTATGGATCCACGTGTTGGCGAGGTCGCAGCGCAACACCAGGTGCCGTTGGTGCTCATGCATAACCGCAGCAAGCCCAAAGACGCTGTGCAGACTGAGCGCCTGGGCGGCCGATACCTTGGCGTGGAGTACGAAGATCTGATGGCGGACATCCTGCGTGAACTGCGGGAGAGTATAGATCTGGCTCTGGAGGCGGGGGTCGAGAGAGAAAGAATCATCGTCGATCCCGGCATCGGCTTTGGCAAGACGGTCGAGCAGAGCCTTCAAGTGATAGCGGACCTGGCGGAGCTGAGGGTTCTCGGCAGGCCGATTCTCCTCGGGCCCTCGAGGAAGTCGTTCATTGGCTACACTCTGGACCTGCCACCTGAGGAAAGGGTGGAGGGCACCGCCGCCGCAGTAGCGGTGGGCATCGCCGAAGGAGCTGACATCGTGCGTGTCCATGATGTCAAGGAGATGACGCGTGTGGCCCGTATGACTGATGCCATTGTGAGGCGATGACGTTCTCTTTCTTGTTGGCGCCTGTTGACGGTCGAGACGGAAGCAGAGTTCCAGAGGATCGGAAGGACCGTGGGATGGCTGCGGCATCGGAAGAAGAGACGCTAGAGGTACTGCGAGCCAAGGGCAAGCGCATCACCGCCCAGCGCAGTCTGCTCCTGGAGGTCATCCGCGAAAGCCACGGGCATCTGGACGCCGATGAGATCTACCAGCGTGCGCGGAGCAAGGACCCCCGGATCAGTCTCTCCACCGTGTATCGAAACCTCAACCTGCTGAAGGAACTGGGCCTGGTCAGCGAGCTGCATCTCGATGAGGAACACCATCACTACGAACTCAGAGAGGAGACGGATCACTACCACCTGATCTGCTCCGGTTGCGAGCGCGTTCTCGAGTTCGAGAGCCCTCTGGCTAGCCAGATGGCCACGCAGGTAGAGGAAAAGCTGGGCTTCCTTACCGAGCGCACCCACATCGACCTGGTGGGCCTTTGTAGCGAGTGTAGAGCGAAGAGTCGCTGAGTTTCCGCCCGGCAGGCCCTCCTGACGCAGGCGTCTAGGCCTCATCAAGGAACTCGTATCTGCCCTGACCACAGGCAGGGCAGCCTTCCGCCTCACGCTGGATGGAGAAGACCTCGAAGCTATTCTCCCAGATGTCTATGTGTATCAGACCCTGGTTGCGCTGAGCGTGGCCAGTGAGGAGTTTGAGGGCCTCGCTGCACTCCAGGGCGGCGATGATGGACACTATGGAGGCCAGAACTCCAGCGGTGGCGCAGGTGACCACGCTTTCCGCCGGGGGCACCTCAGGGAAGACACAACGGAGGCAAGGTGTCTGATGGGGGATGATGGTCATGCTCATGCCGTAGCTGGCCACTGCACCACCATACACCCAGGGTATGCCGTGCTTCAGGCAGGCATCGTTGATCAGATAGCGAGTCTCGAAGTTGTCGCAGGCGTCGAGCACCAGGTCTACGCCGCCGACTATCTCCTCGACATTGTCGCGGGTGACCTCAACGACAAGCGGCTCCACCTCTACCTGGGAGTTGATCTTGGCCAGCCTTCTGGCGGCTGCCTCCGCCTTCGGCAAAGCGTTGTCCACGTCTGCCTCATCGAAAAGCACCTGTCGCTGCAGGTTGTTGAGTTCGACGCGGTCACGGTCCACCAGTCTCAAATGACCCACGCCGGCTCGAGCCAGATTGTCGGCGATGTGTGTGCCCAGTCCACCGGTGCCGATGACGGCCACCGATGAGGAGAGCAGTTTGCGCTGGCCCTCTTCGCCAATCTGAGGGAAAGTCATCTGGCGCGCGTAGCGGTCGAGTTGCATAGAGGTCTCCGTCTCATCGTAGCTCAGGCCACCTGATGGCCGAGCGGAGGCCGCGCCCATAGACGCTGCGGACCGCCGTGAGCAGGGCCGCGCATCTACGTGTCGTCGGTGGTGATTATACTTCGCAGGGGTAGAGGCGGCAAAGCGCGGAGTTCGAGTCGCCGGGGAAACGGCACAAGATCCGTCGCCACGGGCCGCACGGCGTATCGCAGCCTACTCTGAGGCTGGTCGGACGGCAGCGACTCGGCGGAAGAGTAGTAGAGCCAAACAGGGGAGTGCTGTTTGAGTCATACTGGGAGCGAGGGAGTATGTGGCACCGTTGGTCAGAGGAGCGTCGAAGGTGACCGTTGGCGAAAGAGCGGTTCTGATCGTGAACCCGATGCGGGGCCATCAGGCTGTCAGGCATCTGGCCAGAATGCAGGAAGCCCTGGAGG
This sequence comes from uncultured Anaerolineales bacterium, assembly GCA_964577995.1. Taxonomy (GTDB): domain Bacteria; phylum Chloroflexota; class Anaerolineae; order UBA7937; family B3-Chlor; genus JAUVXJ01. The sequence continues at coordinate 10,539 of CAZOBP010000044.1, forward strand.
CTCTCGGTCTGCATCACGCTGTGTGGTTCACAGAACGCCAGGGACATGGGACAGAGCTTGCCAGGCGGGCAATGTCGGAAGGATACCCTCTCATCGTGGCCGTGGGCGGCGATGGTACTGTCAACGAGGTGGTCAACGCCGCCGCTGGTTGCGATGTGGCCGTGGGGGCACTGCCGCTGGGCGCCAATAACGACTACCTGCGGAGCCTGGGCATCTGGACGTGGCAAGAGGCGTGTCGTGTCGTCGCTCAGGGGGTGGAGAGGGCGCTCGATGTGGGCCTGGCCGAGTATCACGATCCCGAGGGTCAGAGCACGCAGAGATACTACGCGGTCTTGGCAGACGTGGGGCTTGGTTCGGAGGTGGTACGTAACACGCCGCGTCGCTTCAAACATGCTCTTGGTGGCGGATTGGGATACGTGATCAGTCTGTATCGGACTGCTCTTCAAGGGCGAGCTCGGGCCCGAATGATGAGCCTGCAAGTGGATGGTGTGCTGAGGTACCAGCGGAAACTGCTCTTGGTGGAGGTCCTCAACGGCAGCTACGCTGGTGGCGGCCTGAAGGTCGCTCCAAGAGCCAGGCTCGATGATGGGCTTCTCGACGTATTCGTGGCTGAGGATATCCATTGGCTCAGGATCTGGGCCTTGTTCCCCAAGATCTATCGCGGCACCCACGTGGGGCACGACAAGACCAGCTACTTCCAGGCGCAGACTGTGGGCGTGAAGACAGAGGCAGAGACCATCGTGAGCATCGACGGAGAAGTCGTAGGTCGCACGCCAGCGAGATTCAGGGTGATGCCCGGGTTGCTGAAAGCGAGGTGCCCACGACGAAGAGGCGACGTGGGGTAGCACGATGGAGGCGGCCTCTAGGGTTCGTTCTGGACCGCGGACCCGTCTATCGTTATCAGCTCTCGGTGCAGCCGGACCCACTGTTCGACACTCAGTTCTTGGGGGCGCTGCCTCTCGTCGAGACCTGCGCGGTGCAGGGCCTGGACCACTCCCTCCACTGGGAGCGTCAGTCCTTGAGAGAGGGAGTTGTGCAGTTGTTTGCGGCGCTGTGCGAATCCTGCTCGCACGACGTGGAAGAAGCTTTCCACCTCGTCCGCAGGCATCTCAGGCGATGGATGTACGTCGATGCGGACCACCGCGGAGCGAACGCCCGGGGATGGGTAGAAAGCTCCAGGCGGGACCTTGGCGACCACCTTGGGCCGCCCGAAGAACTGTACGCTGACCGCCAGCAGGCTCATCTTGCCGGGGTGGGCCACGATGCGGTCGGCGACCTCCTTCTGCACCGTGACCACCAATAGGGAGGGTTTGGCGTGGGCCTCTAGGAAATGGCGGAGAATGGCGGAGGTGATGTAGTAGGGCAGATTACCCACCACCTTGTATGGGGGCGATACCAGGTCTCCAGGCTCGAGGGCCAGAACGTCCCCATGGATGATATCTACGCGGTCATAGGGGGCAAGGGTGTGCCGGAGAACGGGTATCAGACGCTCGTCGAGTTCGATAGCGAGAACGCGACCGGCACGCTGGGCCAGACGGCGAGTGAGGGTTCCCACCCCTGCGCCTACCTCCAGGACCACGTCTCGTGCGTCCAGGGTGGCGGCATCGACGATGCGGCTCAGCAGACCGTCGCTGATCAGGAAGTTCTGTCCCAGACCCTTGCGTGGCCTGATGTCGAATTGCCTGAGGAGCTGTCCCACGGACGAGGTTCGGAGTTCGTCGTCATCCAATTCGGCTATCTCTCCCGGGGGTACGAGGGCAGGATCCAAGTGATCTGGTCGTCGGGCGGCACTGGAGTGAGGAGATACACGTCCACCCAGCGGTAGTAGCCCCGGGGCAATTCATCCTCGTCGAAGCACAGGTCCACGTGCCTGCCTCGCACACCAAGGTCGCCAGCCAGACCGATGCCATATCCGGGCACGTACATCCAGGTGCCAAGCGAAATCACGTTCCTGTCCACAGCGATGATCCCCGTGCGTGCCTGCAGACCCATGTAGGTCCTGCCGTACCATGGTGCGTCCGAGGGGGTTCCGGCGGTGGAGGCTGAGTAGGCCGTAGCCAGGGCCCTGAACTTGCGCCAGTAGGTCTTCGTGCCCTCGGAGGTCGTTATTTCTCGGATGGTGATCTTCGTTCCGTAGGCGATGATCTCGGTGGTGGGGGGATTCTCTACCCATTCGTCCTCTGTCACGCGCTCCGACTCGGTGCCATTCTCGTACACGACACGGACCAGGCGCCTCTTGGTGCCTGCTGCACCCTGTTGGTCCACCCGCTGCTTGTCCAGCTCCAGTTCCTGGTCGGGTTGCCACATAGTCTCGAAGGGTATCGGTTCCTCTTCGAGCACAACCTGTTCCTGCACACGAATGACCTGTACGGCCATGTTGTCGTAGACCACACTCTCCTGATCGGGGATGGTGTAGTCCTTGCCTACGAGTTCGATGGTTTCCTGTTTCAACACTTCTGCAACTGTTTCGCCGTGGCTGCGGGTCTTGATGCGCCGGCCGTCGGCGAGAATCACTAGCGGCTTAGAGCGCTGGATGTAGACCTCCATGCCGGCTGAGACTTGCTCTCCCAGGGTGGGGATCACGCCGTCGCCCAGATAGAGGACGATGCCTTCGTTTAGCAAGGCTTGGCCCACGGTGGGGGCAGTGGTCTGCGCCGTGATGGGTACGGCGCCGTCGTGAACCGTGATGGGCACCGCTCGCAGGACTTCCATCTGCACGGGACGCTGGTGCCAGAGGAGCGCCGGATTCCGCCCAACCAGATCTACGCTCGACTGCGAGGGCAGCAGAGCCTCGGGATCGACGACTTCATCGTCCACGATGATGCGATCGTAGCGACTGAGGTTGATTCCCGCCTCCCGGAGGAAGTCCACCGCGGTCTGGGCATGGGTTCGAAGTTCCAGTCTGCGTCCGTCAGCCTTGAGGATGACAGGCAGGGCCTTGCGAATGTCGATTCGGCCAGTGGCTGCGAGAGGTGTGTCCAGAGGGACCATCACGATGTCTTCCACCGCTACGGGGATGCCCAGCTCGTCTAGCAGGGCGCCGACGGTGGTCTGGTGGGTACGCACCGTGAAAGGCTGATCGTTGATCACCAGGCTGACCTCCCGCTGTGTGGAGACGTACCCCAGGATCATGCCGTTGCCCACGACGAAGATCAGTACGATGGAAGCAAGGCCAGCTCGTGACAGCAGCCTCGCGGTTGGCACGGGGTTCTTGGCTACGGTATCAAAGTGCTCTTGGCTTGATGTGGCGTTGGAGGGCATAGCAACAACCAGCAGGGCTTCATACGGTATCGTGACGAAAAAAGGGGCGAGTACCTGCACCCGCCCCCTTTCTCTGATCTTGTGAAGCGGTCGTGCAACCTCCTTCGACTCGAACCCCCCGACTTACCGGAGACAGTTAGCTCCAACCAGGTCGCCCTGCGGCGCCCAGAAGTGGCTACTTACCGCTGCTTCCTTCCGGACCTGACGGGGTTCGTAGGCTTCTGCCGCGCAGGACCCGGCCTTCAACGCCACTTTTCCCCAGCAGTATCGTAAGGTTCAGAGCCTCAAAGAGGCTTTCGACCCCGCTATAGCGGATTACGGGTACAGGGCACCGCTAGCTCCCCGTCTAGCACGACCGCAACCATCATATCACGGGATGTAAACAAAGCCCAGGCGGAGAGGGCGGGATTTGAACCCGCGAGGCTTATCGCCTACACGATTTCCAATCGTGCGCACTAGACCGGACTATGCGACCTCTCCACTTACACTCATTATAGCATCTGAGAGGGCTTGCTTCAAGTGCCTCAGTGCCGGGGATCGTTGCTGGCGGGGGCGCAGTCATCGTGCGAGGAGAACCCCGCCGGCCACATGTGTGGATGGCTGTTCAGGGGCTGTGTGAAGGGTGTGCGCGGGTGAACTCAACCTGGCCATCGAGTGGTGCAGTTGGTAGGTCAGAGGGGCATCCGCCCAGAGTGACGGATACCCCTCGTAGTTGACCGGCCTGTCGCCTGGGGCGAAAATGTTGGTGACCACTTCGATCGGGCCTGCTACTCGACCGGCGCGGCCACAGGGAGCTGCAACACCTCACCCCTGGGGTCCCACTCGCCCTCGTGGCCGTTGAGTTCGTAGGTCCCCCGGCCTCGGAGATAGACTTTGCCGGTGCCTCAAGCGGTGAACTCGATCAGGCCCCCCACCATCCAGACGGTCATCTCGTGTCCTGAGGCGTAGATGGAGCCGGTCCATCCAAGGAAGACCGTGGCCCCTGTCTCAGGAACCTCCCATCTGTAGCCTTTTCCACTGGCCTCGAGCGTCTGTGCGTCCTTCACCCAGACGATGCCGATCCCGTGGCCGTCGACCTGCACTTCGCCGGCGCCACGGAGGATAGCCAGCCCTGCGCCCCTGGCGGAGAGGGTGCCCGTCCCGCTGATCTCCTCGGCGCTGGCGGTCGAGGTCATCAGCAGCACGAGGGCGATAGCCATCCCTACAACTACGATGCTTCTTCGTTTCACGTCACCACCTCCTTTTGCTCTGGTGCTTCTTGCTGCCGACCCGAGGGTCTTGCCCCAGGCTCTGCTTGCATTATGACGGAGGTGGATTACGTCCAGATTACGCCATCGTTAAGACTGTGCAAAACAAAGAAGGGTGGACGCGGGGTCCACCCTTGTGGCCTGAAGCGAAAGGCCGCTTCGTCTACTCTGCCTGTTTCGCGGCCTCTTCCTCTGCCAGAGATCTGCGAAGCACCTTGCCAACCATGGTCTTGGGCAGGGCGTCTCGGAACTCGATGTAGTAGGGTATCTTGTACTTGGCCAGCTTGTCCTTGCAGAAGTCTCTGATCTCCTCCACGGTCGTGGTCTCGCCTGGCTTGACCACGACCCAGGCCTTCACAGTCTCGCCGCGCTTCGGGTCCGGGACGCCGGCCACCGCTGCTTCCATGATCTTGGGATGCTCGTAGAGCACATCCTCGACCTCGCGGGGATAGATGTTGAAGCCGCTGGCGATGATCATGTCTTTCTTGCGCTCTACGATGTAGAAGTAACCGTTCTCGTCCATCTTCGCGATGTCACCGGTGTAGAGCCATCCTTCGCGCAGGGCGATGGCGGTCTCTTCCGGCATGTTCCAGTATTCCTTCATCACCGTAGGCGACCTGAGGATCAGTTCGCCGACCTCATCGACCGGTAGGTCCTCGGTTCCGGATTCCAGGTCCACTATCCTGGCCTCAATGTCGGGCATGGGCATGCCAATGCTACCCTCGATGTTCTTGCCATACATGGGGTTGCAGTGCGTGGCCACCGCGCTCTCGGTGAGCCCGTATCCTTCCACCAGATGGCCGCCTGTCAACTGCTCGAAGGCCTGCTTGACCGACAAGGGGAGCGGTGCCGACCCGCTGATGCAGGCCCTGATGGACTTGACGTCGTACTTGCCGATGTCTGGATGGGAGTTGATGGCATTGTACATCGTCGGCACGCCCATGAAGAGAGTGGGTCTGTACTTGTTGATGGCTTTGAGGAGTGCGTCGATGTCTCGCGGGTTGACGATGAAGATGAGAGGCGCGGCGATGGACATCGCCCAGGCCATGGTGGTCACCATCCCGAAGATGTGGAAGAGGGGGATGGCCGCAAGATGGCGCTCTCCCGGCACCCTCACGTCGGGAAGCCAGGCAGAGCACTGCTGTACGTTCGCCACCAGATTACGATGGAGGATCACTGCCGCTTTGGGCACGCCCGTCGTCCCACCTGTGTACTGAAAGAGGGCCATGTCATCGGGACCTACGTCCACCCCAGGGTCAGTATCTGGATACCGCTCCAAGAGGTCCTTCATCCAGATGTCCCCTTCAGCCAGATCTACGCGATGGCCGCCCTTCTTCTCCAGCACCAGGGTGAACAGGATTCTGTCGAGGCCTGCCAGGTGCTCCTTGAGGTTGGTGACGATGACGTTCTTCACTTCTGTCTTGGGCTGGACGTCCTTCACTAGCTCGTAGAACATGCTGAGCAGGATGACGGTCTCCGTGCCAGAGTCGTTGAATTGATGCGCTACCTCTCGCGGCGAGTAGAGGGGACTGGTGGCAACTACTACCCCGCCAGCTTTGAGGATGGCGTAGTAGGCAATCATGAACTGGGGACAGTTGGGCATGTAGATGGCTACACGATCGCCCTTCTTGACACCGAGATCGATGAGGGCGTTGGCCAGTCTATTGGCCAGCGCGTTGATCTCCCTGAAGGTCAGAGTGGTCTCCCCAAACCTGCCAGGCATGATGCTGGCTGGTGTGTCGGGGTAGTTCCTGGCAGATACCTCCAGGAACCAGTGTAGCGGGACGGCGGGGTACTCGAGGGTGTGTGGCACGCCATTGTCGTAGAAGTTGAGCCACGGCTTGTCCATCTTCGCCCTCCTCTGAAAGGCTCTACGGACCCCTCCCCTGACTTTCCTGGGACACCCAGGCGCCGGGGGTGTCAGCGTGGGAGGAAGGGCCACCAGGGTAGCACATACCATTATACACCGCCTCACTTTGTGCGTCAACCCCAGCGGCTGAGGCGGGCCTTGTGCCCCGGCCCCGACTGCCAGTCCAGTGCTGGCTGTACCCGGCTCCGCTCAGGCTTTGACAGAAGGGAGGCGATGGCTTAGAATGATCCTGTGACAGGCCCACGCGATGATGGAAGCGAGGCGCGACGATGTCGGATTCCCATCCTCTAGTGAAGCTAGCCCGGCAGACGATAGAGCGCTACGTCCGCGAGAGCAAGGTTGCGGAAACTCCTCCCGAAAGCGACTTGACCCCGGAGATGAAGGACAAAGGTGGGGTCTTTGTGTCCATCAAGAGGAGGGGGCAGTTGAGGGGCTGCATTGGCACCATCGAGCCTCGGCAGGCGACTGTGGCGTCGGAAGTCATTCAGAACGCCGTCTCCGCCGCCACACGGGATCCCCGCTTTCCGCCCATCAGCCCCGAGGAACTTGACGATCTGGAGATCTCGGTCGACGTCCTCGCTGCGCCGGAGCCCATCGATAGCCTGGATCAGTTGGACCCCAAGCGCTACGGGCTCATCGTACAATCGCTGGAGAATCCGCTGAAGAGAGGGTTGCTCCTCCCTGACCTGCCCAGCATCCGCACGGCGGAGGAGCAGTTTCACCACACGAAGGTCTACAAAGCGGGGATTGCGGACGACGACGAGCCGATCCAGATGTATCGCTTCGAGGTCATCCGCTACAAGTAGGGCACCGTGGGAAACCGCGCCCGTCTGCGGACCTACAGCGGTCCCCCTTCACACGTTGGCGAGCTACAGGGTCGCCAGCGGGAGCGTCATTGTGTTGGCTTCAGCCCCATTGGCCGTAGGTGAGCATCACTGCTGCGACCGGGAGGCAGCAGCAGACAAAGAGAGCGATCAGGCTCACAAGGCCCACGAGAACCCCTAGGCAGCGACCCATTTCGTTGATCCTCCGGTGCGGTCGTTTCTCTTCGCGTCGGCGCCTTAGTGCGTGGAGCGACCGCTAGCCACTGGCGGGGTCGACACACGGTCGGTCCCCGGTCCCCTGCTTGGCCACGGCAAGCGCCAAGCACCCTTCAGCCTCGTATTTGGCGAAAAGCTGTCCCCAGGGAGTGGTCTCTCGCCAGCGCTGGTAGATCCCGCGCTCCTTCAGGGGCCAGTGGACGTAGTCGTGGTTGAACTCGGAGATGAAGATCGGTATCTTGACCAGGGGCGTGC
>CAZOBP010000045.1:0-17875 GCA_964577995.1 uncultured Anaerolineales bacterium
TCCGTCCGGAGTTCCTGAACCGTGTGGACGAGATCATCGTCTTCCACGACCTGACGGTGGAGCACATCAGACAGATCGTGGACATCCAGATGAGGGACATAGAGACCCGGCTGGCCGAGCACGGGATCGCCATCGAGCTCACGGATGAGGCCCGGGACTGGCTGGCGGACGCAGGATACAATCGCAAGTTCGGTGCGCGGCCTCTGCGCCGCGCGCTTCAGCGGGAGGTGGAGACGCCCCTCTCCAAGAAGATCCTGTGCGGGGAGCTGGAGGCCGGTGCCACCGTGTCAGTGGATGCCGATCAGCAAGAGGGCGTCGTGTTCAAGACGAAGGGTAAGAAGGCCAAGAAGTAGGTTCGCTGCTCTGAGCGCGCACGGTTTGGCTACTAGAAGTCACGAAGAGGAGTCGATATGTCGGCTCCTCTTTCCCGTTTCTGAAGCTCCTGCCGGCGTGACGGCCGGGTTACACGTACTGCAGCAGGCTCTGCGGGTATCTTCTCTTGAGAGCGCGATAGCCGCAGCAGAGAGGCGCCACCACCGCCAGGCCCACCAGCCAGGCCAGGTAGCCCGCGGCCAGGCTGCCCCTCAGGAAAGGGAGGAAGCCGAGGGCCCTGTACAGCACAAGGTGCACCACGTAGAAGAACAGAGGTACTTGGCCGAAGAGCGTGACCAGGCTCCAGAATCGGGTGGGGCGCAGTCTGTCCGCGAGAAGGTGGTGTACGGCGACAGTGAGGGCCATTCCCCCCAGGGTCCACATCAGGAAGACCAGGCTGGGTGGGTACTTGGACATCAACATCAAGTCGCGCCAGTCGCCTCCCTGGTAGGGAGTGAGATTCCCATAGCCGCCCAGCAATCGCACGGGCAGCCACAGACCGAGGAGGAGCGCGCCTAGGAAGAGGAAGAGCCTGGTGGTCCGCTCTGGCCTAACTCCCACGAGAAAGCCGAGGCCGCAGCCCAGCCCCATCACGCCCAGCCAGGGCAGCACCGGGTAGTTGACGGCCAGCCACCCGTCCTTGTCGGGCTGGAGCAGGATCTCCAGCAGAGGGTGGTCCGCGCCTGACGGCAGGGGAAGGGCACGGAGTGCGAAGGGCATCAGCAGCAAAAGAAGGACAGAACCACCCGTGAGCAAGGGAACCGGCAGGCGTCGCGTGAAGGCCAGCACGACCAAGCCCGAGCCGATGCAAGCCAGCACGCCGAAGTAGACCAGATTCCAGCCCTCGGAGACCCCGAAGCCCCAGGTCAAGTTGACCACGGTGAGCTGGAGGGCGATAAGCAGCAGCCCTCTGGTGACCAGCTTGCGGGTGATTTGCCCCTCTGTGAGACCTTGCGACCGTCGAGACAGGGTGTACAGGGCCACGCTGAGCCCCGCCAGGAAGACGAAGGTCGGCGCGCACCAGTGAGTCACGAAACGGGTCAGGTAGTGCACGACGTCGGGCAGGGGACTGGGCCGCGTGCCCTGGAAGCCCTCGGCCCAGATGTGGAAGTAGGAGAAGGCCATGGCGTGGTCCAGGGCCATGAGGATCATCACCCAGCCTCGGACCGCGTCGAAAGCGAACAACCGGGTTCTCACTGTCTTGGCTCCAGCATCGTGCGGCCCAGCACGAATGTCGCAGACTTGGCCAGTATAGCTTGGGACAATGTCCGTGTCAAGCGGTAGGACAAGCTTCAGCTTGCCCTTATGGGTCGTGGGGAGCCGGCGGGCACTCGCGGCCGCAAGCTGCTTGCCATTTCCTGGGTGTCGCGATATGATAGCTTCATCGCCTGGGGCCGCTGCACGAGGACGCGCTGGCCCCGTACGAGGAGACTCCCTATATGCGTGTGTTGTTCGTGCTGAAGCAGGTTGACTATGAGCCTCAGGGCATCCTGCATCTATCCAGCGTTCTCAAGCAAGCCGGCCACGAAGTCAGACTGTGCATCGTCAGCCAGGAGGACCCCATCGAGGCCACCGAGGAGTTCAGGCCCGGCATCGTCGGCTATAGCGTGACCACGGGCTTGCAGAAGTACTACCTGGACCTCAATGCGCAGATCAAAGGGAAGTTCGACGTCTTCTCTGTCTTCGGGGGGCCTCATCCCACGTTCTTCCCGGAGATGATCGAGGACCAGGGGGTGGATGGGATCTGTATTGGAGAGGGTGAAGGGGCCATGCTCGATCTGGCGCAGGCCCTGGACAACGGCTCTCTGAACCCGGATATCGCCAACTGGTGGTTCAGGGTCAATGGTGAGGTGGTGCGCAACCCCGTGCGCCCGTACATCGAGAACCTCGACGAGCTGCCCTTCCCGGACCGGGAGTTGGTCTACGAGCAGCACCTACCCACGCGACATAGCAAGATCAAGCACTTCTTCAGCGGAAGAGGGTGCCCCTACGAGTGTACGTATTGCTTCAACCACGCGCTCTTCGAGATCTACGAAGGTCAAGGTAGGCGGGTTCGTAAGCGAAGCGTGGACGTTGTCTTGGCGGAGATCAACCACGTGAAAGAAAGATATCCCCTGGGCTTCGTCGTCTTTCTGGACGATACCTTCACCATCGGCCGGGAGTGGGTGGCAGAGTTCTCGGAGAAGTACTGGGACCGCGTGGGCTTGCCCTTCTTCTGTAACGTGAGGGCGAATCTGGTCACCGAGGAACTCGCGGAGCAGTTGCGGGGATCGGGCTGCGTCAGCGTGGGCATGGGCATCGAGGCAGGCAGCGACCGCATCCGCAACGAGGTATTGCGCCGTAACATGTCCAAAGAACAGATCGTAGACGCCTGCCAGGTGCTGAGAGAGGCGGGCATCAACGTGATGAGCACCAACATGGTTGGCCTGCCCACAGGCGGTCTCGAGGATGACCTGGAAACCCTCCAGCTGAACGTCAGGTGCCGGCCGGCCTTCGCCAACGCCTTTATCTACCAGCCCTACCCGCGCACTCAACTGGGCGAACTCGCCCGCCGCGAGGGGTTGGTGGAAGGGACGTTCGACGACATCTCTGTCTCGGCGTGGGACAGCTCCGTGCTCCGCTTTCCACCGGACGAGAAGCGACAGATAGAGAACCTGCAGAAGCTGTTCGCCGTTACGGTGGAATGGCCCTGGTTGCTGCCTGTGGTGCGCCGATTGCTGAGGCTGCCCAAGAACCGGCTCTTCTGGTTGGTGCACAAGCTGTGGAAGGGGTACACCATAGCACGGCGCACTCATCCGGTCCATCTTTCCCCCCTGGAGTACTTGGAATCCGTAAGGCACTTCATGAAGTTGGACTGACCGCCCCTGGCCCTGTCAGAACATCCAGGGCAAGGTCGCTGCAGTCCTTGAAGAGAGCAGTGGTCAGATGTTCGACCCCGCTTACTGGGGCGAGTTCGCCAATGGTGGTGAGCGACATGCCAGCATGGAGGGTGGGCGATAGGGTCTCATCCTCTCGCAAGTAGGGCGAGGGCCTATGGGGCGATGTCGCCTAGACACGCGGCCAGGCCCGAGTGTCGAGCTGCTACGTGCGGTGGAATAGTGAGCACTGGCATCTCAACGTGGGGAAGAATCCTCAAACATGGCGGTGGTATACTCCGGCGGGGCTCTGGCTGGCGGAACACGAGTTGTAGCGGCAGACGACAGCAGAGGCTGACGCTGGCGATAGTTGAAGGGAGAGTGTGATGGTGGAGAGCCAGGCGGACGTCGCCGTCTTCATAGATTTCGAGAACATCTACATCTCAGTGCACAACAGATACGACACCGATCCCAACTTCGAGTACGTGATGGACAAGTGCGCCGAATACGGCCGTATCACCATCGCCCGGGCGTACGCTGACTGGTACAGGTACCCGAGGGTAACGAGTGCATTGTACGCTCACGGCATCGAGCCCATGTACGTGCCCACCTACTATTACGAGCGTGACAGGGCCCACAGTGCCGGCGCCATCAAGAATAGCGTGGACATCCACATGTGTATTGATGCCATCAAGACCCTGTACGGGTATCCCAATATTGGCTGCTACGTCCTGATTACAGGGGACCGGGATTTCATTCCGGTGGTCAATACCATCCGTCAGTATGGGAAGTTTGTCGGGGTCATCGGCGTGGGCGGAGCCGCATCCTCTCACCTCGCTCAAAGTGCCGACGATTTCGTCTTATACGAGCATCTGATGGACGAGGAGGAAAAGAAGGCGCCGGCAGATATCTACGATGCGCTGGTGGAGGCCATTCATCTGGCCAGGCAGAGGGACAATGTATCCACCATGGCTACTCTCAAGCTGCTGATGATGGAGGTCCTGGGTAGCTTCGACGAGAAGGCGCACCGGGGTTCCGACGGCAAGCCCTTCACCAAGTTCAAGGATTTCGTGAAGGAGGCCGAGAAGCGGGGTCTGGTGCAGATCTTCACCAGCGGCACGGTGCATGAGGTCTTCTTGCCGGATGAAGATCCCTACGCGCTCAGTCAGTTCGTATCGGAGACCGTCTCGGAGGAGGAGGCACCCGAGGGTGGGATCGGGCCTCGTGAGTGGCGTATCTTCCGCGATACGATGCGCCAGTTCGATGAGCCGGTCCGCTTCGTACAGATCTACAACGCCCTGCGCGGCCTGCGAAACACAGAGGTCATCGATCTCTCCAACGCCGAGATCAGAGAGTTGATCAAGCGGGGAATCCGTGAGGCTTTGCTGATCCGCACCACGAGGGGCGCCCACGGGTTCTACAAGCTGGACCCGGGCTGTCCGTTGCCTACCGGTGGATAGCCGCTCGTGGTTGCCCTCTGGCTCCTGGCTGCGGCAGTACTGGGTTACCTCCTGGGGTCTTTTCCCTCCGGCGTCGTGGTGGTCAGATTCTGCAAGGGGGGGACCTCTGGACGCTGGGCAGCGGGCACACGGGCGGCAGGAACGTCCGGCGTGTAGCCGGATTGGGACCTGCGGTTCTCGCCGTGCTGGGCGATGCGGCCAAGGCCCTTCTGGCGGTGAAGTTGGCCGAGATCGTGGGTCCGGCTCCCTGGGCGGTTCCGGTGGCGGCCACTGCGGCAGTGGCTGGGCACTGCTGGCCCCTCTATACACGCTTCCAGGGCGGCATGGGCTTGGGAAGCGCCTCCTTCATTCTGTTGTACTTGAGCCCGGTATCGTTTCTTCTACTGGTGTCTGCCTTCGCCGTGTGGTACCTGGTGTTCCGGCACCGGTATCGAGCCTCGGCTGCGACTGCGCTCACTGCCCCTGTCGCGCTGTGGATCACGGGTAATCCGGTGCCCACCATAGCTCTCGGCGTGGGCATGGGCCTGGTCATCGCGGCGCGCCACATCCCGAGCATGAAGTGACGGGGCACGCGGTGGTAGCATGACCCTGAGGGCTGCTCCAGAGGACGGACCTTGCCGGGGTGTAGAGGCTACTCCAGATCCCCCAACTCGTGGAGGATGGCCGCGGCGGCTGCCAACCCGGCTGTCTCTGCACGCAGAATGCGCGGACCAAGTGTGATGGGGAGAGCTCCGTACCGCTGGGCCTGGACCAGCTCCGCTGGCGTGAAACCTCCCTCAGGCCCGATGAAGAGATTGATGGAGAAGGGGGGGCGCTCCGTGGCCCGAAGGACCGAGCGCAGACTTCGCTCCTTCTCCTCCTCCCAGGGGATCAAGGTCAGTCCGCCCCGTGCCGCGTCCTCACAGGCGTTGGGGAACATGGCCGTCGGGCGCAGGGTGGGCAGGCGACCACGTCCCGATTGCTCCGCCGCTTCCATGAGGATGCGCCACCAGCGCTCGATCTTGGTCTTGCTGATGTCTTCCAGACTGCCGATGATACACCTCTCGGTGATCACGGGCACAAAGCCCACAAGGCCCAGCTCGGTGTTCTTCTGGAGCACCCACTCGAACTTATTGAGTTTGAGCAGGGCTTGATAGAGTGTGATCTTCGTGCGTGGCTCAGCGGTGGCCAGAGACTTGTGCACCACGTGGCCCTCTATACGCTGGCTGGTGACGTCCGCGATCTCCACCTCGTGTTCCCACCCCGAGTTATCCAGCAGGATCACGTGGGCGCCGCGCCCGAGGCGCAACACGTTCCTGAGACGGTGCACCAGCGGGCCGGTGATGCTCACGTCGGCTTCCTCTAGCCAAGCCGCAGGTACGAAGAAGCGGTGCATGGTCAGGGGTCCTCTCCCCCGGGTCTCTACTCCCCGTCTATGCGGGGCTTCGTACCGCGCAGGGTAACCCAGGCCTCTTCCTGATACCGGTCAGTCGTCTGCATCCCGCACCTATCGAACGCCGCCCTGACCTTGGCCTCCGCGGGTGCGATGATCCCGCTGGCAACGAGCCAACCTGCTGGTTTGAGGGGAGCGGCGAGGTCTGACTCCATCATGTCCACGATGACTTCGGCGATGATATTGGCGACAATGCCGTCCAGGGGCGGTACGTGGTGGTTGCGCAGATAGTCCAGTGAACCCTCTTCGACCGTGGCAGCATGTGTGACGGAGTTACGAAGGACGTTCTCCCTGGCCACCGCAACCGCCGTCGGGTCGTTGTCCAGGGCGAGGACGCTGCCTGCTCCTAGCCTGACGGCGGCGACAGCGAGAACGCCGGAGCCCGTTCCCATGTCCAGCAAGCAGTCGCCTGGGCTGACCAACTGCTCAAGGCACACGAGACACATGCGGGTGGTGGCGTGAAGACCCGTGCCAAAGGCCATGCCTGGCTCCAGGTCTATCACCACCTCGTCTTCGGCAGGAGAATAGTCCTGCTCGGGGAGCTTGAGCACTATGCGTCGTCCGATGTGTTGGGGTCGGAAGGATGACTTCCAGACAGTGGCCCAGTCCTCCTCTTCCAACTGCCTGAACCGGGCGGGCGGGATGTGATGGGACTGCGCGAGCTTGGAGAGCGCACGTTCGAGTACCTGAAGTCTGCGTTGTTCGCTGCTACCCACAGGCAGGTAGGTCTTGACGGTGACTGGAGCAGGCCCGTCGAGGTGCACCTGACGTTCGTCCTGGAAGATCTGCTCCTGGACTGCGCCTCCCTGACCGTAAGCATCGAACAGTTCGCAGACTGCTCTGGCAGCTTCCTCTGACTCAACAGGGACGCTGATCTCCAGCCACTTCACGGTTCGAACCCCTGCTTGCACTCAAGTCCTGGCTAACCGATGGTGCGAGACTCCCGGCCGCGTCGGTGTCGCAGAGCTGGAGGTAGAGTGGTTGGCTCTGAGGATGTTCAAGGTCAGCATCAGCGGGTACGGAGCGCTGGAAAAAGGCACGGCCACGGGAGTGACATACAGGACTGCCGGGCAGAAGACGAACGTGCCTACCTCAGGACGTCCTTCAAGCGGTCGAAGAAGCTCTTCTCGCCCTGAGGAATAACCTCCTTGCCCAGAGTCTTGGCCAGCTCCTCGAACAACTCCTGCTGCTCGGGCGTCAGCTTCTTCGGCGTGACCACGTACACGGTCACCAGTTGGTCTCCGCGCCCTCCACCTCGGAGGTAAGGTATCCCCTTGCCCCTCAGGCGGAAATTCTCGCCAGTTTGTGTGCCTGCCGGGATACCCAGTTTCTCGCTGCCATCCAGTGTGGGTACCTCGATCTCATCTCCCAGGGCCGCTTGGGCAACGTTGATGGGCAGCTCCAGGAAGACGTCGCCATTCTGTCGCTTGAAGTAGGGGTGTTTACGGACGGAGATGACCACATAGAGGCTCCCGGTCACGCCTCCGCGCAAGCCGGCCTGCCCTTCGTCTGAGAGACGGATCTGCGTGCCGCCGTCGACTCCCGGGGGTACGTCGATGGAGAGCCGCTTCGTCACGCGGACCTGCTTCTGCCCTCGGCACTCGCCGCAGGGGGTGGTAATGACCTCTCCTTCTCCTCCACAGCGTCCGCAAGTGGTGACATTGACGAAGGAGCCGAAGACCGACTGACGCACCCGACGCACCTCTCCTGTGCCATTGCACTGAGGGCAACGAATAGGGGCCGTCCCGGGGTCCGAGCCCGTACCCTGGCAGTTGGGACAGGTGTCCAGTCTGGCGATCTCGATCTCTTTCTCGCAACCGAAGGCAGCTTCCTCGAAGGTCAGGGTGAGGTCATACCGCAGGTCAGCGCCCTTCTGCGGTGCTCTCCTGGCCGCCGTGCGCGTGCCGCCAAAACCAAAGAAGTCCTCGAAGATGTCCCCGAAGCCGCCGAAACCACTGAAGTCGGTGGCGAAGCCGCCTCCGAGTCCCGCGTGTCCCCAGCGATCGTACTGCGCGCGCTTTCTACGCTCTCCGAGAACCTCGTACGCCTCGTTGATCTCCTTGAAGCGCTCCTCAGCGTCTGGATCCTTGTTCAGATCTGGATGATACTCGCGGGCCAACCGGTGGTAGGCCCGCTTGATTTCGGCGTCGTTGCTGGAGCGGCTGACGCTCAGGACTTCGTAGTAATCTCTCTTTGCTGTCATGGACTCCACATCGTAGGGCTATTCGCTGGACACAAGGGATAGTCTACCTGATGATGGTGGCCGATGCAAGAAAAGGGGCAGGCGTTCTGTGCGCCTGCCCCTCTGGGGTTGTTCTAGACCTCTCGGAATTCGCCTTCCACGGTGCCCTCGTCCTCGGGGCCTCCGGGTGCGGCGCCGCCTCCCGGCGGTGGTGTGGTGGCCTCGGGCTGTTCGTACATCGCGGCCCCTATCCTTTGCATAGCCTCGGTCAGTTCCTGAGTCTTGCGCTGGATAAGCTCCACGTCCTGGCCCTTGAGGGCCTCGCGTACCGCCGCGGCCTTGGCTTCTACGTCGCTGCGTACGTCGGCGGGCACCTTGTCGCCTAGATCACGCAGCGTCTTGTCCGCGCTGTAGGCGGCCTGGTCGCCGTGGTTGCGTGCCTCGATCTCTTCCTTGCGCTTGCGGTCGTCGGCCTCATGTGACTTGCCCTCATCGACCATGCGCTTGATCTCGTCCTCGCTCAGACCGCTGGAGGCGGTGATGGTGATGTGCTGCTCGCGTCCGGTGGCCTTGTCTTGGGCAGAGACGTTGAGGATGCCGTTGGCGTCCAGGTCGAAAGATACCTCGACCTGCGGTACACCTCTGGGTGCCGGCGGTATTCCGTCCAGGATGAACCGCCCCAAGGTCTTGTTGTCCGGGGCCATGGGACGCTCGCCCTGGACGACGTGCACCTCCACGCTGGTCTGCCCGTCGGCGGCAGTGGAGAAGATCTGGGAAGTGTGGTAGGGAATGGTCGTGTTGCGTGGCACCAGAGCGGTGGCCACTCCGCCCAGGGTCTCGATGCCCAGCGTCAGGGGCGTTACGTCGAGGAGTAGCACATCCTTGACCTCACCGCCCAACACGCCTGCCTGGATGGCCGCGCCCAGGGCGACGACCTCATCGGGGTTGACTCCCTTGTGAGGCTCTCTTCCGAAGAAGCTCTTCACCGCCTCTTGCACGGCGGGCATACGGGTTTGTCCTCCGACGAGAATGACCTCGTCGATGTCGGAGGTGCTCAGTTTGGCGTCTTCTAGAGCCTGCCGGCAGGGAGGGATCGTCTTCTCGACGAGATCGCCCACCAACTGTTCTAGCTTGGCCCTCGTCAGGGTCATGGTCAGATGTTTGGGGCCGCTGGCATCAGCAGTGATGAAGGGGAGGTTGATCTCTGCCTGCCCCACCGTTGAGAGCTCTACCTTGGCCTTCTCAGCAGCCTCTTTGAGCCTCTGGAGGGCCATGCGGTCCTCTCGGATGTCGATGCCCTGCTCTTTCTTGAACTCGTCGGCCACATAGTCGATTACCTCCTGATCGAAGTCGTCGCCACCCAGGTGCGTATCGCCGTTGGTGGACAGCACCTCATACACGGGAGGGTCCCCCCCCTCTATCTCCAGGATGGAGATGTCGAAGGTGCCACCTCCCAGGTCGTAGACGGCGATCTTCTCATCCTTCTCCTTGGCCATGCCATAGGCCAGTGAGGATGCCGTAGGTTCATTGATGATACGCAGCACTTCCAGGCCCGCTATGCGACCTGCGTCTTTGGTGGCCTGGCGCTGAGAGTCGTTGAAGTAGGCGGGTACGGTAATCACCGCCTGAGTCACTGGCTCGCCCAGGTACGCCTCAGCGTCGGCCTTGAGCTTCTGCAAGATGAAGGCCGATACCTCAGGTGGGGAGAACTCCTTGTCCCCCATGACGACCTTAGCGTCTCCGTTGGGGGCCTCGGTGATCTTGTATGGCAGGAGCTCGGTATCTCGCTTCACCTCAGGGCTGCTGTACTTGCGTCCCATGAGACGCTTGATGGAGAATATGGTGTTCTCAGGGTTGGTGACCGCCTGTCTCTTGGCCACCGTACCCACCAATCGCTCACCCTGCTTGGATACGGCCACGACGGAAGGCGTCAGTCGCCCACCCTCCGAACTCGGGATGATGGTTGGTTCTCCCGCCTCCATGACTGCCACGCCAGAGTTAGTCGTTCCTAGATCAATGCCTATGATCTTGCCCATGTTCTTAGTGGTCCTCCCTCCTATTCAGGTTCTTCCTTCTTTTTGTCCCTTGGCAGGGCTGCCACTCTCACCATTGAAGGGCGCAGTACCTTGTCGTGTAGTTTATAACCTTTCTGCATCTCACCGATGATTGTGCCTTCACCTTGTTCCGTAGTCTCTTCGCCCACCACCGCGTGATGCAGCTCCGGATCGAATTGCTCGCCCACCGCCCTTATCTCGGTGAGTCCTTCCTGCTCTAGAATCATGCGCAGCCGGCGCTCGATGAGGAAAATGCCTTCCACCCAGGTCAGGCTACGCAGATTGTCGGGAACTGTTTGCAGCGCCCGTTCGAGATCGTCTAGAATGGGCAGCAGTTTGCTGATCAGCGCGGCGTTGGCGAGGCCTATGAATTCCTCTCGTTCGCGCTCTAGGCGCTTCTTGTAATTGGCGAACTCAGCCTGAGTGCGCTGCAACTGATCTAGGTACTCGGCCGCCTGATCCTCTGCGCGCTCGAGTTCGTCAGTTTCTCCCTCAGCCCGTTCTTCCACGGGTTTCTCTTGCACTATCTCGTCCAATTGGATTCCAACCTCCTGATCGGTCTGAACCAGGGAACCAGCCGCTACACGTACCGTTCCTGCACCAGTCTACTCATCAGTTCGGCTACATAGCTTACCATGGGTACGTTTCGGCTGTACGGCATACGAATGGGACCCATCAGGCCTACCACCCCAGTGGTGCGCCAAGCCACGCCGTATCGCGCAAGGATGAGGCTGAACTCGCCCATGCGCGGCCACCGCTCCTCGCCTCCAATGATGACCTGGACTCCGCTGTGGGCGAGGGCTATCTCAGCCAGGATGGCCTCGAGATGACCAGGCTCCTCCAGAATCGCCACTACTTGCTCCAGCTTCTCAGTCGCCGTGAACTCTGGCTGCCTGAGGATATTGGCGAAGCCGTAGCGGTGCAACTCTAGGTCGCGGCGCAGGTCGACATCGTTCATTAGTACGGCGACTTGCTCGCCGACTGTCGCCTGAGCACCTTTCAGACGGGAGAAACTGGCGCGTACCTGCCCACTGGTGAAATCGAGCAGCAGGGTGTCCAACTCCTCAGCCAGGGCCTGGAGTGTCGCCGGGATGCTCGTGGCAGCCAGGTCTATGATCCGACGCCTGGTGGTACCATCACTCAGCGTTACCAACAGTAGTACGTTGGAGTCGCTGAGACGCACCAACTCCATGCGCTTGAAGCGCGATTGGCGGGCCTTGGGCGCGGTGACCAGAGAGGCGGTGTTGGCCTTGCTGGTGAGTATGGCCCCTGCCAGCTTGATCCATTGCTCGAGGTCCCTGTCCACCTGATGGAACTGGTGCTCGATCATTCGGCGCTCACTCAAGGGCAAGGCCGTCTCCCTCATCAAGTTCTCCACGAAGTAGCGGTAGCCCCTCGCCGTAGGAAGCCGACCGGCCGACGTGTGAGGCTGGGTCAGATAGCCCAGTGTCTCCAACGCGGCCATCTCAGCCCTGATCGTCGCCGAACTGATTCCCAGGTCGCACAACTCCACGATGGTCCTGGAACCGACCGGGCTGGCCTTGTCTACGTATTCCCGGACCACGAAGTCCAGTATTCGTTCCTGTCTTGTGGTTAATGGCTCCACTTACGGGTCCCCATTTCAACCTGATGGCCCTTATGCACGCAATTAGCACTCTCGATGTTAGAGTGCTAATTCTATGATAATGATACCAGAAAACCGGGAGTCTGTCAAATCCTCGGAGGGGCATGTCGAGGCGAGCGCAGAGGGCAGGTGTGCTGGAAAGCAGGCGATCTGCGCCACAGGAAGCTCTGCCATGCGGCGCTGTCAGCCGAAAGCTTGAAGCTGATGTTGCTGACCACAGTGAAGACCAGATTCGAGACCGTCAGTCCGACAATGGATAGGGCTTTCACCTTCCCTCGCCTCCTTTCATCCCTGAGCGTCCCGCCCCAGTAACGAAGTGCTGCTGTGCATTGTAGTTGCAGTGGGCTTCGTTGTCTATAACGGAGGGTGTGGAAAGCGTGACGCGCAAGACCGGTGTCTTCACCAACCCGGCGAGCTCCAGAGGGGAGTAGCTCATCACCTGAACGTCTGAGTTGGGGGATTCTGAGTTCGCCTTTGTCAGGGGTACTAGGTTGGCGTTGACAGAGGCGAGCAGGTGAGCAAAGCACGACGGCTGGTGCCCGTACGCGATCAGGCTGCATGAGCGTCGGGGTTGGGGATGCATTTATCGGGCACCGTCAGCGTGGGCCGAGCCCCAGCAGGGCCTCACATGACTGGTGTGGCGGCATCGTGAGCTGTCACTTGCCGATTCGTGAGTCGAGGTCGAGTCCAGCCTTGACTGCTAGTTGACGCAGTTTGGTGCGGTCTATCAGCTCAATGAAGCCGATCTGACGGGCGTAAGCACGTGCTTGGTTGGTGAAGCTGCCGGTTGTTACGAGCATGCCCTCATGGACTTGTGGGTCTCTCATGACCGCAGAGTGCAGCACTTGCACTTCCTTGATGCCCACGCGGCCTGATGACCAATGCTTGCATTCCACATACACCCTTGTGATGCCCCTCAGTGGGTCCGCCCTCTCCATGATGATGTCCTTGCCTTCGTCGCCTGTTCGCTGGGTTACCTTCACGTTCTGATAGCCGAGAGCGCTGAAGAGCTCAGCGATGAGGTCTTCAAAACCCTGCCATGTTAGGGGGGGGCCCGTCTCGGTCATCTGGGATGTTTCAGGTGCTGGCTGTAGGGCGGCGGAGGAGTGCTCGGGCGCCATCATGGCCAATGCCTTGTGGGCGACCGCTGCGGTGATTACTCCATCCGCACGAGCCTGGGCGTAATCCCGCGTTCGCATGAGCAGGCGCCGGGCTTCCGCCAGACTGCCGCCGCAGGCGCGGGCAATCATCAAACGAGCGTTCTCATCAATCCGCACGCCAACATCCTCGGACAGTCGTTGAACCAGCTTGACCAGAGCCCACACCTCATAGGGCTCGAAGTCCAGCACGTGGTCGAAGCTCTGCCGCAGCCGGTGGCTGACAGGCTCCTCCTCGGTGGTAGTACCCACCACAGTGAAGGGAGGGACGGGCAGATGAATGGCCTTGGCGGTGGGGCCTTTGCCGATGACTAGGTCTAGCGCGAAGTCACGCATGGCCAGGCACAGGGGCTGTTCGATAGCCTTCGGCAGACCCTGGATGTCCGCGATGCAGAGGATGCTACGATCACCGAGATTGGTGAGGATTAGCCCGAGATCTCTAGGTGCTGCAATCTCCCGACCAGAAGTGGATGTTGTCTTTGCACCCATTTCCTTGGCGATGACTCTGGCCAGCGTTCTCTTGCCGCATCCGGTGGGTCCACGAAGCAAGACGTGACCCAGAGCATCACCGCGCGCCCTTGCCGCACCGATTGAGACGGTCAGTATCTCCCTTATCTTGGGCTGGCCAATGAACTCCTCGAGGGTGCGCAGCTGCGAGTCGGTTTTGCGGTCACCATGCTCCGCCCTCTTCCTCGAGGGCGCAACTGATGGTTCGGACGGTCGGTCGTGGACGTGGGCGGGTGCCGGCGCGGCCTGCTGGGACGGGCCGGGCCGCGTGGCAGGTCCTTTATGGGGCTGGCGAGACTTGGTTCGTTGTCGCCAGTAAGTGACTGCCAGTACAACTGCTGTGATGACGATGACGGGAGCGCAAGCGGTGGCAATCGGACGTGCCGTCATAGACCGCGTGAAGGGGTTGGGCGGCAGGGTGACCAGGATATCCAGATGGCGGGGGGCCAGGAGCGGTGACAGCAGAAAGGCAAGGCAACCCAACACAAGGGCCACCGCAAGCGTCAGCCCAGCCAAGATCATGCGCTGCTTGCGTGACATCTAGGCGCCCTCGGAAGAGCCCGCAAGTGCTGCGAAACAGCTTGTCAACAGCCCCGCGACGCAAGGGAGCAACGTCGGACCGCATTGGATTCTACCAGGGATGTGAACGCCGCGCAAGGTGGCTTTCGGACGAAGCCAAGAGGCCCCGCTGTTCAGGAGGATTCGTCCCGCCAAATCACCACCGTGGGTGATGGTGTGGTGAACCTGCCGCTCGTCATGGTGGCTCTTAGCACGGAGTTCGCAACTGGGCAATGACGGTCACGGCTGCTGCGGTGTGTACAGTCCAATCAGTTCCGCCTCGCCCAACACGTGTCCTTCCATCACCCCCAGCAACTCAGCCGTGGTCGCCTCTGCCTGCAAGTCGAGGATGGTATTGAGGGCATAGAGTGTGAAGATGTAGCGATGTGTGTCACCGGGACATGGACCGTCGTAGCCGACCAGATTGATGGGGGCGCCGCCCGGGAAAGTCTGCCCCTCGTCGACGTAGAGCGCGAAGCTGTTCGTACCCTGGAGTGTGCCATCGGGCAACGTAGCCTCTGCCGATAATGCCTCCGGCAAACCGGTGGAGCTGGCAGGGATACTGTAGACGACCCAATGCACAAAGCCAGGCGGATCAGAATCGGGATCGTCGACTGTTAGTGCAAGGCTCTGGGTCCCCTCCGGCACTCCTGTCCACTCGAGCGGCGGCGATAGGTTTGCCCCCTCGCAGGAGTACTGCACGGCGATCGCCCCCTCTGGCTCGAAGGTGCTGCTCGAGATCTCGAACGGAGGCGCTGGAGTAGGAGTGGGCGCTGTCTCCTCTTCCTCGGGTGGGGCCGGAGTAGCCGTTGGTTCGGCCGGTTCCGGCGTAGGTGGGAGCGGAGTGGCGGTGGCGTGCGCAGGAGTCGGCTCCTCCGGTGGGGCAGCCGGTTCTTCAGCGGCTGATGGGCGCTCATCACCGGGGCCGCATGCTGCCAAGGTCAGGGCGGTCACCACGGCGAGCACCGCGAGCAACGTAACTGTTCTCTTCATGTTTCTCCTCCTTGGTCAGAGTCCGACGCTGGCCTGCTCTCTCAGAACAGGGACGCTGCGCGACGTCTGAGGACGGCCCTACGTGCCACGACCAACACCGTAGCAACTGCGATGACGATGGGTGGCAGACCAACGGAGGTGATGAGCGTTGGCGCAAGCCACAGACGCTTCTAGGAGATGACTCGCGCGTCTTGTACATCGTCAGGAACACACAGCACAGTCACCTCAGCGCCGACCTGATAGTCGGGTGGTATGGACCCGATGCCGTCTTGGGAGCGCACTACGTCTCCGTGCCGCGTCTCGAAGTCGACCAGCGGGGTGTACGCTGCTCCACCGTCCGCAAAGGCGCGCCAGACATTGTCCACCACCGTCCCTCGCGTGCAGACCTAAGTGTACCCCATCTGTATCGTCTTGTAGACCTCCAAGAGGTCGATGAGCAGGAAGGGAGCGCCCACGACAGTTGGAATGAGTACGGCCGCCCGGTCAGTCTTGCCGACATTGCCATGAGTGGCCCCACTGCTACCCCTTCCCCCAAAGCGTACCAAGTGTCTGGGAGGCCTTCCGAGGCATCACGTCTGCTCTTGAGCTGCCCACGGGATCGTCCGGCGCATCGGTGACTGAGCAGGTAGCGCTCATACTCCCAGAATGAGAATGCTGACTCTTGACCGCGCAGTCACCCGCAGACCGTGCAGAGAACACCGCATAGCGCCAAGAGCAAGATGACAGCGTACAGAGCTAGGAATAGGTAGACAACAGCGAAGGCCACGCTTCTCGCGCGAAAGCGTGCCAATCCGGCCATACTCAGCTTCACATGATTACCGTCAACTGCGATGTCCACGCAGTCGCCACCCGCGAGGTCTCCACCACGCGAAACAGTGACCACGGCATCCCGGAGGTGTTTATGCTCCAATTCGCGCGCCGACCAGAGGTAGTAGTCAGCGTACACGATTTCGCGCTTGATGAGCATGAGCCACAAGAGGCCAAGGACGAGGCCTCCCACCGGTAGCGCGAGGGAGAGGACCCGAGTGAGCACCACCCACGGCAAGTCTTTGCCCGGACTCGTGAGTACCAGGGTGACCGCAGCAACCACTATGCTGTTGGCCAACAGCATGATGTTGAACCTTGCCCACCACTGCTCTCCTTGATAGGTCCACAGGTCGATCGCTGCCTGATAGCCAATGAGCGCCATGTGGAGCCCGTCACTTCCTGAGTCTACGTCGGACGACCGAACTTCAGCCATTCTCCCCTCCGCAGCTTGTTCCCCACCGTCCTAGTGCGCGGGCGTGTCCACCTCTATGAAGAACATACGAGCCCAATGCTTCACTTCTGAGTCTGCATCTCCAGGAGATCTAACGCTGGACGCCTCATGGTGCGTAGCGCAGAGGGTGACGTGCCGCTTCCTTCTCGTGAAGCAGTTCCTCCACAGTAGGTCGTCCTTCGATGGCCTTGCGCAAGGCAGCTCGCATCGCCTTGTAGTTGTTGATCGTTATCCGTCTACGGTTCGCGGCCGAGGGATGGACGAAGGCGTTGACGATCATCACCAGGTCGTCCAGGGCCCCTTCAGGAAGGAACCCATCGTTCAGACTGGCCTGGATAGCCATCACGATTCCCTCGACGGCGTTGTCGTAGATGTGGCGCGCCTGCTTCTTGGTGCGCACGGTAACGGTGGGCACCAGGAGAGTACGCGGCCGCTCGAAGATGATCCTCAGCTCCGTCAGGTTCTTGCCCGATGGGTCGTCCGGTTCGGGTCTGCTGAGGGCCTCCTCGAGGGCTGTGCCCACAGGTCCGTCTTTGAGTCCGACGAGCAGGTCCACGTGGGCGATCTCGAAATCCGGTGGACCGGCATACCCTTCTCCGACCAGCATAGTGAAATCGGTGACTGATGTCGGGGTCAAAGGTGTGGCGGGCACGGCGGTCTTAACCTTCTTGCCCTGGCCAAGATCGTACTCCATACCGCGTGGGGGGATCTTGCCCAGTTCCTCTAATTGCACGCGGAGCTCGTCGGCGTCCTCTCGACGGAAGGCGCCGCCAGGCATGATGGGGTGGCGAGAATCCCCCACCTCGACGCCCATCATGCGCAACCCCTCCTTCACGGCCTGTGTGGAGCCGCAACGGACGACGATGCGCACCAGGCGCTGTACGTCTCGCTGTCGCTCCTGCGCCTCGTGGATTCTGCCCTCCATGGTGTGGGCGTAGATCTCTTGCCAGATGTCCGGTATGAGGTTCGCGCTGGCCAGGATGGCCCCGTCTGCGCCTGCCGCCAGGGCTGCCATCACGATCTCGTCGTGTCCGCAGATGATGGCGATCTGTCCCTTGACCTTTTCGAGAAGAGCTGCCAGGAAGGGGACATCGCCGCTGGAGTCCTTGATGCCCACCACGTTGTCTAGATAGGCCATCCCTTCGGCCGTCCACCATCTGTAGTGAGTGCCGGCGGTTTGGGGGATGTTGTAGAGAATGATCGGCAGTCCCACCTTCGAGACTGCTTCGTAGTGTTCGTACACCTCGTTGTACGCGGGCTTGAGGTAGAAGGGAGCGACCACCAGGGCCGCCGTGGCACCAGCGTCTTTGGCGTACTCTGTGAGAGCGACCGTGTCCCTGGTATTCGTGCAGCCGGTGCCGGCTATGACAGGGATGCGACCTCCCACCTCGTCTATGGTGACGTCGATGAGTCGTCGCTTCTC
>CAZOBP010000046.1:0-17842 GCA_964577995.1 uncultured Anaerolineales bacterium
GAAGAGAGTGTATCCCGATCCGATGAAGTCCAGGGAGTGGGCATCGCTCCCCCCCGTCTCCGCCAGATGCCACTGCTCGCGATTCATGGCTAGCGCCTTCTCATGGATCACGCGGCCCGCCAGTGTGGAGTTGAGGACCTCGAGACCCTCAACGGCCACACCCTCTCTCTCGTCGTCCATGAGCCTGCACAAGCCACGGTAGCCTATGCTGCGGGTGAGCCAGCTCATAGGGTGGGGAACGACGCAGAAGCCTCCCTGCTCACGGACCAGCCGAATGGTGTGGGTCAAGGGCATCAGCATGCGGATTGGCTCACTAAGATCGTAGGCCAGAAGGTGCCCCTCGAGAGTAGTGATCTCTATTCCCACTATGACCTCGAACCGGTACTCCTTGCTCGCTGCGATCTCCCTGGCCTCGAGAGCGCCGTGGATCAGGTCATGATCGGTGATGGCTATGAGATCCAAATCCGTCTCATGTTCCGCGTACTCCAGTATCTCAGCAACGCTGGCAACGCCATCTCCAGCGCCACTGTGTATGTGCAGGTCGGCCTTGCCGAGAAGGACATCATTCTCCATGGCTTCCGTCTTCCCAGATGGGGTATAGTACCAGCCACTGGCCGGGGTATCTTCCGATCCAGTCCTCCATCCTGGCTGCCACCTTACGCACGTTGACCAGCACGTCCTGTTCGAAGTCTCCGGTCCTCGCCAGTGGAAGAGGAGGTTCTACCTCGAGCACGGCGCTGTTGTCCGGTTGCCTGAGTGCGAAGCAGGTCAGGAGGTTGGCACCGGTGCGTAGTGCAAGCTGGACCGCTCCATCCGGCAGCCTCGCCGGAGCGCCGAAGAAGTCCACCACAATGCCGCTCCCAGTGATATCGCGATCACCACCTATCGCCACGAGGTCTCCGCGTCGCAAGGCCCGAACCAGTCCCATGAGGGGTCTGTCAACGGGGAGGAGGGTGATCCACTTCTTGTCCCGGAGTTCACACACGTAGCGATACAGTCGCTCCGGCTTGAGGTGCTCAGCGGGGGCCGTTATGTTCAAGTTCAGGCGGCGACCGATCATCCAGAAGGCATCGAAGGGGCCAAAATGCGCCGATACGACGATCAAGCCTCTTCCGTCTCTTAGCCCTTCCTCTATGTGATGCAATCCCCGGACTTCGATCGATGTTGTTGCTTCCTCCATGCCGAGCGCGTGCTTGTGAAAGAGATCGTAGTAGTTCTTGGCGAGGTTGCGGAAGACGTCCAGCGCTGCACACTCAACGCTGGGGTCATCGCCATCGGTACCCAGTACGTGGTACAGATTGCCTCTGAGGGCTGCCGGGCTCGGGCGCCCTAGATGGTAGGCCACAGTCCCTGCCTGGTCAGCGAGCCAGTAACCTAAACGCCGCGGGAGAAGAGGGGCGACTGCGCCGATGAGTCGGTACGCGCAGTAGGAGAGGAGTGAATGACTCATGACTGTTCATGTGCTTTGGGCCACATGCGCCTGAACATGTACCATTGATCGGGGTAGCGTCTGATCAGCTCCTCCTGGATACGCACGATCTCCTGTGTGATGCGCTGCACGTCTGATTCATGGTCGCCGCTCGTTTGAATATCCAGCGGCGGCAAGATCTCCCCCACGTAGTCATCGCTCGCGTTGGTCACCAAGTAACCGGTGACTATCTTGGCCCCGGTCTTGAGAGCGAGGGCTGCTGGCCCTGTTGGCCAGGTGATCCGTTGGCCGAAGAACATCACGGGGGTCCCTTCATCTGGTGGCAGGGGCCGGTCGGTCACCAGGCCAACTGCTTCGTTTCGGCGCAGGGCCCTGTACACCCGCTTGAGGGCATACTCCATGGGGATGAGCTCTATCCCCCGTGCGGCACGCGACTGTATAGCTAACCGGTTGATTCTCTCGTTTCCGAGGGTCTCGGATACGGCATGGACACGATAGCCGCGACCGGCCAGCGCGACACCAGCCGCCTCCCAGCTTCCCAGGTGAGTCCCCACGAGGAGGACGCCCTTCCCGTGACGGAAAGCCTCGTCGAGGTGTTCCCAGCCCGTGCCTTGTAGTCGCGCCTCAATCTCTGCGGGATCCGTGTCAGCGGTGCGAGCAAAATCCACCAGCAGGCTCAAGTAGTTCCGGAAGGATCGCCTGGCGGTGTCCTTTCTCTGCTGCTCCGAAGCCTCGGGGCCGAGAACGTGTCGCATGTTATCAACGACGTTCCTGCGCCCTTTGGGCCAGAACACGTATGCCAGGTCACCAATGATGCCTGCAATCCAGTAGCATAGCCTCAGCGGGAGATGCCTGGTGATGAAGAGAAGGCACAACACCAGCCAGTAGACAATCATGCATATTCCTTCGACGAAGCGTGGCAGGGAGCCTTGGTTCCCCGTAGGGCCTACTTGCCCCGAATGAACTCCTCCACCATGTTGCGAGCTTCGTCGTCCGTGTACTGCACGGGGGGCGTCTTCATGAAGTAGGCCGCGGGCCCCAGGAGAGTGCCGCTAAGCCCTCGGTCCAGGCCTAGCTTGCAGCACCGCACAGCGTCGATCACGACGCCGGCCGAGTTCGGTGAGTCCCAGACTTCCAACTTGAGCTCGATGTTCAGAGGCACATCGCCGAAACTGCGCCCCTCGAGTCGGATGTGGGCCCACTTGCGATCCGTCAACCAGGCAATATAATCGCTCGGCCCAATGTAGATGTTGTCCGCCCCGATGTCGTAGTCCAGTTGCGAGGTCACCGCCCCTGTCTTGGAGATCTTCTTCGACACCAGGCGCGCACGCTCCAGCATGTTCCAGAAGTCCATGTTTCCACCCACGTTCAACTGGCTCGTCCGCTCCAGGATCACGCCTCGGTCTCGGAAGAGCCTGGTCAAGACGCGGTGAACGATGGTGGCCCCCACCTGGGACTTGATGTCATCTCCGATCATGGGCAGATTGTGCTCCTGGAAGCGCGTCTGCCAGTAGTCCTCGCGCCCGATGAACACCGGGATACAGTTGACGAGACCGCAACCAGCGGCAAGCACTTGCTCCACGTACCACTTCGTGGCCATCTCGCTACCGACCGGCAGATAGTTGACCACGACGTCGGTCTTGGTATCCTGAAGGATGCGCACGATGTCCGCTGTCTTGCCGGGGGCCTTGGTGATGATCTGCTTGAGGTACTTGCCGAGGCCATCGTGGGTCATTCCGCGGTGGACCGGCACCCCCAGGTTGGGGACCTCGCAGAAACGATACGTGTTGTTGGGATAGGTGAAGATCGCCTCGGAAAGGTCCTTGCCCACCTTGTTGACGTCGATGTCAAAGGCGGCTGTGAATTCGATGTCGCGGATGTGATAGCCGCCCAGGTTGACGTGCATGATGCCGGGGACATTGTCCTTGGCCCTAGCTTCCTTGTAGTAGACGACGCCCTGCACGAAAGCGGAGGCGCAGTTTCCCACGCCGATGATGGCCACCCTGACCTTCTTGTCTTCCTTGGGTGTCTTCTTGACTTTTCCCTTCTGATCTTTCTCTTCGTCCAATTCGGCCTACACCCCCTGCAATCTGTGCGGTTCCCACCGCCGAGCCCCACGATGTGTCCCTACGAACCGATTGTCCTCACGGTGGTCGACTTCTAATGCTACTCCAAACATCGTAGCCTGTCAAGAAGAAGACGTAGGTGAGCCTAGACACCGTGACCAGGCGAGGACGAAGGGGAGCCAAGTGGACCACAAGACTGAGTCACGTAGAGTCAAGGAGAGATGACCCTCAAAACGAGGCAACGGGAGGTTTGCAGGCGATGGCCCTCCTCAGGCTACACGCGGCTGAGCCCAGGCGCCTGCGAACGATGAACCACGTCGCCAGACGACGACTGCGATCCTCGAGACCTGCTACCGCAGAGGACTAAGTGTGGAGATCCAGACCCACCAATCAGGCTCGAGTTCGTCGGTTCCCGGTCAAGCGCATACTCGCCAGAGCGTCACAGTGCAGCATCTGGGGACCGTGGCAAACAGGCGCAGCACCCCAAGAGCCGTTGGCACATCACGACTCGGCTGCTATAATAGCAGCGATGAAACACCAAGCGTACAAGTGGAGATCCGAGGGTGTACTGTTCCTCATTGCTCTCGTCGCACGGCTGATCCCGGTATTGCTCAGCCTCAACCTGGGCATCGCCCTAGACGACATGTACCAGTACGATGGTCTTGCCGAGAGCATCAGACTGGGGCAGGGCTTCACCTGGTACGGAGGCATACCCACCGCCGCCAGGGCTCCTCTCTATCCCCTCTTTCTGGCCGTCTTGTACACTCTGCTTGGCCACCACTTCGCTGTGGCCAGAATAGCCCAGGCAATTGTGGGCGCATTTGTGCCCGTGGTGGTCCACAGTCTGGGGCGCAAGCTGTTCGACCCCACAGTGGGTGTGGTGGCTGCATTGATCGTGGCCTTGTATCCCATGTTTCTCCTCTATCCTCTGGGCCTGGCGACGGAGAATCTCTTCTTTCTCCTCGTGCCAGCCACCGTCCTTTGCCTGTGCAAAGCAGCCGATGGATCTCACAGGGGGCTCTTCCTGCTGGCAGGCGTCTTGCTCGGCCTGACCATCCTTACACGCTCGGTGATCAGCGGTTTTCTGGTCCTGCTGCTGCCCTGGCTATGGTGGCATTCCGCCGACAAAAGGGGAGCGCTCAAGGGTTGGATCTTGGTCCTCGTGCCGGTGGCAGTCCTCACCATCCCCTGGAGTATCAGGAATACTCTACTCTACGACGAGTTCGTGTTCGTCGAGTCCAGTATGGGCTTCAACTTCTACCTGGGTTACCATCCCGCGGGCACCGGCACCTTCGACTCTGACATCGCTGTCGAGTTTCTGGAGGAGATCGGTGCCTTCGATGAACCCAGCCTGGACACCGAGAAGGCCTCTCACAGCTTGGGGATGGAGCGGGGCCTCGGATTCATCACGGACGATCCAGCTCGGGCAGCGTGGCTGCTGCTCAGCAAGCTATCGCACTTGCTTCGTCTCGACAAGAGGGTGCTTCTCTACTTCTATTCGAACAACTTCTTGGGGGAGCTACCGCCGCTGGTCCTGCTGCTGATCTTCCTCGTGATCTGCACACCCTGGGTGGTGGTACTCCTGTTGAGCGTGCCAGGGATGGTGATGAGTGGCCTCACGAGGGACAGGACGCTCGTCTACCTTCTGCTGGTCTACCTGGTTGGTGTCCACGTCCTGATCATGACCGAGCCACGGTTCCACCTAGTGATGGTGCCCTTCCTGGCTCTCTTCGCCGCACAGGGTGTCAGGGCACTACGCAGCGCAGGTGGCAATCTGCGTGTTTGCGAGGCTGCGGTCAGGCGAAACGCCCGGTGGGGGTTGGTGTTGACCGCGGCCTTAGTCGCGCTGTTGCTGCTGAACTGGGCCTACGAGCTGAACGTGGACCAGGAGAAACTCCGACTGTTGTTCTCGCCCGGGGGGAACACGGCCAGGTTCACGTATTGACTGGAGCGGAAGTACGCGCATTGGCCTGAGGGAGAACGAGGTGACGGTGAAAAGGTCAGATCTCGAGGCGGCGACAATCCTCATTTCCTCGACTTTGCTGCTTGTCGCCAGTCACTATCACAGGATTCTGGAGGACGATACCCTATCCTCGTTCGTCTTCTACTTCCTGATCCCTGTGGGTATCATCCTGCTCGTGTTCAGGGAAAACCCTCGTCGGTTCGGACTGAGACTGGGCGACTGGAGGCAAGGCGCACTGTGGACGGTGCTGGGCGTCCTGCTCATGGCCGTGGTCATCGTTGGCCTGGTGCAACTCGATGAGTTCCGGTCTTACTACCGTTTGGGGTCCTTCCAGGAACCCCTGTCGCGTGAGGTACTGGAGTTCGCCCTGCGCCAGGCGATCTACATGTTCAGCTGGGAGTTCATCTTCCGAGGCTTCTTGCTCTTCGGCTTGAAGGATCGTTTTGGGTCCCTGGCAATCTGGATCCAGGCCATACCCTTTGCCATCATGCACCTGGGCAAGCCGGAGTTGGAGACCCTGAGCACCATATTCGGCGGGGCGGCGTTTGGCTACATCGACCTGAAGAGCAAGTCGGTTCTGCCCTCGGTGGTCATCCATTGGGCCATCTACGTGATGATGGTTCTCGCAGCCTCGGCCGCCTAGGACGCTGAACCTGGGACGCGCCGCGCCCACCTTTGACATCGAGACGAGTGTGGAGTGGTCGAGGAACAGCGAGCCCAGCCTCCGGGCTCTCAACCGGATCGCTAGAGACCTTGCCTCGCCTTGACGTCACTGCAGCACGGCATGTCCCCTGCGCCGCGCGGACCTCCGTGTTTTTGTGTCGAACTTGCCGCCGTGATATACTCTCCAGCCAGAAGGAGACGTACACGTGAATGGGGCAGTCACGCTCATCCTTGGGGCGGTCATCCTCTTAGGCCTTGCTGGCTTCCTCGTGTATTGGTTCCTTTTTCGGAAGTTGACTGCCACTGGGGAACAAACGCAGGTCAGAGGACGTCGCAGCACGGCACCAGAGGCTACACAAGGTCGTCGGGCAGCGTTGCAGGAAGCCTGGCCCTCACTGGCCCACGAGATGGCAGTGGGCTGGATTGTGGTAACTGACGGACCCAATGCTGGGAAGCATCACATGGTCGTCCAAGGTGCGAACCTCATCGGCAGAGGCAGCTCTTGTGATATCAGGCTGGACGACCCCACCGTCTCTCGCCACCACGCCCGCCTGGTGGCTGACGGAGACCGCTTCCTCCTCTTCGACTTGCACAGCACGTCAGCGACCTACGTCGACGGCGAAAAGGTGGAGCCTTCAGCGGCGAGTCCGATCAGAGACCGTTCCGTCATTACGATGGGCAATACGGATCTCACGTTCAGACTGGCGCAGCACGAACCCTGAACTAGACCAAACGTATGGAACTGGAGAAGCAAGAATGCGAAAGATCAGCCTGGGTGCCACCCGTATGGTGGTCTCCGAGATCGGCTTCGGGGGCATCCCCATACAGCGCCTTTCCCATGATCAAGCAGTATCGGTCGTAAGGCGCTGCCTCGACCTGGGCATCACCTTCCTGGACACCGCCAATGGCTATACTACCAGCGAGGAGCGCATCGGGGAAGCCGTACGTGACCGACGCGAGGACCTGGTGCTGGCCACCAAGAGCCAGGCCAGAGACGCCAAGGGAGTGGCAGAGCACCTGGCCTTGAGTCTGAAGCGGCTGGGGGTGGAGACCATAGACCTCTACCAGTTTCACTGTGTCAGCACCGAGGAGGATTTCCAGAAGGTCTTGGCTCCAGGCGGCCCTCTCGACGTGGTCCGGCAGGCACAGGCCTCCGGTGTGGTCCGACACGTGGGCCTGACCTCCCACTCCATGACCATCGCTCTTAAGGCTGTCCAATCCGGACACTTCGAGACCATCATGTTCCCCTTCAACTTCATCGCCAACGAAGCGGCCCAGGAACTCATCCCCCTGGCCCTGGAAGGAGAAGTGGGCTTCATCGCCATGAAACCCCTGGCAGGTGGAGCACTGGACGATGCCACTCTGGCCTTCAAGTACCTCCGGCAGTATCCCCAGATCCTTCCCATCCCGGGCATCGAGCGGGCGGCCGAGATAGAAGAGATCGTCGCCATTATGGAGGGGCCAGTGGAGATGACGCCCCAGGAGCAGGCGGCCATAGAGCGTATGCGCGCTGAGCTAGGGAACCGCTTCTGCCGTCGCTGTGGCTACTGCCAGCCCTGCCCTCAGGGCGTCTCCATCCAAAGCCTGATGATCCTGGACAGCGTCATCAAGCGTATGCCGGCCGCCAACATCTTCTCCGGTCTGGCGCAGGAAGTCGAGAGTGCCGAGGCGTGCACCGAATGCGGGGAGTGTGAGGAAAAGTGCCCCTATGGACTGCCCATCCGGGAGATGATCCAGGAGCACATCAATCTGTTCCATAAGGAAATGGCGAAGTGCGGCCTGATCGTAGGTGGCGGAGCGAAGTAGCTAATGTGTCGCCCTTGCACATTCTACTACGAGGATAGCCACCGCAGGTCACCCAGGAAGGAGTGCCGTCTCCTTCAGCGTAATCTAGCTTCGGCACCCTGGGACGAGAAGCTATGTCGATCGTGTCCCGTGCCAGAGATCCTCGAGCGCAACCCGTGCGCGAACCTGGCCCTGGAGGCCGAAGTGAGATCCCGGTTCGGCTTCTTTCGCAGGGTCGCTGTCTTTGCCGTCTGTACCGAAAAGACTGAGGAGATCGGCGACCCGAGGACATGCAGAGAGGGCTGCGAGGAGTTCGAGAGACTCTAGGTGGTGCCCAGTCCAGGGGCACACCGCTTTTTCCAGCCAGTTACCGCCACCACGACGCTTCTCCCGTCAGGCGCGCCTCTTCATCGGACATGCTGACGTTGCTGAACATGCGGTATGCTTGCGGCTAGGGACCTACCGCTACCAGCGGCGCACTACCTCTGGCAATGGGGGCAGAAGTACGTGCCTCTGCCTCCGATGGACACCTTCTCAATGGGAGTCCCACACACGAAGCAAGGTTCCCCTTTTCGGGCCTTCACCTGGAACCGCTCCTCGAATGCTCCCTTCCTGCCGTCCAGGTGCACGAAGGCCATCTCGGAGGACCCGCCCAGCTCCAGCCCTCGCTCCAGGGTGGCCACGATACTCTCGTGCAACCGCTGCGCCTCCTGCTTTTCCAAAGAAGAGGCCACTCTGGAGGGAGCGATACGGGCCTCGAAGAGTATCTCGTCGGCGTAGGTGTTGCCCACCCCGGCGATGTACCTCTGGTCCAGGAGAAAGGACTTGATCTTGCCCCTGCGCTGAGCCAGCATCTCTCTCAGCGCCTCCGTGGTGAACTCCCCAGTCAGGGGATCGAGGCCCAGCTTCTTCAATTCCGGCAGATGCTCGAGTTCTTCAGTAGCCGTCAAGCGAAGGAACTTGAGGGGTACCTGACCCAAGGTAAGTTGCTCGGAATCGAACACCAGTGTCAAGCGTACGTCGCTGGGCTCTCCGTCGTGGAGGCTGGAGAGCAACAACTGTCCCACCATCATCAGATGGAGAACCAGCGAGTGCCCGCTGTCCAGGTCGAGAACGAGCATCTTCCCGCGTCGCTGGACGTCGAGGATCGTAGCCCCCTCGACGGATGCCTTCCACTCCTCGACGGGGCGGTCTCCCTCCTTGCCCTCGGGGAACACGAGCTCCCGCACGCGTCGACCCACAACGTGGTCCTTCAGCTCATCTTTGAGGATCTCCAACTCAGGTAGTTCGGGCATCGTTCACGAGCTCCACTCCTGGCCTCTCGGGTCTCACACCGCTGGCCTGGTCTGCTCGACCCAGGAGGCGAGTCTCCGCAAAGCAGCCAGCTTCTCCCTGTCTCCCAGTCGAGCCCTACGCAGAGCCTGCTCCAGGGTGTGGATGGAGCGGTCGTAGTTGGCACGGTCAACGGGATAAGGATGGCCGCCCTTGCTACCGTGGGCGAAGCTGTGTCTCACGGGGTCCCGAAAGCTCGGTGTTGCGCCGTGCACCAACTCGGCGATCAGGCTTGGCGCTCGTATCGTCTTGGGACCCACACCCTGTAGACTGAGAAGCGCCTCGAAGTCGTGGGGTTGTGTCTCGTAGGTCTTGAGAAAGATGGTGCGCAGACTGTCGGGGTGCACTTCGCTCAACCGGACCTCGTGATGAGCAGGCAAATCCAGATGCTGCAACTTCTTCAGTTCAGCCAGCAGCCGATCAGGAGACTCCTGGCTCAGCGTGGTGCTGGCTTGGCGGGCCACCTCACTCTCCCTGGCCACCATGTTCAGTACATCGCCCTCCCGGTCGCAGCAGATGGCCGCGTGGGGCTCACAAGTGAACTCCCGAACCCCATCACTCAACCAGTGATACCTGCGCGCGAATCGGGTGGAAACGTTCATGCCCTGCTGTATCACGCACCACGTCCCCTGACGATTGAAAACGAAAGTGTGATGGTAGATCTGGTAGCCATCCTGCAAACCTGCACTGTCAACCTTGGCCGCCATTCGACTGGCGTAGACTAACTCCGCCGGATCGCGGCTCAGCGAAGGACCAAGGTCCTCGATCTCCTGAGGCGTGCGGCGGGAGGGCGCCCCCTTTCCCCCTGCCACGAACAGCCCCAGCTCCTCCTGGCGTTCGCGTAGACCCTCTTTCAGCGCTCCGCAGGCAGTGGTCGTGAGGCCACTGGAGTGCCAGTCGAATCCCAGTACGCATCCAAAGGACTGAAACCAGAAGGGGTCCGACAGACGGCGCAGGAGGTCCTCGGTACCGTGCTCCTCCACGATGACGCCAGCGATCTCACCGGCCAGCCTCTTCATGCGACCGAACAGCCAGCGAGGCGCCCGGCCGTAGTGCAAGGGTAGGTTGGCCGTGCCCGTTCTCACGTCTGCACCTCACCTGGAGCGGACTGCAGCCACCCCTCTACCTCCAGGGCGAGCCTCTTGCCGATGCCCTTGATGTTCTGCAGGCCCTTCTCGCCTCCCCGCCGATACAGGTCCCCCACATCGTCTTCCATCTCATCTATGGCCCAGGCTGCCTTGCGATACGCCCACTGGCGATAGCCCGTGGCTTGTTCCAGAAACAGATCGTAGGCCCTCAGGAATAGCTTCTCGGCTATGCGCTTGTTCGCCGCCAGAGCATCGCCAGGCAGCACCGGCCGACTCATGCGGTCCGCGATACCGTGCCTCGTCCAGATCTCCCTCGCGCGCCGCAGCAGCAACAGAGCGTAGTCACCTCGCGTCTCATAACCCTCGCCATATAGTTGATGGTAAAGCGAGACGGTTTGGGGATAGTGCCGCTCCAGGAAGCTCATGTACCGCGCCCGCTGGGCTCCTTCTTTGAGAGTCAATCCCGCAGCCAGCACGAACTGCCCGCCTGCGTCTTTGACCCTCCTGACCACGTCTTCCATATTCCCGTCGTCGTCCGATATCCCGGGTAGCAAGGGCATCATGGCCACTCCTGTGGTCAGTCCAGCATCGGCCACTGCCCTCATGGCCTCCAGCCGCCGCTCTGGTGGAGAGGCCCCTGGCTCGAACCTGCCCGCGATGTGCTCATCGAAGGTCGTGATCGTGAAGAACACACAAGCCCATGACCGCCTCCCCGCCTCCTGGAAGAGCTCCAGATCGCGCAACACCAGGTCCGATTTCGTCAGAACTTGCACCGGGAAAGAGTGGCGACACAGCACCTCCACCACACTCCTGGTGACACCCTTTTCCTTCTCGATGGGCTGGTAGCTGTCACAGACCCCACCCATCGACGCCACAGCTCGCTTCAGCCTCGGTAGTTGTCTATCCAGAACCTCTGCGGCGTTCTCCTTGACAAACACCGTCCCCTCGAAGCTCTCGGCAAGCCCATACTGGTTGGCCCGCGCATCGCAGTAGATGCATCCGTGTGCGCAGCCTCGGTAGGGATTGACCGTGTATGAGGCCCAGAACCAGTCATCGACGTGGCGAAGCCTGTTGATCATGGACGTGGCTCTGTAGGGCTCGTACTTCATCTTCAGATCAGTCCTAGGGGGAAAACGGCTGTGCCGCTGCTACCACAGCCTACAAGACGATGCAAGCTAGCTCACGGGCACCACTGTGTAACGGCGTCCTGCAGGAGTATGACAGGCAGCGGCTGGGCCAGGCCGCCATCTCAGATACGGGGCGCCTCCTCGAAGAGCTTGGTCAACGCCCCCAGCATCTCAGGCGACATCTCTCCGCGCGCGGATGCTCTCCTGATGTGCCCCTTCAGTCGCCGCAGAGGCAGAACGGGCACAGAGGCCGTTGTCACCTCGAGGCGTGCCTCAGGGTTGACAAAGACGACCAGCCCTTGGACCTCTGTGTTGATATCCGGCGCTTGCTCCTCGATGTACTTCTGTAGCTTCTCCACATCCTGTTGTGTTTCCTTCGTCGGGTTGCCCAGCGACTCTTCCGTGAAAAACCGCAGCACCCGGCGCAGACTCATGTCCCGCACCCACTTGTCCTTGAAACATCTTATCCCGCCATCTACCCCTCTTACGATGAGGACAAAGACGCCGTGCGGGGTGAGCAGGACATGATCGACTGGCAGGACGTGGTTGTACAAGCGATAGCGGTCGTCGAACTCTGCAAGGGCACCAGTCAGCCTCTGAATAAGCTGGGGACCGCGCATCGCTTGCTCCTGACCACGACTACCCAGAGTGTACATCACCACCCCCAGGGCCACGAGAACGACCGACATCATCCTGTATTGGGTAAAAGACGCGATGAGCGCACCAAAGACCATAACCAGGCCAATGAGAGTAGCTACCTGGCCTAGCCTGCCCCCCCGTGCCATCATCTGCTCGTTGGTGATTGTTCGCATCGTGTCACCCCTTGCTCCACGTATGGTCAGATAACCGAGTCCGCCTAACACTTGGGCCATACCGCCTAGTAGAGGCCAAAATACCAACCAATGATCTCCCCCCCGAACACCAGGACTGTTAGGCCAGCCACGGCCAGAAACACCCCGTACGGAACGTAACTTCGTAGACCTTTCTTTCTACTGAGCACGAGCACCAGGGCCACAAGTCCGCCCAGGGAGACGGCGATGATCAGAGCCAGGATCACCTCCGGGAATCCAGTGATCAAGCCAACGAAGGCCGCCAGATTGGCGTCGCCCCTCCCCATGGCCGTTCTCCTGAAGACCACCTTGCCGACCACCGCCACCAGGTAAAAGAAAGAGAAGGCGAGGGCACCCCCCAATATCGCGCGCCGTAGGCCCAGACCCGGGTGGAAGTAACTACCCGCGAGGGCCAGCCCGATGGCCGGGTAGATAATCACCCGCAGGATGAGCCGATGCTCCAAGTCGATCACGAAGATCAGAAACAGTGCGCACGCGTACAGCGTGACAAGGCACAACTGCACAGACGGACCATATCGTAGCCAAAAGAAGACGAAAGACAGCGCGGTAATCAACTCCAGCAGGGGCCAGCGCCAGCTCCGCCGAGCACCGCAGCCCGCACACCTGCCTCCGCTGAGCAGCAGGCCGGTGAACGAGGAAAGCTCCAGCCACGACCGCTCCCTCTGGCAGTGCAAACAACGAGGCTTGCTCAGTATTCGAGCACGCCGAGGGAGATTGTCAGCAGCAAGATTCAGAAAGACCCCGGCGAACCAGCCCAGGACCCCGAATAGCGCAGCCACACTGTACCCTCTGGTGAATGCTGAAGCGGATTATACCGCACAGGTTTGACAAAGACAACGGCCCACCGTACAATCACTCAGACCGCGGAAGTCTTCATTGTCCAAGCCCCTCGAAATGCGTACAAGGTACATGGCAGATGCCTCGCTATGACAGACTCAGCATCCTGGTCAGCCTCGTCCTCTTCGG
Source organism: uncultured Anaerolineales bacterium (assembly GCA_964577995.1). Classification (GTDB taxonomy): domain Bacteria; phylum Chloroflexota; class Anaerolineae; order UBA7937; family B3-Chlor; genus JAUVXJ01. The sequence goes on from CAZOBP010000046.1 coordinate 13,271, forward strand.
ACTCGTTGTCTCACACCTCGTCGAACTCCCGACGAGAACCATATCCTTCGTGGCTCTTGGGGTGCCTACCACGATCTACCTCTCCAGTCGCTGGCTTGTCGCCGCACTACTGGTCACCCTCACGGGTGCTGGCGTGGATTCCATCGTCCGGTCCCACCCCCAGGCGCGCAAAGCTGGCTGGGGATACGTCCTCTCTTTCTGGGGGTTGCCATGTTCCGTTGTTCTTCTCTCGTCGGTCATCCTACCCCTCTCTCCCAGCATACCTTTCTGGCTTTCTGCATTGGCGGTGACCGGGCTGGTTCTCTCCCTGTTGGTGGTCGGGCAGTCCGACACCATTGGAAGTCGCGGGCGTCACGCTGACGTGGCACGCTGGGGACTGGGCCTAGCCGTGTATGCAGCCGTGTTTGTGTTCTGCACTCTCATCTACGGTGCGCGGGCGCGCAGTCTCCTGTCGTCCACGGCCATCTCTGTCCTTGCTATCACTCTGGCCTCGGAACTCCTCCGGCCGCAGTCCCCCGAACTGTCCACCAGACGTCCCTGGGTCTATGCTCTCGTCGTGGGCCTGGTTCTCGGAGAGGTGGCCTGGGCCCTGAACCATCTGAGCCTTACCGCCGTCGGAGGCGGCATTTTCCTTCTTCTCATCTTCTACGTCGTGTGCGGGCTAGCCAAGCAACATCTCAGCGCTCAGCTCTCGCGCCCGGTGATTGCGGAGTTCGTCGCGGTGTCCATTGTGGGACTGGGATTCCTCTACCTGATGTGAGTGTCGTGGCAGGGCCTAGAAGGAGGAGGTGGATCGGACATGGTATGGCTACAGCGTATGGAAGAGGATGCCAGAGAGATCCGCATGCCAGAGGAATGGGGAGGCCTTGTTCCCTCCGAGGTATTCCTCGAGGAGGCGCGCAGAATCGTCGAAGAGGGAGAGCGCCAGGGACTGACTCTGCGCGTGATGGGAGGCGCAGGAATAAGGCTGCGCACTCTGCCATACCAGGAGCTGGGTCGAAGCCTGGCTCGACTGGGAGAAGGCGAGCAGGAGTTCACAGATCTGGACTTCGTGACCTACAAGAAGCTCCGCAAGCACATGCAGGGTTTCTTCGAGGATCTGGGCTACAGCAAGAGGAGAGCCACCCTGTCCTCGGCAGCGTCCGAGAGACAGATCTACTTCCACGAGCATGGTTGGTTCTTCGTGGATGTGTTCTTTGACAAGCTGCTGGTGGCAAACCATCGTCTGGATTTCCGAGGGAGGCTAGAACTGGATCCTCTGACCCTGAGTCCCACGGACCTCCTACTAGAGAAGCTACAGATCGTGAACATGGGTGAAAAGGACTTCAAAGACAGCTTGATGCTCCTCTTCGCCCACGAGCTTGCCGAGCAGGACGGAGAGAACACAATCAACAGCGCCTACATAGCCAGCCTCCTCTCCACTGACTGGGGGTTCTGGTACACGCTCACCACCAACCTCCAGGGAATGAGAGACCTGCTGCCAAGAGTCGAGGCGCTATCGGAGGACCAGTCCCAAGTCATCAGTGATAGAATCGGCGCCCTCCTGTCACGCATCGAGGCAGAGCCCAAGAGCATGCGCTGGAAGGCGCGCTCGAAGGTGGGCACCAGAAAGAGGTGGTACGAGCCAGTCGAGACCGAAGCCACTGTCGGTGACTTCGGCATCTGGCGTATGATGACGGAAGAAAAGGAGGGAAAGAGCCTGTAACAGACCGGGCCACGCCATCACCCCATGCGGCGCCATGCCCGAGGAAGCACTACTCTGAGTCCACAGCCGACGCTCCCACTCCTGCTGAAACGATGAGGACAGCGAGCCAAGTGTATCCCACCTACTGCAGGGAGCACACTTGATCGGGTACCTGCCGACGAGGTCAGGAGCCGAAGGAAGACTCCGTGTATCACTCCGCACCCACGTTTCGGGGTCGGCAGAGGCACGCCACCCTCATCCCCATGCGTTGTGGACCGCTGGCCGTTGTGTGGCGAGCATCAATGAGGACAGTACTATCCACCTATTGACAATACGTGCCAAAGCAGCTATACTATCTCGCGGAGGGCAAGCAATCTTGATCTCTGTACCGTCGTGCAGTCAGCGGAGGAGGCGACAGGATGGAGAACAGTCTGCGCACGTTAGCTGACGACTTGGCGAAGATGACCTCGGTTGAAGGATCGGTTATCGTCGCGGCGGACGGTACAGTCGTTGCCGACACTATAGGGGGTGATGCTGAGAAAGAGGGCGCGGTGGCCGTTTTCGTGGGCACTGCCGCCGGCCTCATAGGTAGCACGCTGGCCGTGGGTACCTTCGATTGGGGGGTGGTATCCATGAGCAGATACAGAATGCTGATCGTCGAACAACCCCACTACTTCATAGGCCTGCTTCTGGCCACGAAGGCCTCGCCAGCACTGCTGGCCGCCCAGGTGCAAGAGACGCTTGGCCCCTCGGCCTGAGGCACACAGAGAGAGGAACAATGGAAGACATACTCACAGACATCGGGGCGGTGCTAGGAGTGACCGGCTGCTTCGTGTGCGACGCGGAAGGGCAGATCCTAGCCTCCACGCTGCCCGATCTCCTTGACGAAGGGGATCTCTCGACGGTCAGCCGGACCATCAGCCAGACTACAGCCGGACTGGTCACTGCTCGACGCCGCAAGGTCCAAGAAATCGATCTTCTCTACTCGGAAGGACGCTTGGTAGTCAAGCCCCTACGCGACGGCTGCCTATGCGTGGTGTGCACACGCAACATGAACGTCCCCCTCTTGAACCTCACAGTCGACGTTGCGGCAAGGAAACTGACCGAGGCGCTGAAGCAGGAGAAGGAACCACCACCAGCCCCTGAGCCCGAAGGCGTGCCCTTGGAAGAGGTTCTGCACACCGTCGTCGATGCCTATCCTGACGTAGTCAGCCCGGTTATGGACTTCGAGCAGACTCTGGCCGAGAACGACCGGCGCACGGCTCTGAACACCCTGGGCAGGCGAGCGGGGGAGATGATCTACCAACGACGGTATTCCAGCATGCGTGTTCCGGCCTCCATACCTCGGGGCATAGAACTGGTTGTAGGCCCGGCCGTCAGCCCGTTTGCCATAGCCAGCTCGCAGGGGAATCGCCTCGATGTCCTGGCCTGTCCATTCTGCAGGAATCTTCCCTCACCGTCAGTGCGTTGCCACTTCCTGGCTGGATTCGTCCAGGGTCTGCTCAACTCCATTGCCGGCTTGGAAGAGGTCGTGGTCACCGAGTCTCTTTGCCGGGCCAGGGGTGAGGATACGTGTAGCTTCGAAGCTCTGGCGCAGCAGAGTTAGCGTCACGGTACCGCGCTGACCACGTAGCGTCAGCGAAGTGTGGGGCATAGGCAATGCCGCCCCAGAGCACTAAAGAAAGGAAAGGAGTTTTTCACTGATGTTGGTGCAGTCGCCCGATTGGTTCAAGGTCCTGCTGGAGGGAATCCAGGTCATAGCGATGATCGCTCTCCTGGCCGTGCTGGTGCGCGCTGGGCGTAAGTACAGAGAGCTCGCGACCACTTCCTGGCAATGGATCGTCGCCGGCTTCGCAATGATGCTCCTCGCCTCAGTGGTAGATTTCAGCGACGGATTCATCAATTACAGCTCGGCCTACATGCCCGACCTCTTCGCCACCTTTATCTCTGAAGCAGGACTGATCTGCGGACTCATCCTGGCCGCGATGGGGTTCTACACCTGGTTCGAGTTCATGGCCAGATTCCTGGGACTGAGGCCGAAGGAGTGATCCCGCCACATCTCCATTCCCTTCCAGCGTTCCCGCGTCCACTGCCTGGGGGCGCGTCGCTCCTGTCCTTCTCGCCGTAGTTGTCGGGCGACTGGACCATCGGGCGAGGCACCACCGGAGAGGCAGACGGCTAGCAGTCAGTCGGTGCGGCGGCTTTCGCCGGCGCTGAAGGGCCATAACCTATGGAGTCTGCTTCCCCGACGGCTGTGCACCGGACGGTCTGACCAGCAGTATCGGCTTCGCCGTGCCTCTCAGCACCCTGCCCGCTACGCTGCCAAACACCCAGCGACCTACGCCTGTACGACCGTGGGTGGACATGGCGATCAGATCGACGTTGTTGACCTCGGCATAATCTACGATCTCCGCGGCGGCATCTGCGCCATGCCTGATCGTATGACGGGCCTTCACCCCGGAACTCAGCAGCTCCTGCTCCACGTCCATCAGGTGCTCCTCGGCCTCTTGTCGCTCCTTGACCGCAGTCTTGGGAAGAACTCCCGACTCCGGCAGCACCTGGAGCAGAATCACCTCGGACCCGTGAGCAGCGGCCATGGATTGCACCCGAGGGACTATCTGTTTGGCCAGATCAGAACCATCCAAAGGTACCAGTATGCGATCGTACATAGAACCACCTCCCCTCCCATGCTCTATTTCATACTGTCAGGCTGTCTGGAGAAAGCTGTCACAAACCCAAACGCCGACTCTCGCCTGTGTGCCACGCGCCCTTAGACTGTGAGAGTATGGAAAAGCGAGATTGAAGCCATCGGTGCGTTCACCCTTAGTAGGCTACAGGCCACATGTCGAAGAATGAACCCCGGCGGCGGAACCGTGGTCGGCGGCGTG
>CAZOBP010000047.1:0-17775 GCA_964577995.1 uncultured Anaerolineales bacterium
AGGGCGTAGTCGACCTTAACGGTCACGGAACCCACGTGGCTGGCATCGCGTGCGGGGACGGACGGGCTGACAACGGTGCATACAGAGGGGTCGCGCCCGGTGCTGACTTGTATGTAGCGAAAGTGCTGGATCGAAGCGGTGCGGCGTACATGAGCGACGTGATGGCCGGGATCGACTGGGCTGTCCAGCAAGATGTGCACGTGCTCAACCTCTCTCTGTCTGGCCCCGCTCCTGGCGACGGCAGTGATGCCCTTTCCGAGACCTGCGACCTAGTGGCTGAGCGTGGCTTCGTGGTGTGCGTGGCCGCCGGTAACTCGGGGCCTGAGCCCAGCAGCATTGGACCACCCGGCTGCGCGCGACAGGTCATCACGGTAGGCGCGTCTACCGACGAGGACACGGTCATGGAGGCCTCTTCGCGGGGGCCGACCTCGGATGAGCGCGCCAAGCCGGACGTGCTCTTCCCCGGCACAGGCATCGTATCCTGCCGGGCGCAGGAGACCTCGTTGGGCAGTCCCCTGAACTCCGCATACAGTGAGATGTCCGGAACGAGCATGGCCACGCCTCACGCATGTGGTGTAGCCGCCCTGCTGCTGGAGGCCGATCCCGGCCTTACGCCGGGTGAGATCAAGGAACTGATGATGGCCACGGCCGTCGATCTGGGACTCGAAGAGAACACGGAAGGGGCGGGGCGGGGAGACGCGGGCGCGGCGATAGCGCAGAGACGATTGCCTGAGGATGGTTCACAGACACCGGGTTGTCTGGCGCAGCTACCGGCACTGTTCGAACTGCTACGCGGTCTGTGGTAGCGGCACCGGCTGGCGGGAAGTGCAGACTCGAAGAGCGCGGGACGTGGCCGGCAGATGTCACCCAGGCTGGATCAGCGTCTCTCTAGTGGCTGTGGTGTGCTTCAGACGCGCCAGCGGGTCGATGTTCTGAGGTTCTCGTTCGTGCCCTGCCGATCTGATGGCTGGCTTGTGAGCGGGATACCCGTATGATACAATGGGGAAGAGTCAGGTTCGTTGATGTGGGAGGCTGAAAGGGGGTGAGAGGTTTCTGCGATGTGCTGGGATGCATTGCGCTATGCCTGCTGTTGGTGGCCTGTGCACCCCTCGACTTTGTTGCTTCGCCAACGGCGACGGCCACGCGAGTACCATCCCCCAGCGCGACGGCCACCTGGACCCCCAACCCCTCGCCCACGGCCACGGCGACCGACACGCCGACGCCCACCCCAGAACCCACTCCCACTCCGCGTGGACCCCTGCAAGTTGCGGTGATTCTGCATGGTCCTTCACGTTTCCTTCAGGTTGACCAGGTGTTGGCGGAGAACGACGTGTCCTCCGTGCCCGTGCTCGCGTACTCAGGGGAGGCGATTCCGGACCTGAGGATCTTCGATGCCGTCATTCTGTCCGGCGGCGAGTATCCGCCGAGGGAGTTCGACAAGGTGGAGTTCTTGCAGGAGGAGCGAGACCGTGTCCTGGAGGCCATCGACGAGGGTGTGCCGGTCCTCGGGATCTGCCTGGGACACCAGTTGCTGGCCCACTGGCTTGGGGGGCGCGTGGAGTGGAGCCCGCAGTTTGAGGTGGGGTGGTTGGTGGTCACGCTCAGCGATGCGGGCCTCGAGGATCCTCTCCTGGATGGCATAGACCGGCAATTCCATGCCTTCTTATGGCATTGGGACGAGGTGACGGAGCTGCCGCCCGGAGGGGTGAACCTGGGCTCTTCTGATCTGTGTGCCATTCAGGCATTCCGGTACGGGGACTTGCCGGTGTGGGGGGTCCAGTCGAACCCGCAATACGATGCATCTCTTGCCGATAGTGTCCTGCTGGGTGCAGAGTGGCTGGCCGATCTGGGCGTCGATGCGCAGGGGATGGCCAAGCTTGGATACGAGGTGGATGACGGCAGTCAGGATCGCATCTTCAGCAACTTCTTCAGTTTTGTGAGGAGCCATTGAGGCGACCGGGAGCCAGTCTGCGATGCGCATTGCATGTCGGATGAGTGCCGGGGCGGCTGTCGACCAAACCCGCTGTGGGTCATACCCAGGCTATGTCTGCCTGACACTATTCCTCGTAATCCTCCGACCCGAAGTTTGAACAGAGGGAAGGTTCGTGGTATAATAGACCAGTGGGGGGGAGTGTCGGAACTGGCAGACGAGCGTGATTTAGGATCACGTGGAGCAATCCGTGTGGGTTCGAGTCCCACCTTCCCCACCAGAGTCTAGGTCGAGCGGGTGTAGTTCAGTGGTAGAACGTCTCCTTGCCAAGGAGAAGGTCGTGGGTTCGAATCCCATCGCCCGCTCTCTGTATGCCAGACGACGGTCCGGCACGGCGTTGTTGGACGAGAACGTGAGATATCGTATGATGGTGTCCTGATCGACACTGGGAAGGTGGATAGGACAGTTGGAAGTCGCCACGAAGGAGTTGGACAACAGGCAGGCTATACTCACTGCCAAGGTCGATGATGAGTGGCTGGATCCCTACATGAGATCCGCCTCGAGACGCCTGGCAGCGCGGATCAGCATACCTGGTTTCCGGAAGGGCAAGGCTCCTCACCGTGTGGTTGAGCGCCAGTTGGGCAGGGAGGCCCTCGTGCGGGAAGTGATAGACGACGTGGGCCAGGCAGCATACGAGGAGGCGGTGGAGGAAAGCGGGCTGGAACCCATGCACCTGGACGATCTTGAGATCGCCGAGTGGGAACCGCTCACTCTGCGCCTGACGGTCTCCCTGCCACCGGTTGTGGAGTTGGGAGACTACAAGAGCTTACCGCTGGAGGCCGAAGAGATCTCTGTCACAGAGGAAGACGTGGCCGAGGTGTTGGAGGGGCTTCAGGAGCAGTATGCAGAGCGGGTCCCTGTGGACCGGCCACTGGAGATGTCCGACTTCGCCGTGGTGGACATAGAGGGGACTATCGGTGAGCGGACAGTGCTCAAGCTCGAACAGCAGGAGTACGAACTGGAGCAGGGTGAGGATGACCTCGTGACCGGTTTCGCTGAGCATCTGCTAGGGATGTCACCCGGAGAGGAGAGAAGCTTCGACATCACGTTCCCCGACGACTACGAAGATGAGGAACTAGCGGGGAGTGAGGTCTCCTTCCTGGCACACCTGCACGAACTACAGGAGAAGCATCTTCCTGGGTTGGATGACGAACTGGCGAAGATGGCGGGTGGATTCGAGAGCCTCGAGGAGCTGGAAAACGAGATACAGCAGGATCTGCAGGCGCGCCGCGAAGCAAAGCAGCTGGATGACCTAGCCGAGGGGCTCCTCGATGCCCTTGTGGAGCAGTCCAAGGTGGATGCGCCGCCGGTGTTCGTCAACAGAGAGTTGGAGGCCCTGATCAGAGGCCTGGGGTATGAGATTCAGGAGCAGGGGTTCACCCTGGAGGGATACCTGAAGACCACGAACAGGACCGCCGAAGATCTCGTCGCCGAGTTCCGGCCGACAGCGGACACGAGGGTGAAGAAGTCGCTCCTCCTGGCCAAGCTGGTGGAGGAGGAAGGGGCTGAGGTAGAGGACTCGGAGATAGAGGAAGAAGTGAGCAGAATGACGCGCGCGTACGGACAGGACAGGCAGATTCTGCGCGACGCTCTCCTCGGGAACGAGCAGATCAGGGAAGACATACGCAGCAAACTGTACGGGCGCAAAGTGGTGCAGCGCCTTTTGGAGAATTCCGGTGTGGTTGACAGTGAGGCCCCCGAGGCGGATTCTGAGGTGCCGCCGGTAGAAGAGCCCTCCTCGGATGTTGGCAGTGAAGAGGCAGCCGTTGAGCCAGCCGCAGGCGAGTAGGGTGCGGCTGCGCCAGGAATCTCGAGGGAGCCACAGGAAGGTATAACGATGCAAAGTCTCATCCCCATGATCATAGAGTCCACCGGTAGAGGCGAACGTGCCTATGACATCTACTCTCTTCTGCTGAAAGAGAGGATCATTTTCCTGGGCACGGCCGTCGATGACAGCGTGGCCAACCTCATCATCGCCCAGTTGCTGTTCCTCGAGCGGGAGGATCCTGACAAAGAAATACACCTGTACATCAACAGCCCCGGGGGCATGATCTATCCGGGGTTGGCCGTATACGATACCATGCAACTGATCAAGGCGCCCGTGTCCACCATCTGCGTCGGGTCCACGGCCAGCCTAGCGACCGTGCTCCTCGCTGCTGGGGCGAAGGGTAAGCGATACGGTCTACCGAATTGCACGATACACATGCACCCCGCTGGCGGAGGTGTGCGTGGGTATGCACCCGACGTCGAGATACAGGCACGTGAGTTGCTGCGTATGCAAGCCAAGATCCACGAGATCCTCTCTAACCACACGGGACAGAGCGTGGAGAAGATCTCGCACGATTTCGACCGCGACTACTTCATGAACGCGGAGGGGGGCGTGGAGTACGGTATCATAGACGAGATACTGACACGCTCAGATGCGGAGGAGGACGGGTGATGTCCGACATAGCGTCGGAGCACGTGCGCTACTGTTCCTTCTGTAGCAGGCCCCAACATCAGGTGGGCCGCCTGATTGCTGGTCCCGGATCGGTCAACATCTGCGACGAATGCGTCGAGCTCTGCCGCGAGATCCTGGCCGAGGAAGAGCCCTCCGCTGCCCGGAGCCCTGCTCCCGTGGGCAAGATCTTGTCCCCCCAGGAGATATGCAGCCGACTAGACGAATACGTGATCGGGCAGGACCAGGCCAAGCGCGTGTTGTCTGTCGCTGTCTACAATCACTACAAGAGGGTCTTCGCGGGCACTCTCGTCGATGACGTGGAGCTCCAGAAGACGAACATCCTGCTCATTGGACCTACGGGGTGCGGCAAGACACTCCTTGCCGACACGCTGGCGCGGGTCCTCGACGTGCCCTTCACCATCGCAGATGCGACTTCACTGACCGAAGCGGGCTACGTCGGCGAAGATGTGGAGAACATCCTGCTTCGCTTGATCCAGGCGGCTGACTACGACCTGGCTCGCGCCGAGAAGGGGATCGTCTACATAGACGAGATTGACAAGACTGCTCGCAAGGCGGGCGACAACCCCTCCATCACGCGTGACGTATCGGGAGAAGGCGTTCAACAAGCCCTGCTCAAGATAATCGAGGGCACCGTGGCCAACGTGCCTCCTCAGGGGGGCAGGAAACACCCCCATCAAGATTTCATCCAGCTCGACACCACGGACGTATTGTTCGTCTGCGGCGGAGCCTTCGAGGGGCTGGACAGCATCGTGGCAGAGCGAGTGGGTGGACGTAGGCCCATGGGTTTCAGGGACAGAGACAGCCATGGCAAGGAGGAATTGACCTCTGCCGAACTGCTGCGCATGGTGATCGCCGACGACTTGCTCAAGTACGGGCTAATACCAGAGTTCGTGGGACGTCTGCCCATGGTGGTGAGCGTAGATCCGCTGGACAGGGAGGCCATGGTTCGCATCTTGACCGAACCGAAGAATGCCTTGGTCAAGCAGTTCAAGAAGCTTCTGGCTCTGGACAACGTCGAGCTGATCTTCACCGACGATGCGCTCGAGGCGGCTGCGGAGAAAGCATTGGAGTATCGGACCGGGGCCAGAGGGCTGCGGACCATTATCGAGCAGGTTCTGCTCGATGCCATGTATGAAATTCCGTCGCTTCGCAATGTGCGCAGGTGCGAGATCACGAGAGAGGTGATCACGGGAGACGCCGAACCGGAGTTCGACTACTGGTCGGAAACCGCCTAGCTCGGCCTGGTGTGTGGAAAAACAGCCCCCTTGCCGGACGGCAGGGGGCTTTGCTTTACAGCGAGGGTCTGGTTGTTGAGAGTGCCTACTCGCAGCAGCCGGCTGTGGAGGCTGCTGCGTCCCGATGGTCTCTACAGCACACCTGCGGGCGGCCGCGCGTAGCCAGGTCTCGATAGGCAGCGACGATCTGCACTGTGACTATTGGCCAGCCATAGCGCCTGGATAGCTCCGACGCTCGCAGCCCCATGTCCCGGCGCAGTTGTCCGTCGGAGAGCAAGAGAGCGAGCTTGCGCGCCAGTGCCTCGGGATCGTCGCTGGGAACCAGGAACCCGGTGGAGCCATCCTGCACCGTGAAGGTGAGGCCCCCAACCCTGGAGGCGATGACAGGAGTGCCGCAGGCCATAGCTTCCAGGGCAACCATCCCGAAGGACTCGTAGTGCGAGGGCACTACGCAGACTTCTGCCGCAGAGTAGTGGTAGGGTAGTGCCTGCTGCTCTCTCTTGCCAAGGAAGGTTACCACATCGGAGATACCGAGCTTCTCACGCATCTCATGCAAGCGTGCCATCTCGCGATTCATGTTTGCGGCGTCTGCATCAGGTTCGCCCCCGACGATGCACAGACAGATTCCGTCGCGCAGTTCTTCGTGCTCTCCAAGCACAAGGGCTACTGCTTTCAGCAAGACGTCGATACCCTTCAGCGGTTCGACACGGCCTACGAAGAGCACCATCTTGTGATCCTTGGGCAGTTCGTGGTCAAGGTGGGCTTTGGCCTCGGCTTGAGGTCGAGGGTGGAAGAGCTCGAGATCGACCCCGCAGGGGATCACCTCGATCTTTGCAGGGTCGGCGCCATACAGCCAAATCATCTGAGCCTTCTCCAGGGGATTGGCCGCCGTGAGGCGATCTGCTGAGTTGATGATCTGGCGCTCGCAGTCCACACGCAGCTGCGTTTCCAGTTCGTCGTCGCTTCTGGCCACGCGGTTCTTGAGTTTCCCCAGTGTGTGGAACATGTGCATCACGGGGGTTCGCCACTGCTTCTGAAGACGCATGGCCACCAGGCCAGACAGCCAGTAGTGACTGTGGACGACGTGATAGGCTATGCCCTCGGACCTGGCGAACTCCAGCAGGTTGTCGGTGAATTCGTCTATGTGGGCATGGACCAGGTTCTTATCGTAGGGTGCCTCTGGACCGGCCTTCAGGTGGATCACGCGCGCATTGGGACCCAGCCTGCCGACGGGTGGGATGTCGGGGTCTTGAGAACGGGTGAAAACGTCGACGGTGAAGCCTCGCCGGCCTAGTTCGCGGCTCAAATCTCGAACGTAGACGTTCATGCCGCCGGTTTCCTTGCCGCCCAGCGCAGCCTTGGGACACGTGTGGAGGCTCAACATGGCAATCCTATACATTCTTGCTGCCTCGCCGTACTATCCTGAGGTTGCGAACTTCGGTTCTCACCCCGCCGAATCGGTATTTGTACTCTTCCTCCCCGCGCAGGAAATCGAAGACCTTGTGCTCCTTGTCGATGGCATCTTGAATGCAGTAGGAGAGGAGGACGATACCGGAACTGAGCGAGGGGTGCAGTTGTGGGTCATAGCCAGAGTTGTAGACCAGAAAGGCGCCTTCGTACTCTATACAGAACATGGCTGCCGCTTTCGCGCCATTGATGAGCAAGAACGCAAGCCTCAACCATCCGCGATCGAACGCGGCGCGAGCCATGCGGTGGAAGAACTCCTGCATCTTTTCGTCCATGAAGGCTTCTTTTTCCACGGCGCTCCTCATATGGAGCGAGATGAAGTCCTCCACTTCATCGTCCAGAGAACCAGCGTCGCCGGCGTAGTACCAACGAATCTCTGCTTCGCGGTTTGCCTTGCGCAACTTGCGACGGACCTCATGGCGTTGTTTCTTGCTCAGTGAGGCCAGGTACTGGTCCCACGTCGCAGGCAGGTGGATGACCGGACATACCTCCTCGACGCTATCTGTTACCTCGAACGCTCCACTTTCTTCCGCCAGCGCGGTCAGTCTCTCGAGGGTGGGAGAGGCAGCAGGGATGTTGCGGAGGTCCAGCGCGTCCCACGCAAGTGCGTGCTCACCGGTCAGGGACTCCCAGACTGTGCTGTAGACTGCCTCTGCGCTGTCGCTGGCCGCAATCAGGTCGAGGTAGTCGGAGACCTCGATGCCTCCGATGAGTTGCAGGACCCTACGGCCGGAGGCTGGCTCCAGTGTGTAGAATGGGGCTAGACCAACCAGATCGTCCTCGTCGCGAAGCTCCAACAGGCATAGCTGCAACCCCTCTCCGAAGCAGTCCCACCAGGTCTTCTGCCATTCCCGGGTCAGGAAGATGGTGTTGGCTGCGCTGCGAAGCAGTAGCGGATTCCATTCCTCCTGGAGTCTGAGGAACACCCCCTCGTCTCTATGGACTTCTGTGCTCAGCTTCTTCTTCACGTGTGGTGTATTGATTATAGCAGATTGCCAGAGAGGTTGCTATGGGGCCCGGTGGGGAGCACGTGCGTAAGCGGCTCTGGGTGTGCAGCGCCGCCAGCGTCTGGCTGACGCGGTGCTGCCCATGGAATCCGGCGAGAGGTCAGCCGCGGAGCAGCAAGTTGTGCATCTGCGATGGCCTTTTCTCGTTGCCTGGACTGGCTTCCGACGCCAGCTTGCACATCCTTCGCGGGTGTGCTAGAGTAGAAGTGCGTCTCCTGTTCTGCTCGTGATGCTGTGATCAACGTTTTGAGCCAATACCTGTCAAAAGGGAGCCGATCTCCGGAGGGGCTGCCCGAGAGGGGAGGGCCTCCGGGTAGGCACCCACCTGCCACGGCAGGTTCAAAACAATGATAGCACACGGCAAGATGGGGGACGCAGGTATAAGCCAACAGATACGAACGGTCTGTTGGCTTTGTCGTTTCGCGAGAGTGGCGCGTCGAGTCTTGTTCTCCTTTTGTGCCCAGGTGTGTTAGAATCTGGGCTGCTATTTCGGAGGGCAGGCGATGGGCACGATCCACAGGTTCGTCGGGGCTGATGGTGTTTTCGACTGGGAGGGCGTGAGGGAGCGAGACTACGAATCTCCTGACGCGCAGCGAGTGACGGCGCGTTGGTTGATGGGGCCGTCGGAGGGAGCACCTCATTTCGCGGTGCGCTACTTCGAGGTCCAGCCTGAAGGTAGCACTTCACTGGACAGGCACGGGCACGACCACGGTGTCGTGATCCTGAGAGGGCGAGGGCAGGTGCGGCTGGGCGACGACGTCACCGAGGTCTCCTTTGGCGACGCGATCTACGTACCGCCATACGAGCTTCACCAGTTCAGATGTGTCGGCTACGAGCCTCTGGGCTTTCTCTGCGTGGTTCCCGCGCGAAGGAGTACGGTGGAATGAAAGCAGTAGTCTTTCATGGTCCAGGCCACCTGAGTTACGAGGATGTGGAGATGCCCACAGCAGGGCCAGGGGAGCTGCTCATCAGGACCAAGGTGGCGCTCACTTGCGGCACCGATGTGAAGACGTTCCGCCGCGGGCATCATCTCATCCAGCCCCCTATGCCCTTTGGACACGAGTTCGCCGGTGATGTGGCGCAGGTCGGGCAGGGTGTGACGCGCTTCGTCGATGGCATGAGGGTCGTGGCGGCCAACTCCGCCCCATGCAACAGCTGCTTCTTCTGCTTGCGAGGCAAGCAGAACCTCTGTGAGGACATCATCTTCAACTGGGGTGCCTTCGCTGAATACGTCAGGGTGCCGGCGCGCATCGTGGACACCAACGTGTATCAGATCCCTGCACATCTAGACTACCAGGAGGCTGCGTTGCTGGAGCCTCTAGCCTGCGTCGTGCTGGGCAACGAGGCGGCTTGCATATCCGCAGGCGATACGGTCGTCATCGCTGGAGGGGGTGGCCCGATTGGATTGATGCATCTCCAGCTCGCCAAGCACAATGGTGCGACCAGCTTGGTGGTGATCGACCTCAAAGACTCCAGGCTGGCCCTGGCCCGCCGATTGGGAGCAACCTGTGTGATTAACCCTGCGCAAGAGGACCCCGTAGCCATCGTGAAGGGGCTGACCCAAGGCCGAGGTGCGGATGTGGTGATTGAGACCGCAGGGTCGCCGGAGGTCTGGCAGATGTCTGTGGACCTGGTTCGCAAAGGCGGAACGGTCGTTCTATTTGGAGGGTGCCCCGCGGGCAGTGAGGTGTCGCTGGACACGGGCAGGTTGCACTATGGCGAATTGACCGTCAAAGGGGTGTTCCATCACACACCCCAGACCGTGGCCAAGGCGTTGGGACTGCTGAGCGATGGCGTGATCAACTCCTCAGCGCTGATCAGTCAGCGGGCGCCTTTGGAAGACACTCAGAAGGCCCTGGAGATGGTGATGACGGGCGAGGCCATCAAGGTGGCCATCATCCCCGATTGAGCGCCGGGAGCAGGATATGAGAGTCGCCAGGTATTACAGTCGCCAGGACATTCGCCTGGAGCAGATGGAGGTGCCAGAAATCGGCCCCGGGGAGATGCTGGTTCAGGTGAAAGCTTGCGGTCTTTGCGGCAGTGACTTGATGGAGTGGTATGCGGACAGCAAGGCCCCCACGGTGCTGGGACATGAACCGGTGGGGTTCGTTTCGCGAGTGGGTAGTGGTGTGGAAAACTTCTCCTTGGGTGATCGAGTCTTTGTACACCATCACGTCCCGTGCTTTGTGTGCCACTACTGCCGGAGGGGGAACTACTCCTGCTGTGCGACCTTCAAACAGAACGGCATCTACCCCGGCGGTTTTGCTGAGTTCATCCGTGTGGCGGCGATCAACGTGCAGCGTGACGTTCTCAAGCTGCCCGAGGGACTGGGTTTCGAGGAGGCGACGCTGATCGAGCCTGTAGCCTGCGCGATCAGGGGTATGAAACGCACGCGCATTCAGCCAGGCGATACGATCCTCGTCATCGGGGTGGGGGTCAGCGGTTTGCTCTTCATCCAGTTATGCAAGCTGTGGGGTGCAAGTCGGGTTTTCGCAGCAGACCTCGTTGAGTACCGTCTTCAGAGAGCGCTCGAAGCTGGCGTGGAAGCCGCCATCAACCCCGCAGACGAGGATCTGGAGTCCAGAGTGCGGAGCCTGACTGGTGGGCTGGGAGCAGACCTGGTGATCGTGACCGCGGGAAGCAAGCGGGTCATGGAAGAGGCGTTGAAGCTGGCCGGCAAGGGAGGCACGGTCCTTCTCTATGCGCCACTACCGCCGGGGGATACAGTCTCAGTGGACGTGCACGAGCTGCTCTTCTCCGAGAAGACCTTGGTCTCCACCTACTCCTGTGGTCCGGACGATACCCGCATTGCCCTTGAGTTCTTACGCAGCCATCGTGTTCAGACCAGAGGCCTGGTCACGCATCGTTACGGTCTTGCGGAAGTCGGGGAGGGGGTGCGGTTGGCGGGGCAGGCTGGTGAGTCCTTGAAGGTGGTGATCGTCCCGTGATGTGCTTCCGCTGTGCGACAACCGCTAGTCATCTGCGCACCGCCCCGCCGGCGTGTGGCCTCCAGCAACAGGAACTCAGCAGCGCATGAGTGGTTCAAAGCTGAGAGAAAGGCCGGACCTCAATCTGGCGCTGATCGTTCTCCTCAGTGTGTTCGCCATCGCTCCTTTGACCTACCCTGGCTTCTTCCAAACGCATTCCGGGTTTGTATCTGTCTTCAACCTCTATGACCTGGAGCGCATGTTGTGGAGTAGCTGGTCATGGGTTCCCCAGGTGGCTCAACCGTGGGACATGCTGACCGGGGAGGGACGCCTGCCCTACCTGCTTGCCGAGGCGCTACGTTGGTTGGGTATGGGAGGGGAAGAGGCTATCAAGGGCACGTACATGCTGGGTTTTCTAGCCTCGGGGTTGGGTATGTACCTTCTGGGCAAGAAGCTCAGCGGTCCCGCAGGAGGGCTGTTGGCCGGGCTCGCGTATGTCTATCTGCCCTTCCACCTGGCCACAGTCTACGTACGGGGTGCATTCGCCGAAGCGTGGGCCTTCGCACTCTATCCTCTCGTTCTCCTGTGCTGGGCGGAGTACATAGAGCGCCGCAGTCCGCTATGGGCCGGTGCGGCCGTTCTCTTCTTTGTGGCCCTGGCTTCGACCCATCTTGGTCTGGCCATCCTGTATGCTTTCTTCGTGCTGGCCTTCGTGCTGGTGCTCGGTCCTTCTCACCGTGCAAAGGGGGAAGCTCTGCTGCTGCTCGTGGTCTCGCTGGTGATAGGGATCGTTGCGAATCTGCCCGCGGCTCTGGGGAAAGGTCTTCCGGTGCGAGGTGCCACCGATTTCGCTGAACACTTCGTGTACCCGTTCCAGCTCCTGTCGGAGAGCTGGGGATATGGAGCCAGCGTACCGGGATGGGACGACGGGTTGCCCCTGCAACTGGGGCTGGCTGCGACAGGCCTAACGGTGGTGACCGGGCTTCTGGCCCTCGGCCAAAGGGACACGTCGCGCGACCCAAGAAGGAGAGCGGGGTTCTTCGTTGCGGCCGCGCTGGTCATGGCGTTGCTGGTGATGCATCCAGCCTCAGCGTTGTGGCGGATCAGTCGTCTGTCCTGGACCCTGGACTACCCCTGGCAACTGCTCGGCTTGGTCGGCTTCGCCACGTCGCTAGCATCGGGCGCGGCGCTGCTCCTGGCACCGACACTCAGGCGCCTGCCGTGGCTCTCCGTGCTGATCACCCTGGTTGTCCTGGCGAGCTATGGCTATCTCAGCCCTCGCTTCACCGACCTACCCGTGGGTGGTTCACCCGTTGGAGTCTTTGGCGACGAGGTTATTCTGCTTTCCTATCAGCGAGAGGGTCCCCTGCGCCACGGTGCCACCGTGCGCCTGACCCTGGACTGGCAGAGCCTTCGTCCGATGACGACTGACTACACCGTGTTCGTGCACGTTGTGGATGAGGAGGGAACCATCTGGGCACAACGTGACAGTGTGCCGGTGGACGGGGAGAGGCCTACCAGTTCTTGGGAATTGGGCGAGATAGTGCCCGATGAGTACGAGATAATGATACCCGTTGACGGACCCCGCGAAGGCTACCGCGTTCAGGCTGGCCTGTATGCTGGGGGGACCGGCGTGAGACTGCCGGTCTCTGGCGGGGCGACCACAGTCACCCTGGAGTAGAGGAAGATGCCTCAGGTCACAGGAAAATGGCCCGCACCGTATTCAAGAAGCTAAGAAGCTGGGACACATACCTGATTCTGGTTGTGCTCCTTACAGTGTTCGTCATCGGACCCCTGTTCCAGCCTGGGTTCTTCTGGGGTGCTCATGACGCACGTCACAGCGTCTACTTCCTGTACGAGTTCGATCACTCCATCCAAGAGGGTATCCTATACCCGAGGTGGTCCCCGGATATCACCTTCGGATATGGGTATCCTCTGTTCAACATCTACAGTCCTCTGGCCTTCTACCTGGGAGAGGCGTTTCATCTGCTCGGATTGGATCTACTGTGGTCGATCAAGCTGGTGTTCGCGGTCAGCTTCGTGCTGTCCGGGGTGTCCATGTATCTGTTCGTACGGCGGATCATGGGGCGTTCGGCGGGCCTGATCGCCGGTCTGGTGTACGTGTATGTCCCCTATCACATCTGCGACGTCTACGTGCGGGGCGCGTTCGCCGAATCAGTGGCTTTGGTTTTCTTTCCTCTCGTCCTGTGGTCCTTCTTCGAGACGGTGGAGAATCCGCGCGCGGTCGCGCTGATCGCGGCAGCTCTCTCCTACAGTGGGCTCGTCTTGTCCCACAATGGACTTCTTCTTCTGTTCTCGTCCTTTCTGGGCGTCTACCTGATCTTTCTGGTGTTGGCTAGATCCTGGCGGGACGTCTGTCAAGGCGTTGTCCCTGGCAGGCGGAGGTGGATCGCCCTGGTCGGTGCCGTGGCAAGGCGGGCCCGGGTGCCACTCGCCGGTCTACTTCTCGGCTTGGGACTGAGTGCCCTCTTTTGGCTGCCCATGGCCATGGAGTACAAGTACGTCAGGCTCGATCAGTGGCTCGGTGGTTACTACGACTACAGGGATGACTTCGTCTACTTCTTTCAGTTCTTCTCGCCGTTCTGGGGTTATGGCCTGAGCCAGCCAGGTCCCAGCGACGAGCTCCCGTTCCAGATAGGGGTCGTGCCAGTCGTTCTGTCCATACTATCGCTCGCCATGCTATCACGGATCAGAGACGAGACCTGCAAGCGGATGTTGCTCTTCTTCCAGGCCGCGCTGGTGATCATCATCTTCCTGATGCTCTCCGCCTCGAACACGTTCTGGGCCTTGCTCCCCATAGTGATCTTCGCCCAGTTCCCGTGGCGGCTATTGGCGCTGGTGATGCCTTGTGTCGCTTTCCTGGCGGGCTCTGTGGTGAGCGCTACTGAGTCCTCCGGGGAGAGAACGCGGACGGGGGCGACCTGGGGGTTGGTGCTACTCCTCATCCTGGCTAGCTACGCCTATCTGACACCGCAGATCATCGAGCCAACAGAGGGTCCGGTGTCGCTGGAAGGGATGATGCGGTTCATGCAGAGCAGCAACCAAATGACGGGTTCCGTGGCCTGGACCCACGGGGTGCCCACGTGGTCGGCATTCGCTGAGCACGTGGTGACGGAAGGTGAGGCGCCAGATGTCCGGGTGGACCTTGCGTCGTTGCCTAAACCACGGAGGAGGTTGGCGGTCGACCTTCAAGACAGCACGACTATCTCCCAACTGCTGTGGGTCCACGCAGAGGAGGAAGGACGCATCATCTTCAACATCTTCTACTATCCGGGTTGGCGAGCCTACGTCCTCCAAGAGCCAGAGGGACGCGTGCAGAGCGAGCTGGAAGTGATGCCGCAGGGCAGTCTGGGACGTTGTTCAGTGTGGGTCCCGGAGGGGGAGTATTACCTGCTCTTGCGCTTCGAGGACACCCCTGTGAGGACTGTTGGGCAGGTTCTGTCCGTGCTGAGCCTTCTGACGGTGTTTGCCGTGCTGGCCTGGGCTCGATACCGTCGTAGAAGGAGCGCAGCGGAGGACGTGCGGTCTTCGTGATGCGAGGGAGTAGGGCGGTGCTTGGGGGCAAGCCGGTCCAATGGATCGTGCGCCTGATGAGCGGTAGGGCAGCACTGGTGCTGGCGATGAGCGTTTTCGCCTGGGCGCCCCTGGTTGGTCCTCCGTACTTCCTCAACGCCCACGACGCGCCTCATTCTCTTTTCTTCTTGAACCAGTTCGATCAGGCTATCAGAGAAGGGGTGCTCTATCCACGCTGGGGGGTCGATTTTGCTCTAGGATATGGGTATCCCCTGTTCAACATATACTCTACTCTGGCCTTCTACATGGCTGAGATGTTCCATCTGCTCGGGGCGAGCCTGACCGGCGCGGTGAAGCTCACCTACGTGGTGGGATTCTTACTCTCGGGGCTGACCATGTATGCCTTCGGGAGGCGAGTGCTGAATCCTGCGGCGGGTGTGGTGGCGGCTGTGATCTACATGTACGTGCCGTACCATCTCCTGGACATCTACGTGCGATGTGCGTTTGCTGAGTTCTTCGCTTACAGCTTTCTACCGCTCATCCTGCTGCTGTTCTACGAGCTCGTCGAACGGCCGTCGGCACGTAGTCTCGTGCTAGCCGGTCTGGCCTACGCAGCGCTGTTCCTGACCCATGCGGCCACAGCCTTCGTGTTCACCCTCTTGCTGGTACCGTACGTGGCCTTTCTGCTCGCAGTCAAGATACGGAGCGGTTGGGGGAGTGTATGCCGATCGGCCGCGCTCGCTGCGGGGGCCGCGCTCTACGCGCTAGCCGTCGCTTCTGTCTTTCTCCTGCCGATGATTGTGGAGAAGGGGTACATAGTTGAGAGCCAGTGGACTCAAGGGAGTTTCGGGTACGAGGCGCACTTCGTGTATCCATCGCAACTGCTCTCGCCATACTGGGGCTATGGCTACGCTGGCGAAGGTTTCCTGGACGAGATGTCCTTGCAGTTGGGCCTGGCGGCGACGACGCTGAGCGTGGTGGGTGTCCTTTGGTCCTTGCGGAAGCAGGCGTCGGGAAAGGCTCAGACGGCGTTCTCTCTGTGTGCGTCCGTGGTGATCGTCTTGGCTATGATGCCCGCGGCCGGTCCGGTGTGGGAGCTTCTTCCTCTGGCCGCTTTCGTGCAGTTCCCTTGGCGCCTGCTGGGCCTGCTTGGGCTCACCATGTCCTTCCTCGGTGGTGGAGCTGTGTTTGTCTTGCTCGAGGAGGGCACCAGGGCCGCTGAGCGGTTCGACCCGCGCCTGGCCGTGTTGGTGCTCGTGGTCGTTCTCGCCAGCTTTGGCTATGCGTCACCGCAGTACACGCCACCGTCGGCGCGTTCCGAGCAGCCAGTGGCGATCATCGACTTCGAGTCCTTCTACCCCCCGGACAGGGTGGGGATGACCATCTGGGCCACAGAGCAACCCCAGGATACCCCTCTGGTGGGCCAGTACCTGGCAGGCGAGACCTTGATCAAGGCGACTGCGCTCTCTGCGGATGCCACCATCCAGATGCTCAGGCACGCGGCGGCCTCTGAGGAGGTGCGGGTCAGCTCGGCCGGTGGCACGGAGCTGCAATTCTACACGTACTACTTCCCTGGGTGGCGGGGCTACGTCGATGGGGAAGAGGCGAAGGTGTATCCCTTGGGACCCTATGGTTTGATCGGCCTCCAGGTGCCGCCCGGGGATCATCGCGTCTCCATCCGATTCGGTGACACGCCCGTGCGTACCCTGGGCACGGGGATTTCCGTTGCTAGCCTGCTCGTGGCGGTGGGGATTCTCATCTCGGGCGGGATAGCGAAGAGAGGATTGACATAATATTCCACCCTCCAGAGGGTGCTTGACATAAGGTTTTCTGTGCGTGAGACGAGCAGCCGCGAGCGAAGGCCAGAGGGCGCGGGCGGAGAGCGCGGAGAACTAGAGAATCTCTATCTCGTAGTCGGAGACATCGGCGTCGAAGCGGCTGTTTGTGATGGTCTGGACCACGCGCTCGAGGAGGCCGTGGGCATAGGTAGCGTCTTTGGAGACGCAGGCTATGCCGAGGACCGCAGACTGCCATACGTCGTTGGCGTCTACTTCAGCGATGGAGACGTTGAACTGGTTGCGGACCCTGGCAGTGATGGACTTGATCACGCGGCGCTTGGCCTTCAGAGATTGGCTCTGGGGGATGTGGAGGGTGAGGGTGCATACTCCGATGACCAACGTCTACTCCATCTGTAAGAGCGCTCTGGAGGGCTCTGGGTGCCTCTGGCGAGGTGTGGGGGCGGCAGGACAGAAACCGGCAAGTATGGTTCTTGACGCTGGCGGAGCCACCGCCGCTGCTATGTCACCGGATAGCGCGCTCCTAGGTGAACCTTACCCTGAAGAGACCTTTCAGGTCGTCCCACGCCGTCTGTACTATGTTGACTCGACTATCTTGGTCGTCTACCCAGGCCACAGGTACCTCGTATACGGCATACCCCCTCTGCTCAGCTCTTAGCAGCAGCTCGGAGTCGAAGAACCAGCCCTGATCTTTCACCATGGGAACGAGGTCCGCAACTGCCTTCCGGGTGAGGGCCTTGAAGCCACACTGTGCGTCGGAGAAACGATTCCTGAACATCAACTTGATGAGTAGATTGTAGCAGCGCGAAATGATCTCCCGCTTGGGTTGCCGTTGGACGCTGGCGCCCTTCTTCAATCGGGAGCCTATGGCGACATCGTATCGCTCTTTGACGAGGCCATCGATGAGGGGGAGGAAGGCGTCGAGGCTGGTGGACAGGTCCACATCCATGTAGCTCACGATGTCGGCCTTGCTGTCTAGCCAGGCGCGCCTCAGGGCCCGACCGCGTCCCTTCTGGTCCAGGTGCAGGTGGGCGACCTCAGGATACTGGGACGAAAGCCTCTCTGCTATTTCTGGGGTCGTATCCACAGACGCGTTGTCTGCGATCACGATCCCCCATTGGTATGGGAAGGTGGCGCGGAGGAAACCCCGCAGGGTGTTGATACTGCGTTCCAGGTCGCTCTCCTCGTTGTAGACGGGAATCACCACGTCAACCGTCACGTCACGCCGGTTCTCAGACACACTGTTTCTCACCATAATGCTGTGCGGACTATTGTATCACAGGACCCGATGTTGCGCACGCGGCGGTGTTGCAGGGGCCATGTCCTTTTTGTATAATGCCTGTGGTGAGGACTGACCG
>CAZOBP010000048.1:0-2354 GCA_964577995.1 uncultured Anaerolineales bacterium
AGCAGCCAGAAGTCGTGGGCAGAGAGCTCCTCCTTCTCGATAGCCTGGCCGCCGAAGAGCTCGTAGGTCTCGGAAGGCAAGAGCGGTGAGGGATCACCTTTCAGCAGGAAGTGCTGGCACTGCGGTGCGTAGTGAAGCAGAATCAGAAACCCTCCGTCGCTGGTGTGCACAATAGGTCCCAGATCGCAGCCCTCTTCCTCGAGGAACTCAGCGACAGCCCGAAACGGTGGCTTCCCGAAAGCTGGGTTGAAATACCAGTTGGCCAGACCGTTGACGGCGAACAGGGCCACCAGCACGAGCAAGACGAGATTGGCCCATCGTTCCCTCGTCTTCGTGGCACCCCAAGCGAAGAGTAGGTACAGCGCGGGAGCTGCCACGATCAGGCTCCGTTCCAGGTAGACGGAGCGCCACTGTGAGATGAGAAAGGTGATCAGCACTGGACACCAGAAAACACTCAGGAGGAGGACCAGATGGCTATCATTCCACCTTCTCCGCGCCAACTGACGCGCTGCTTGTAGGTGCGTGACGATGAAGAGGAACAGGACCGTCACAAACGCGATGGGCACCAGTCTATCGCTGACGAATGTGCTCAGTGTGAAGGCATACGGTGCGGAGAGAAGCCGCGCCAGACCAGGTTTCTCGGGCCAGAAGCCACCTGCGACGATGACCTGAGCACGCGTGACGAACACGGGCAGCCAGGGTGAAAAGGCTAGCGCAGTCCAGAAATCGGCGAGCACGAGCTTCGGCCACAGTCGTCTCGAATGCGCGTTGAGGAGAAGGTGGAGGTGCAGGGCAAGCACGGTGAATCCGATCCAGTACTGGACGTATATCCCCCAGATGGCGCAGATTGTGTAGGCCAACCACCAGCGGCGCGAGTTGCGAAGCACTGCTTGCAGATACGTGATGAGCAGAAGCGTCGTCGCCAGGAACAGCGTGCTGTACATACGGACTTCCTGGGAGTAGAAGACTTGGTAGGGCAGGATGGCTGTCAGAGCGGCGGCCAACAACCCGACTCTGATGTCGAGGAGATATCGCCCCAGGGTATAGATGGCAGCTATGCCCAGAGTCCCAGCCAGTGCGGAGAAGAACCGCAGCAGAAAGTCGCTCCGTCCTATGTAGCCCCAGTAGTGAAGGGCCAAGTCGTGAAAAGGGGGATGGTTGTGGCCGAAGTCCCCCGCGAAGATCCGACCGGGTGCCTTTGTGGAAACCTCTGCGCTGTAGGCCTCGTCGTACCAGAAGCTCTGGGCATCGAGGTGGAAGAGGCGCAGGCCAAAACCGAGAGCGACGATGGCTAGAGCCAACACGGTTGGGCGCAGTAGCTTCTCTTTCATCTCCAAGGTCCGGAGAACCAGGCCAGGGGCCCAATCGCTCCATCGAAAACGTTGAATGCCAACAGGATGAGCATGAACTAGACAGGTCCAGCAGGCCCGATGAGCTTCCTGGTCAACTGCAAAATCCTATTCATGCCTGACAGCCGTTCTCCCTGCGCGAGACAGTCTTCCCAGCCAGGAGAGGGGCAAGCGTTGGACAACGCCGCGCACCACCGGGTTACTCAACACCAGGATCAGGACCAGTAGCAGCGATTGCTGCAACCAGCGCCGTGCGCCCACGGACGGTGCCTGCACTCTGTAGTCCAGGGGCACGCGGAGCCACTTACGCCGAACGAAGTAACCTTCCTTCTTGTAGTCGAAGAGATGAGCGTGGGAGCATTTGAGTTGCTCTCGAGTGATCTCGTGTCTGGTGAGCACCCCTGCTTGCACCGCTTCATTCAGCAGTTCCTCTCCTCGGGGGCTTCGACAGATCACGGTTGACCATCCGCCTGCGTACTCCCTGAGCCACGTATCGCCCACCGAGAGATCAGCCAGCTCGTTTGTTAAATCGGGACAGACCAAGCAACGCCGAGGCGGGTACATGAGATTGACATAACCATAGGAATCCTTAGGCACGAAGCGTCGCTCCCCGTCAGCGGTCTGGACGACCAGCCCTCCGGGCCAGGGACCGCCTCTGTATTGTAGCCGGCTCACTTGTTGGGTCTTGAACCCCATCTTGTGAATGAGGTGCTGGGTTGCGGCAGGCTGGAGGTTGAAGCCGCAGAAGAGGCCAATCACGAGGGGGAAGGTCTCTCTGTATGAGCCCAACCTCTGGAGGCGGCGGAGACCGTGAACGTGGCAGGGCAGTCCCACCAGGGCCAGTGGGCCGCCCGCGCGGCGCGCTGAGCGCAGGAGGGCACCCAAGCTGACCAGACTGTACTTGGACTGAGCTGCCCGGATGATCTCTTCCGGCGAGCGCAGCACCGTTGCCTGGCACCTCCAGGGGCGATCGGGGTCCATCGTGACCCCTAGAGCGCCCTCGAT
>CAZOBP010000048.1:2454-7185 GCA_964577995.1 uncultured Anaerolineales bacterium
TCTATGTCGTCGAAACCGTACGAGTCCTTCGTTGTCACGACAGGAGTGTCTATGCCTTGTTCTTCTTGTGTATCATGTCTGCGATCATGGCCAACACACCGACCTGGAGGGCGGCCATGGTGAGGGTGATGACCGTGATGTCCATCACACGACCCTGGGCGAGGAGACTGTAGGCGCCGACGGCAACGGCTAGCAGCAGCAGGAGCGAGCTCACCGGAAGCAAGACCTTCAGGGGGTTGAAGTACATCATGGTGCGGAGAATCAACTGGACGAAGTTAAGCGTGTCTTGCACTGGTCTGATCTTGGATTCTCCCTCTCTTCTCTCGTACGGGATGGGCACGTATTTGACCAAGTAATGGTCGCTCAGGAAGGCGATGGTGATGGTGATGGTGAAGGAGAAGGTAGAGGGCAGGATGTGGAAGTAGTTGAGGGCCAGATCCTTGCGAAAAACACGCATACCCGAGTTCAAGTCCGGTATTCTGGTCTCTGCCAGATACTCCGCCAGCCTGGCGATGAACCATTTGGCGGGCCGCCTGATGGCGGGGATGTCTTCCGACGTTCTGGCACCCACCACCATGTCGCAGTCGTCCATCTCGTTCAAGAGAGACGGCATGGCTATGGCTGGATACGTGCCGTCGGCATCAGTAATGGCTATCCAGTTGTGGAGGGCTTGGCGAATGCCGGTCTTGAGGGCAGAGCCGTAGCCTCTGTTCGTGTGGTGTTGTACAAGGCGCACGTGATCATGCTGCCGGACAATGTCGGCAGTGCCATCTGTGGATCCGTCATCGACCACGATGATCTCGTAATCACATCCCTCTTGGCTCATCACCTCGTGGAGCTGGGCCAGGGCATGCCCGATACCTTGCTCCTCATTGTATGCCGGTATGACGATACTCAAAGATGACATGTTGGAGTACCCTCCGCTCAGTGTCGCGTGTGCCTTGTCACGTGAGTCGATTCTGCGAGACTCCATTAACCAACGGCCGCCTCTGAGACCGGTGCGATGAGACTCGACGGGATGGGGTAGGACGCAAGATGGTTGCCCTCTCCTGACGCCGGATACCATACGTTGACTCGCCGTCCACCGAGACTGGTGCCATGGGCGGCGGGAGTCACAAGATGCCCGGGCGCTTGCGGTACGATGGCTGCCTCTGCATGAGGACATATACTCCCCCGCACGCGGACACCGTGAGGACAGCCCTCGTCGACCTCACTACTGTACCTCATATAGAGTATACAGTCCATCGTCGGCGTACACCGGTGCCAGGTGGCGGTCCACGAGACGATTGAATAGCTCTCGCTGGTCCTCGGTGAACAGCCGCTCGTAGGTTCGCATAGCCAGCCACCGTTCGTTGACCAGGACGTGCGATATCCCCTCTCGCTGGAGGGCCTGAGCGATGTCCTCTGCACTGTCGTAGGTGAGTGCCAGTTGCGAGAAGTGATCGAACACCACATCAGGCAGACACTGACGTTCACAGTAGTAAGCCCTGGGTTCCCAGAGAAAGAGCACCGTGGCGGATGAAGGGAGGCTGGTGTTGATGTGCCTCAGCACATCGTAGTGGCCGTCCAGCAGTTGTCGCCCCAGGTACTCTTCCCTGGATTCACCGCCCACGATGAAAGGCAAAGGGTCGCGACCGATGAACGAGAGCCCTTGAGAAACGAGGTTGACGCTCAGACCGACGGCGACAGCCATCAAGACGAAGCGTTGCAGGGAGAACGTCCTGCGGTCGAGCTCCTTGATGCTGTCCACCACGTAGGCAGCGAGAATGCTCAGCGGGGCGAAGCAGGGCAGAAGGATCCTGGTTCGGAGGACGAAGGTTGAGTAGGTAGCTGCTCCGGCGACTATCCACAGGAGGTAGATCGTCAGTGACGACAAAGCCAACGGAAGCAGCATTCTGTGTTTTCTGCGCACGAGCAGCGCCAGCGGTAGGAGCGCGAGGAAGTAGGGTGAGATTGTGGCATCGAAGGCTTCAGTGCCTTGAGTCCCCAGCACCGTGATGTCCCAGGGAAGCAGAAGTAGCTGGAGTGGAGACATCCTGATGCCGATGGAGGTCAGCCACGCATTCCTCAACTGATTCCAGCCACGTCCCCCAAAGAGGTATGGGTAGACGGGGTTCCCAGTGTACGCCAGGTTCTTCAGGTACCAGGGACCTGCAGACGCAACTGCGACCAGGATCAGGACCGACAGGCCCACTAGCCACCGACGGTAGTTGGCCCGGGTCTTGAGCACTGTGGCGAGCACGAGGACCGATGCCACCAGCAGAGAGGTCAATCCCGTATACTTCACGGACATGGCCATGCCGGACATGATGCCCGCGACCAGTACCCACTTACTGTTGCTTGGTGTTTCCAGCCAATTGACGACTGCGAAAAAGGCCATGAATTCGTAGAAGGCCAGAGCAAGATCGACGTAGGCCCACGTCGCGATGGTCACCGCTGTGGGTATAGATGCGAAGAGGACGGCTGCGAGTAGCGGTACGAGCCCGTCGAAGTGCTTGCGCGAGAACGTATAGATCGCCGCGACGGTGAGTGCTCCGTAGGTCAGGTGGATCAGGCGGGCCAGGATGTCGCCTTTGAGGAGCATCGCACCCGTGAAGAGCATCTCCGTCAGCGCAGGAAAGCTGAGGTGGAAATTGTCCGTAACCCAAAGCACCCTCTGGGCCGCGATGTACGTCTTGGGTCCGGCCAGGTGGTAGACCAGGGCGTCCCATTCCACCGGAGGGGTCAGGGTGGATAGGAGAGCGAGCAGGAAGGTAAGACCCAGGAACATGCCGAGAAGGAGGCTCAGCTTCGAGGACTTCCCTCTCATCCGCCTGAGACCCAGGCTGCGCACGATGGCTCTCATCCGGAGAGCGTTTACGGCTATAAGGAGTACCAGAAGCAGCCAGAACAGCCAGCGATGCAGCAGGCCGAGCATGCCCAGGGCCAGGGTCCCCAACGACAGGAGACCCAGGCCAAGCCCCGTACTGAAGAGCAGGTCCTCCAGCGTGGGTCGTTCCAGGTTCCGTCCCAGGGCACGGCTGCCAAGGGCCGCAGAGAGGAGCAGTACGACGGCCAGGATCACCAGATCAGCAGCGCGGTCGACTGTGGCCAGGATGATCGACGACGTGAATGGCTTGTGGACGGTGTAGTAGGCCAGGTATACAACGAAGGTCCAGAGCACCGACAAAGAGATGGCAGCTATCCATTTCCATGATCGGCGCCACACTCGCCTATGTCGTTTCTCCACATCGTCCATGGTATCACCTGGACTCTGATATGCAGCAGCACACGGTTCTGAGAGCCGAAGTTAGGGACTCGTGATCGCTACTGCGCCTCAGCCAAACGCTTCTCGCGGCATCCACCACAACATGACTAGGGTGAACAACGGTAATGGAATCGACATCATCGCGTGCTCTCCACTTCTCACGAAGAAGGCAAAGAGGAAGAGGACCCACGGGCCTACCAGGAGCGCCGAGGGCAGCAACAACCGCATCGCTCGGCTGGCACTCCATCGAGCCAGCAGGTACGCGATGGGGAGAAGCAGCAAGACTTGGTTCGTGGTGCCGGTCTGAGCCGGAAGGATCAGGGTTGCGACAATGGTCAAGGTGAGTGCTCGCCACCAGACGTCCGGCCGCTTGAGCGACACGAGCCAGACGTACACCAGGCCGGCCACGACCGCGAGAGAGATGACCGGCATAAGGAGATTGCATAGCTCGGACGGGAGCATGTGGGCGAGCAGAACTCCGAGCGGCGATCTGCCTTCCCTGTAGATGCTGGTGTACGACTCATACGAAGTGAGACCTGTTATGAAGGAAGGGATCCACGTTGGAAGCACGATGGTGGCGACTGCGAGCAGCGCAGCCATGACAGAGAGAAAGCCGCCGAGCGTTCGGTACCGCCTCCCTCTCACCGAAGACAGGAGCAGGAATGGGACGACCAGGACCACCATTTGGGGCTTGATGGTGGACAAGGCCAGGGAGCATCCGGCAAGAAAGGGGCGGCTACGGTGCATGGCCCAGAGGGACAGCGCCAGCAGGGCAAGCACGAGGATACTCAACTGACCGAGCACCAGGCTTCGCGAGCTGGGATAGAACAACACCGACCACAAGGCGAGACCGGCTAGTTGAGGGGGGGATGGAACCCAGCCTATGGTGCGAAGGATCAGAGCCAGGGCCGCGAGCAGAGCGAGGACCAGTGTGCTGATCCAGAAGGCCTGTGCCAAGGGGTAGGGCAGCAGCGAAAAGGGAAGGATGAGGAGAGAGACGTACAGCGGATAGGCGAAAGCGACCTGGTCCTCATCCTCTCTGGCGGGGCGTCCGTACATCGCCTTCTGTATCTCCAGCGTCACTTCCTCTGAGTACGGATCCTTTCCTTCCAGAATCAGGGCCCTCGTGCCTTGCCACCGTGGATAGAAGTCGTTGCCACCAGCGATACGGGTTGTGAACGACGCGTAGATGCCATAAGCCAGGAGGCAGTAGACCGCAACGATGGCGCAGACGACGACGAAACGTCCGCCTCTGCCGCGAAGAGCATCGGAAAGTGCGCGGTCGCTCGTGCTCATCCCACTGACCCCTGGAACCTGGCTGGCGGCAATCCGCAGCTACACAAGATTGGACAACAGGCGTGGGCCATGCCTCCGTGCGCACACACAGAGGATGACCGGGAGAATCTCGCTACGCGCTTTTCTCGCTCCATGGATGTGCCCGTCGGGCAAGCGCTTTCCCGGTCGTCGTTCAGGTCGAGTTCCTC
>CAZOBP010000048.1:7285-9446 GCA_964577995.1 uncultured Anaerolineales bacterium
GCTCTCCTCTCACCCAGTTGGCTGGCGATTCTCACATCGTGGAGGGCCTTGTCCTCGTCTCCTGATGCGAGGTATAGCTGCCCGCGTGCCAGGTAGGGCTGGGCACTGGTCTCGGACATGGCTACTGCTCTATCCAGGGTCTCCTGCGCCGCGGCGTACTGCATCCGTGCAGTCTGCACCCTGCCTTGCAGAACCAGCCACGACGTGGTCTGCAGCAGTCCGTCCAGTATGCTGTCCGCTTGTTCGTAGTCGCACGCGAAGTACGCCGCCCACGCACGAGTCAGTGCTGACAGAGCGTCGCGTGTCTGGAGATCGGTCTTGAAACCGCGCCGGTACTCGCTGGTTTGCCAGAAAGCACTGTCAATGAGGGTGGGAGTGGCGGTAACTGCTGCGGAGTACGCTTCTCCCGCCATATGGTAGTCGCCTGTCGTTTCCAGTAGAAAACCCAGGCCTAGCTTGTAGTAGCTGTCGCGAGGCGCCTGGGCAGAGGCTCGCTGCATGTGAGCCAGCGCTTCGTCGAGGTCTCCGACATTCCACTCCAACCACGCCAGGTTGCCATTGTTGATGGCGGCATCTCCGCCGCGTGAAATCTCCTCTTCGTGGGCCTGTATAGCCTGGTGGATGGCCGCTTGGTCGTCGTTCTCGAGACCGAAGTAGGCTCTGGCTATCCCCAGTTGGAAGTGGTACATGGTCAGGCAGGGATCTACCGCCACTGATGTCTCCAAGCCCGTGATTGCGGTTTCGAACCTCCCGTCACGTAGGGCATCAATCGCGCGCTGCTGGAAGAAATGGGCAACGTCCCCCCAGATCAATACTATCGCGACCAGGCCGAGTGCGGCCACCGTCATCCCCCGGACACAAAGGCCGGCCATGGGGCGCGGTGAGCAGTAGGGTCTCACAATCATGGCCGAGAAGAGCGCGACATAGAGCGTGGTCAGCGGAAAGACCCAGGGCACGTCGAACAGCGTGGAGGCCAAAAGGCCCACGATACCGGCCACGCAGGCTGAGATGATGTCCTGTGCGTATCGTGTCGCGGTCGTATCTCTCAAGTACCGCCATCCTGTCGCTGTCACAGCCGCGATCAGCCAGAGAGCCACGAAAGAGCTGGCCAGGCCGCTCTCGGCGGCGACGTTGATGAGGCCGTTGTGGGCGCTGTTGTAGAACATGTCCGGAGCGTAAGGGTTGGAATCCGGGACCTGGTGGAGCAGATAGCCGAACGTACCGGGTCCACCTCCCAACAACGGACGACTGGCGATGATCTCGGCAGCAGCACGCCAGAGCTCGAATCTGACGGAGACGGTATACAGCCTGGCAGACATGATGTTTGTTGCGGCGGGGAGGAGAGCTACACCAAGCAGCACGGCGACCAGGAAGATGGAGATGGTCGCAGGTCTCCGGAGGAATGGGCGCAGTGACACGCGAGCATGTCTGGTTCGCGCCACGACGGTCATCACGGTGAACGTGGCCAAAGCGACAGCCATACCAATGAGACCACTCCGCGACAGGGTTGAGGCCAGGACCAGTCCGGAACAGATGGCCAGCAGACCGAGGTTCATCCTGGCTCTGAGAGAACGAGCGCTGAGCAACTGCGCCAGTGCGAGGGGGAGCAGGAGCACTATGTACCAGGCCAGCACATTGACGGGCCCCATGACCAGCCTTCTTCGATACTCTCCAAGGGTGAGGAGCGGCGAGACCTCTCCGGTGCCCACGAACCAGATTCCCAGCCAGACCACCAGCTCCGCCAGCGCCGCGAGGATGAGGACTCCGGCTACCAGCAACATCGGCCGCACGAAATCCGACGTCTTCCATCCGCTCAGTAGCGAATCGATCACGATGTAGTACACCAGGATAATGATGGTCAAGTGAGCCAGGTTCTCCACGCTGACGCGCGGATTGACCGAGAGCAGGGTGGATACCACGTTGAGGAGGTAGAAGACCAGTATGGGCAAATCCAAAGGAGTCCTGGGCAGCCACCGTCCCCGTGCGAGCCTGCGCGTTGTCCACCAGGCCAGCAACGCGAAGATCAGCAGGTGTGAGAAGGCAACCAGAGGGAAGTGATAGGTACCGGCCCGGGTGCCTCCGATGGCACTGACATACAGCAGTGCCAGAAGGACGACTATCGACTGCCAGCCGAGGCCCCACCGCGCCCTGATGCCCGCCA
>CAZOBP010000048.1:9546-17701 GCA_964577995.1 uncultured Anaerolineales bacterium
GCATCGGCGTTCTCGCAGACTATCATCGTCCAGAGCCTTCCTCCTACGCTCATGTTATCGGCCAGATGAGTGTCGAGGTAAGTCTCATACTTATCCACAGACTCCAAGTAGGGCACGGTAAACCAAGGTATCTCCTGTAGATCGTAATAGTCCAGCGGCACATAGTCATGCGGACGCACGAGAACGAGGTCTCCGCTTTGAGCTCCGGCCTTGATATCGGCTATCGCCTGGCGCCAATTATCGCGGTGATATGTTTGTTCGGAGAACTGGGCATATACCGATCCGGTAATTGGCACCAGAAAAGCCGCTGCCATGACGGCGCCGAGAACCCTCTTCCTCTTGAAGATCTGTGTTATCCCGCAGCTAATCAGGATTAGGAAGGCTGGAAGTGACGGGATCAGAAAGCGATCCATGTAGATCGACCTTTTCTGGGGCAACGGCCAGTCCAGCGAGATCAAGAAAACGAGGATGAGAGGCAGAAACAGCCAGAGCCAGACAAACCACAGCACACTGCGTCGGGGTGCCGGGATCTTCCCCAGGAGCAGATGGATGGACACATAGGCCAGCATGGCCGTTAGCAGCACGGTGGACAGGATATTGAAAACGCTGCCCGGGTCCGAGGAGGATCCCAGGCCGAAGTCATAGATGGTCCAGAACAGGTCCTGGGGCATCACCGGCCGAATCCAGGATATGCTGGCTCGATAGAAACCTCCCGTCAGGAAGATGGCGCCGAACCAGGGTGAAGATAGTAGGCCCACGATGAGCATACAGAGGAGCCAATTGCGTAGCAGCGAGCGGTGTCGCTGGCGCGTGACTATCAGGTGGGTCATTTGAGCCAGGATGACGAAGAGTGCTAGATAGTGTGTGTGCATCGCCAGCAGGGTGGTGATGCTGTATCCGAGCCAGGTGGCTCTCCCCTCACTTCTGAGAAGCCGGGCGAAGAAGTAGTTAGCCAGCACCGTGAGGAAGACCACCAGGGAGTACATCCTGGCCTCTTGGGAGTACCAGATGTGCATTGGCGAGATAGCCAGGGCGAAGGCGCTGACCGCACCCAGGCGCCTATCGCCTACCAGAGCGGCCATGGGAAACAAGGACGCCACACCCAGGACGCCAAGGAAGGCGGAGAGAGCTCGCACTACGAACTCGCCTTGGCCCAAGGTCAACCAGACGCGGAAGACAAGGTAGTAGAGAGGGGGATGGACACGGTCGGCGAGGACAGCCGCTAGCAGCGACTGCAGATCCATGCGGCTGATAGTGACTGAGAAAGCCTCATCCCACCACAGACTCTGTGCATCGAGGTAGGCGACGCGCAGCAGAAAGGCCAGAAGCAAGATCGGCAGCATCCAGCGATACCGCTTCAGCGTGCCGTGGCCCGTCATGGTTCTGCCTCATCCTGCCTGACGAAAACTGCTGCCATCTCGTCAGTGTAGGCGCGATCCCAAGCGAGGCTTTCGTTCAACACAGTGCTCAGCGCACTCGCCCGGTCGATGAGGATCAGTTCCACGTCATAGCTCGCCAGTGGTTCGCTCCAGCCCTCGCGAAGTTGGTAGACCCGTAGGTACTCGTCGATGAAGGCATCGCCGTACACATCCGCGCGTCCGTCTATGAACACCGCTTGCTCGGGGTACAGCCTCCAGATCAGATAGCCTCCCCAGCGGTATAGGTTGAACATGTTGCCCGTGATCTCGTTATCGACGAGGAAATCCACGGCGTCCACGGGGAAGGCCTCACGCTGCGCTGCTTCGTTCCCGGCCAGGGTGCTCGCGGCCTGCAATACGACGCCCAGGACTAGCAACCCCAGCAACAGCCAGTTCAGGGTGATGTATCTACCGTCCCGGTGGTGTCTTCTTCGCCTGAAACGTTCAGAAAGATCTGATCGGCGCCAGATGCTGAGAAGTTGCTCTGTGAGCATGGGCGTCGTCGTCAGGACGAAGAGCGGTATGTGCCGAGCAGAGCGCAGCGAGGCGTAGCCGAAGCCCAAGAGGAAGAGGAAATCTGTCGCGCTAGGGGTGCTCCGAGACAGAGCCAGACCGGCCAGGAGGACCAGGATGTAGAGTGCGAGGGGCTGGAACTGAACGAGGTGGAAGTCGGGAGAGAACCACTCCATGATGTACGACTGCATGGCGGGGCTACCCAGCGTGCCAAAGGGATAGAGCAGTAGCTGGACTCCGTTGGGGTTGACCACGGGAGCGAGCGTGGTGAGCGCAGTGACGATCAGCAGCGTTCTCAAGTCTCTCCACTCCAGCCTGGACTCCGTTTCACGGCGAAAGGCCGTGTCGATCACCGCGCCCGTGCAGTGCACAGCGGGTAGGACTACACCCAACAGGAAGCTACCGTGCAGGTTGGCCCAGATGATCATGAGGGGCGGCATGAGCCAGACCAGTCTCTTGTGCCCCCGCCGGTAGAGGTGGAGGATGTACAGGAACGCTGAAGACAGCAGCAGCGACATCATCTGCGGCCGCACTCCCCACGTCATTGCTGAGCTGATGGCGGCCAAGACGACCACGAAAGAAGCCAGGTAGGGGCGTCCCGGGCACTGAAGATAGAGCAGCCCGAAGGCGGCAGTGATGACGAGCGCAAAGACAAGAATCAGCCCGGCCTGACCCGAGACGGCATAGATAGCGTAGAAGAGGACCTCGGTCAGCCACTCATGGGTGATCCAGGGTTGGTCGGGCAGGGTAAACGAGTAGACGTCCTGGTGCGGTATGCTTCTCGTGTCGCAGATGTACTGTCCCGTGCGAAGATGCCACCAGAAGTCTGGGTCCGTGATCGGACCTATGGCCATGACAAACAGGCAGAGCAACAGAACCAAGGTCATCAGCCGGTCGGTTCTCAGAGCCAAGAGCGCTGCCTTGAGTCTCATCTTCTCACTGACTCTGCTCCACTCGTTCAATCTCGTAGATCTGTTGGTCCATCTCTCTCACCACATATCCGCCGGAGACGGCGAGAGGGTCGATGGCCTGTCTATGTGGTGCGGGATAGGTTGTGACCGCGTACCTGTGGATGCCGTTGAGCAGGAAGGTCTCTACAAGTGCTTGATAGTCCGCTTGACTGCGAACGTAGAAGAACTCCCTCTCGTAGAAAAGAGGAGCCACGTATTGAGCGTACCCGTACTCGTCGCTGACGATGTACAGCGAATCGAGCCCGGCTGTAGCTTCGATCAGTTGTTGGTCCCTGGTCTTGACCACTTGCATGACCTGGAGGCCGCACACCTGGGACATCAGGCTCACCGCCAGCACAGCCACCAGGCACGCAGTTAGGGTCCTGCTTATCGAGGATCTCCTGACCTCCCTGATGGTCGTGCCGTGGTAGCTCATGGCCAGGAGGACCCCCGCAGGCAAGGCGGGCAGCAGGAAGCGTGGACCCCACTGCAGCCCTGGATCCACCGGTGTCGCCAGACACACCAACGAGATGTAGCCAACGAAGACGACCGTCATCATGCGGTCAGTTGATGATGGCTGGCGATTGGAGAGGGCGGCGAAGCTATAGGCCAGAAACGGCGTGGTCGCGACTAGACCTCCTATGGGCCTGCCGGACCAGGCTTCGCAGAGACTTGGCAGGATAGCCAGAGAGAGGAGGCCGAAGACTGTCCCCACGAGAACTGGGTTCCTGCGGAGTCGTCGGCTCCAGAGAACGATCGTTGAAGCCACAAACGCCATGATGAACAGGAACGTGATCAAAGGATTCGAGTGAGCATCCAGCAGGGTGTAGTAGATGATGGCGAGCCGGTTCGTGGTCACGGGCAGAGCCTCGGCGAGCGAGGCAAAGTGGCCCAGGTGCGGGCCGAGGGCGTTGCCATAGACCAGCCACTGGAAGACCCACAGTGGTACTAGCCCGATGCAAATGGCGCCGATCAGCGTCAACGCGCGGCGCCAATGGCCGTGACTCGACACGAGGTAGGCCAGGGGCATGACAATGGCCATCACGTACAACTCGGTTCGGACCCAGATGGACAGGCCCAGAATCAGGCCGGCGACCAGTAGCAGGGACGACCTGTGCTTGAGGAGGCTCTTGGTCACTAGTAGCAGTGCCAGAGTACTCAACGCAGTGCCCAGGGTGTGATCCCAGAATAGGAGACTATAGAAAAGCAGCGGGGTGCACAGGCCAAGGATCAGTACGAGCGGTGTACCATCAGTGTTGTTGATACGTGCAAGCCAGCAGGAGAAGAGGAGGGTCAGCAATCCCGAGACCAGCGGTATGACGTAGAGGCCTGCATAGCCCACGAGCGAGAACAGAGGTGTTGCCAGGAGCGGAAAGAAGACGGGATAGGCGGCGTAGATCGTTCCATCCCGGATCAGCGGAGGGGGGTTGTTGATCGGCACGTAGCTCAGGTCCGGGTCGAGTCCGCGACCGGGGTAGTCGAGACTGAAGCCTGCGAACCCCTTTCGTACGAAGTTCTGGAGTTGGATGAGCTTCAGGCCTTCGTCGCTACTGAAGAATGCATTTCGAGGGAGGGCTGCGAAGGCCAGAATAGCATAGATGGTGGCCACACAGGCTAGGGCGAGAAGAGGGCGTCTCATTTGAGTGCTATTGTAGCCTCGTTGCGAGTATGGTGCAAGGCGTTGCCTGTTCTGCCAATACCTCGTCGGTGAGGGGAATTCGTTTGTCTCTTGCCGATGCCTGTAGTACAATTCGCGTCAACGTATTGTCAGGTCGTTGAACGCACAAAGCCCTTGGGGGCAAGAGATGGGGCTGCATGGTGATCACCAGAGTTCAGGCCATCTACAAGTTGCAGCTAATAGACGACGAGATGGAGGCCAAGGCGGACAACCTCCGAGCCATAGAGGACCAGTTGGACAGCAAGGAGGAACTGCTGGCAGCCCGTCGGGCGGTGCAGGGTAGGGAAGCAGCACTGCGTGAGTCGCGATCCCAGTTGCGTGATCTGGAGCTCCATCTGGAGCAGGTATTGAGCAAGGTCTCTGCCGCAAAGAATGCTCTATACGGCGGTGAGGTCACCAATCCAAAGGAGTTGGCTGGAATCGAGCAGGAAGTGGAGTACCTGGCACGGCGGCAGTCGGTCCTCGAGGACGATGCTCTGGCGGCTATGGCCGAGGTGGAGGAGCGAGAGGATCACTGGGAGGCTGCCGAGGAAGGCCTGACGCGCACTCAAGGGATCCATGAAGCTTCGCAACTGGTGCTGCGGCAGGAGGCGGAGGAGATGCGTAATCGCTTGAGTTCCCTGACCGTGGAGAGGGAGGGGATCCTCGCGGCGATCTCGAGCAAGGATCTGGCGATATATGATGGACTGCGCGTTCAGAGGCGTGGGCAGGCGGTAGCTCTCCTCGAAAACGGCATTTGCCAGGGTTGCCGTGTTGCTCTGCCGACGAGTCTGGTTCAGCGGGTTCGCAGGGGTACTGAACTGGTCCAGTGCGGTAGCTGTCAGCGGATACTGTATTCAGTGCGCTAGGTCACCGTTTCCGTCAGCACGATCTTGACCCGGGGAGTAGGTGTGGTCGATAGACAGGAGCCATCCAATCCGTACGTCATAGACAAGCCCATAGCCGAACAAGCCGGTTTCTTCGGCAGAGAGAGGGAACTGGCGCAGACCGTTGAGATCCTCAGCGCGAGAGGCGCCAGGGGAATCGTCGTAATCCAGGGCAGCCATCGCATAGGCAAGAGCTCGTTGCTGCGTCAGGTGCTCAGGCGATTGCCGCAGAAGGCCTTTCTAGTCGACCTCTCTGCGTTGGAGGAGGGGAGGCTGGCCCACGTCCTGTGGCGTGCCGCCACGGCCATAGCTTCGGCGGTGCGGGAGGACACGGGGCGTTCTGTTGCCGACCCCGAGTTCAACGATTTCCTCTCTGATGCCGGCTTCTTCCACGAGACCTTCCTTCCGACCGTGTACAGGGCACTTGGGCGGAGACGTCTGGTGCTGGCGTTCGACGGAATGGAGGGCCTGGAGCGCGACCGCGACCTGGCGAGGGAGAGTCTCTACAGCTACCTTGCTGCCGTGATGGATAGTGGGCTGAACCTCAGTCTGCTCCTGAGCGTCGAGGACTGGCCCGACACCGCCTCTGCTCTGTTCGGCGACGCGTATCGGATTCTCCTGGGTCCGCTGGAGGAGGATGCCGCGATGGATCTGGTCCTCGAGCCAGCCCGCGGCGTTCTGGACTTCGAGTATCAGGCTGCAAGGCGGATACTCGAGCTGTCCTCGGGCCACCCTTACTTCGTGCAGTTGCTCTGTCGTCTGGTCTTCAATCGGTGTGCTGTCAAGGGCCGCGCGGCGGAGAAAGATGTGGAAGCCGTGGTCGAGGATGCCATCGAGGTGGCATCGCCCTACGTGGAGCGCCTCTGGAGCGACACCTCGGCCGACGCGAGAACGGTGGCCGCTGCCCTTGCATCGTTGCGCGGCGCTCGCGGCATCCTCTTGGAGCAAGATCTGAGGTATGCGCTGAGGCGTCGAGGTGCGGAGTTATCGTTTCCCGAGATCAGCGAGGCCTGCCAGGAACTGGTGGACAGGGACGTTCTTGGGCGTCTCGGCGTGATGAGCTATCGGTTCAGAGTAGAGATGGTGAGGGTGTGGCTGAACACTCGGCGAGGATTGGACGCCCTGATCCAGGTGGGGCGGGCGAAGCAGGTGGCCACCACAGCAGGCGATTGGATCGGCAGATTCCTCTGGCCGTTGATCGGGCTCTTGGCGGCGACGGCAGTCCTGTTCTTGTGTCTGGTCTCCTGGCAACCAGTCGCGAGGGGGAACCAACCCGTTCCCACTCCTGAGGCTACCGAGCAGCCTTCCTCTCTCTCCTATGCGCTGGTTACTGCTACTCCCGATATACGGTTCACGCCGACACCAACACCTACCCCGCGAGCGCCGACCCTCGACATTGCCTACGTCCAGTGGGAAGAGGACACCGAGAGTTGGGATATATACGCGATGTCGAGAGACGGTTCTATGGTCGTTCGCATCACGGACAACGACGTAGATGACAACTCGCCGGTGTGGTCCGCCGACCATAGCTGGCTGGTCTTCGTGTCCAAGCGGGATGGGAATCAGGAGATCTATCGCGCGAACTCGGACGGTTCCGAACCAACGAACCTGACGCAGCACGCAGCAGCAGACTGGACACCCTCCATTTCTCCTGATGGCACCAAGGTCGTCCTTTCTTCCTTGCGCGACGGGAACTGGGAGCTGTACATGATGAATGCAGATGGCTCTCAGCTGGCAAGAATGACCTTCAACGAAGAACCGGATTACTCCCCAGCGTGGTCGCCCGATGGCACGACGATCGCTTTCGTGTCCGAGAGGGATGGCAACCTGGAGATCTACGTGATGGACGCCGATGGCGCGCACGAGTCACGCCTAACGTTCAACGATGCCCTGGACCTCTCCCCCTCCTGGTCGCCGGATGGCACCTCTATTGCCTTCGAGTCCTATCGCGACGGCAACATGGAGATCTACGTCATGAACTCAGACGGCACCGAGCAGAGGAATCTGACCAACTATCCCACAGCGGACGATCACGGCCCTTCGTGGTCTAAAGGCGGGCTTGGGATAGTCTTCTATTCCAACCGGGATGGTAACTGGGACCTGCACGAGATGAACCCGCAAGGTGGAGAGGTCACGAATCTGACTGGCAGTGCCAGCATCGAACAGGAACCGTTCTGGAGTTCATAGCTTCCCGTCGCTGGCCCAGCGAGGAGCCCGAACCGGTTGCAGGAGGGCGAGCATCGTACTGCCACTGACCCCACGGACTCTCACCCTCTTGTGACGGGCTTTCTGACCACTGACAATCTCCACCTGACTCTTGCTGACACCGAGGGCACCTGCCAGCAACTTGATTAGCTCCTTGTTCGCCTTACCTCTCGTCGGTGGAGCTGCCACGCGAACCTTCAGGGTCTCCTCCTCCAGGCCAACGATCTCACTTCTGCTTGCCCTCGGCACAACGTGGACTGAGAGGAGAACGACCGGCTCCTCTGCGGTTCCTCCACAACGGACGCGGCTGGGGACATTGTCGTCCGGTCCTGGATTCATCTCACAAAGCCTGGATCAAGAAGTACAGCAACTGCTGCACTATGCCCAGTACGATGATGGCGACGATGGGGCTGAGATCAAGCATACCCACTGGGGGGATGATGCCTCGGAAGAAGCTGAGGATAGGCTCGGTCACCCGGTAGAGGAAGACCGACACAGGGTGATAGGGATCGAATCTGAACCATG
>CAZOBP010000049.1:0-17463 GCA_964577995.1 uncultured Anaerolineales bacterium
CTGCCTCGTGCAAGACGGTGATCGTTGGAAACGGCGTCGAATTCGATAGGCTGCGGAGCCAGTACGCTGGCGAGACTGTGGTCTTCGCTGGTCTGATCAAGGAATTGGATTCCCTCATCCGTATCCTCCAGAGTGGCGACATCTTCGTGCTGCCTTCTGAAGTCGAGGGGCTTTCGATTGCCATGTTGGAGGCGATGGCCTGTGAGACCGCCACCATAGCCACTGATGTCGGAGGTGACGGCGAGGCGCTGGAAGGGGCCGGCATCGTCATGGATCCCAAGGATATGGAAAGTCAGCTCGGCCTGGCTCTCAAGGTCCTCGTGGAGAATCCCGGCCTTCGACGCGACCTGGCCAAGAAAGCACGTCGCAGGGTCGTGTCCAGGTACTCGCTCCAGCGCAACATCGATCAGGTGGTGAGGCTCTACGAGCGCCTGCTGGCGACCGCCGACTGAGTGCCTATTCGGGGCACGGGGGCGAGAAAGGACGAACACAACATGAGAGTCATCATCCCCTTGGCAGGGTTGGGCACCAGGCTGAGGCCCCACACCCACACCAAGCCGAAGCCTCTGTTGCATGTGGCCGGCAAGACTGTGCTGGACCACGTGCTTGACAGGTTGCAGGGCTTGCACATCGAGGAAGTTGTTTTCATCGTGGGGCATCTTGGCGAGCAGATACGGCAACACGTAGAGGCCCACTACGATTTCACAGCGAGTTATGTCAGGCAAACGGAGCTCAAGGGCCAAGCCCACGCCCTTTACCTGGCTCGTGACCACCTTGTGGGAGACGTGTTCATCGTCTTCGTGGATACCATCTTCGAGGCTGACCTCGGCTTCCTCGAGGATGTGTTTTCGGACGGAGTGATCTTCGTCAAGCAGGTGGACGATCCCAGCCGTTTCGGCATCGTGACTGTCAAGGAAGGATACATCACCGGCTTCGTGGAGAAGCCCGACCAGCCCGTCTCCAACCTGGCCCTTGTGGGACTCTACTACATCAAGAACTCAGGGTTGCTTCTGGAGTGTATAGAAAGCGTGTTGAGGGGAGAGATTAGAACAAAAGGCGAGTACTACCTCGCTGACGCCCTTCAGTTGATGGTCCAGAGGGGAGCCCGTCTCGAGCCCGGCACCGTCGAGGTCTGGGCAGACTGCGGCAAGCCCGAGACGTTGCTGTCCACCAATCGCTACCTGCTGGACAAGAGCGGCGGTGAACACGATGAGGTCAAGGGTTCTGTCATCGTGGCCCCTGTGTACATTGCCCCCTCGGCTTCGGTCACCAGATCGGTCATCGGTCCCCACGTGTCCATAGCTGAGGGCGCGAGAATAGACCGCTCCATCGTGAGCGACTCGATCATAGACACTGGCGCACATGTGGACAGCACCGTTCTTCGAGAATCCCTTGTCGGGAGCGGCGCTCATGTCAGGGGCCAATCCAGCAAGGTGAACATCGGTGACGACTGCACTGTGGACTTGGCCTAGAAGCAGATGCCGGAGAAAACACACGTGGAGTGCTATTCGGGAAGCAGATACGCTGAACGTCCGGTCTCATTTGGCACCCTCGGCCGTAAACACTCGGTGAAAGACGTGATCAAGACGTGGCGCAGCCCTTCCAGGCTCCACTTCCACGTCAGAACAGAGGAGGATGAGTGTTTTGAGTTGACCTACGATCAAAGAACCGATGCGTGGAGCATACTCAGGCTGGAAAACGAGGAATCATAGCAGGTACAAGAGAGGAGCATCATGAGAGGGGCCCTTGCACAGAGGATCAGTTCCGTTCCCCCCTCGGGGATCAGGAAGTTTTTCGACATCATCGCCACGATGGACGACGTGATATCGCTCGGGGTAGGAGAACCCGACTTTGCGACACCGGGACACATCACCCAGGCCGGCATACGATCCCTGGAGAGAGGCGAGACAAGCTACACCTCCAACTCAGGGATGCTCGAGCTAAGAGAGGAACTATCCAAGCACCTGAGCAGCCTCTATGGAGTGGCTTACAGTCCAGCCGACGAGCTACTCATCACCGTGGGAGTGTCCGAGGCACTATACCTTGCCTTGCTGACGGCGGTCGATCTGGGCGACGAAGTGATCGTCCCCGAACCTTGCTTCGTTTCCTACAAACCCGGCGTCATCTTCGCGGGCGGGACGCCCGTGACGGTCGAGGCCAAGGTGGAGAATGGCTTCGAGATCACAGCAGCCGAGATTGAGGGCAAGATAACGCCCAAGACCAAGGCTCTCCTCATCGGCTACCCCAACAACCCAACCGGAGCGGTGATGAGCCGCACGCGATTGGAGGAGATGGCTGCCCTGGCAGAGAAGCACGACCTCATCGTTATCTCCGACGAGATCTACGATCGACTCGTGTATGGGGTAGAGCATGTTTGCTTCTCCTCGCTCCCCAACATGCGAGAGAGAACCATCCTGCTGGGAGGTTTCTCGAAGACGTACGCGATGACGGGATGGCGTCTGGGCTACGCCGCGGCTCCAGTGCACATTCTCGACGGTATGCGAAAGGCCCACCAGTACATGATCATGTGCGCTCCCACCACAGCACAGGTAGCCGGCATCGAGGCCCTTCGCAACGGCGAGGAAGCCGTTCAAGAGATGCTCGCAGAATACGACCAGCGGCGGCGCGTCATAGTTGACGGTCTCAACAGCATCGGCATGCCTTGCTTCGAGCCACAAGGTGCCTTCTACGCCTTCCCCTCCATCCAGAACACGTCGTTGAGCTCCGAGGAGTTCTCGGAGAAGCTCCTCTTCGAGCAGAAGGTCGCCGTCGTGCCGGGGACCGCCTTCGGTGAGTGTGGAGAGGGCTACGTGAGGTGTGCCTACGCTACATCAATGGTGAACATCGAAGAAGCGCTGGGGAGAATGGAGGACATCGTCAAGCGGTATCACAAGTGAGGTGGAGCGACGTGCTTCATCCAGGGCTGCTCTGGCTACTTCGCGGCTAGGGCAACCTTCAAGCCCGCCCTGAAATGAACGAACTACAGGTCCATGTATCAGGCATGGCCCACGGCGGCGACGCGCTGGCCCGCCACGAGGGCAAGGTCATATTCATACCCTACGTCTTGCCGGGCGAGGAGGTGGTCGTCGAGCTGACGGAGGAGAGAGCCAGCTACTCGCGTGCTCGCCTCGTCGAGGTTCTGACACCGTCTCCGGATCGTGTTGAGCCGCGCTGTCTTCACTACGGCACGTGTGGCGGCTGTCAGTGGCAGCACATCGCCTACGAGAGACAGTCGGCGCTAAGGGAAGAAGTACTGCGGTCCCAGCTCAAGAGGATTGCACACCTCCCCAGCGTGCTGGTGCGACCCACCCTGGCTGCCCCTGATCCGTGGTGGTACAGAAACCACGTGCAGTTGCACCTCGAAAAACAGGGCAAGCTGGGGTTCATGGGCACCGACGGACGCAGTGTGATTCCCATAACCGAATGTCACATCATGCACGCTCTGCTCTGGGATACCTTCGTCGGACTCGAAATAGACTTCCCCGAGCTGGAGAGAGTATCGCTTCGGGCAGGCATCGCCACAGGAGAACAACTGGTCGTCCTGGAGAGTGTAGGTGCCCAGGCGCCTGCCATTGAGGTAGACGTACCCATCTCCTGCGTGCTACTGCTCGGAGATGACACGCCGGTAACGTATGTCGGGAACAGCTACGTCACGGAAAGAATAGGGAGTAGGTCCCTTCGGGTTTCCGCGACGAGCTTCTTCCAGGCGAACACCTCCCAGACCGAGCGATTGGTGCGAACCGTCGAGGAATACCTTGACCCGCAAGGGCGCGAATGCCTGCTGGATCTCTATTGCGGTGTGGGGACCCTGGGTCTTGCCCTGGCCGGAAGGGTGTCGGAGGTGATAGGCATAGACTCCAATGAAGCGGCGATAGCAGATGCTAAGTTCAACGCCGAGGGAATGACCAACGTGACCTTCCTCGAGGGTAGCGCCGAACAGGTGCTGCCCTCGATAGAGCAGCCCATAGACCTGGTGATCCTGGACCCACCTCGACAGGGAGCCAGCAAAGAATGCCTGGCCGCACTGACTACACTTTCTGTGCCCAGGATCATCTACGTATCTTGCGATCCGGCGACGCTGGCCCGCGACGTGGGCAGTCTCGGGCAGTCCGGATATCAACTCGTGGAAGTGCAACCCGTCGACATGTTTCCGCAAACGTACCACGTGGAGACCGTGGCGTTACTCCAGATCAGCTCTTCCTGAGAGACGCTGGAGGATGCGGCTCCTCGAGGCTAGCCACGGCGACGCTGAGAACGATAGTCGAGCAGACGTCGTGCTGCACCTGGCGGAAGCCGACCGATGGTACGGAGGAAAGGGATGGCTATCAGACCCCTTGCGCCCACCAACGATCCGGTGCTCAGAGAGAAGGCGAAGAAGGTG
The DNA here is from genome assembly GCA_964577995.1 of uncultured Anaerolineales bacterium. Classification (GTDB taxonomy): domain Bacteria; phylum Chloroflexota; class Anaerolineae; order UBA7937; family B3-Chlor; genus JAUVXJ01. Next base: position 4,382 of record CAZOBP010000049.1, read on the forward strand.
CGCGACTTCGGTCCCGCCCTACAGTCACTGATCGACGACATGGTTGAGACCATGAGGGATGCCCCTGGACTCGGGCTAGCTGCGCCCCAGATTGGAGTCTCATTGCGCTTGGCGGTGCTCGAGTTGCCTGAGGGTGAGGACGATGACGAGGAAGGCCAGGACCCCTATCGGGGTAAGTTGATCGTGATCTGTAACCCCGAGATAGTCAAGACCTGGGGCGAGGAGGAGGGACAGGAAGGCTGTCTGTCACTCCCGGTATACGTGGGGGAGGTCAAGCGCCCGACCAGAGTAGTCGTCAAGGCGCAAGATCGGCACGGGAAACAAATCCGCCTGAGGGCAGAGGGACTCATGGCCAGGGTTCTCCAGCACGAGATCGATCACCTTAACGGAAACCTGTTCGTCGATCGTGTGGAGAGCCTCGACAAGCTGTACCGCATCGAGCCATCAGAGGAAGACGTGATAGATGAGGACAAGCCGATCATTTGAAAAGCGGCGGCCGCCACTCAGAACCAGGCCGCGAGGTCCGACGTGTTCTCCAGCACCAGGTCTGCTCCTGCCCTGAGCAACTCCTCACGCTCTCCAAAGCCGCACAGCACTCCAATAGCGTAAGCTCCAGTAGCCTTGGCTGAGCGTATGTCCAGAGATGTGTCACCCACCATCACGCACTGCGAAGGGGATAGTCCGAGCAGGTTCGCCGCGTGGCGGATCGGCTGGGGATGCGGCTTCAGCCTCCACGTGTCTTCCCTCGTGGCTACCACCTCGAGAAGACCATCGAGGTCGAACTGTCGTAAGAAAACCAGGGTGACGGCTCTGGAGCGGGTCGTGACGATGCCCAACCGGTACGAATAGCGCAGAGAGCCGATCATACCCACAACCCCGTCCACTGGGACGAAGCCTTCGCCCACCCGCTCTCCTCTCAGGCGGCGCAATCTACCTCCCAGTGACAGGAACCCGGCGTCCAATCCCACAGCGTCCAGCAGAGTGATCACACCGTTCACCGGGCCCTCAGCCGCAAGAAGCGCCCGTCGCACCAGGGGCCTGGGATCGCCTGCCCAGAAGATCCGGGTCACTCGCTCCAGTTTCCCGGCCACGGACTCTATGACAGTGTCATCCGTGTCGATGAGAGTACCATCGAGATCGAAGAGGATAGCCTTGATCTTGCTCTTCACTGCAAGGAAAGCCGGATCTTCAGGGCTGAGCATCCTCTTGCTCCTCCTGGACCAACTCTACCGCTTCTGAGACCGCCTCCCCCGGCAACGCCTCCGCTTCCTCCGCCGGCTGAGGCTCAGCCTCCACCTCCATCAGTTTCCGTAAGAGGTAGCCCCCCAGGATCTTGAACGTGCCAATGACCGGTGCGGCGAGAAAAGCCCCCACGATACCTCCCACGGCATAACCCCCGATAACACCAACCAGTACGGCGAGAGGATGAAGCTTGACACTGTCGCCAATGATGCGGGGTACCAGGATGTTGTTCTCTACCTGCTGGATCAGCACATACAGCGCCAGTACCAGGACAGCGAACCAGCCGTTGGCCATAGGGAGATGAGTAGAGCCCTGGAAGTAAGCCACAGCCACAGCGGGAACACAAGCTATGATGGGGCCAATACCCGGCACCACCTCCAGCACGGCGGCCAGTATGCCCAGCAGCAAGGCGTTCTTGACCCCCACCACCCAGATACTTATGCCGGTAACCGCGCCTACCGTAAGCGACAACATCAGCAGTCCCCTGAAGAAGGAATCCCAGACCGTGCTCACCTCACACCACAGCTCATCGACCTCCTCTCCGTAGCCCTCCGGAACCAGCTTGCCGACGGAAGCCTTGATCTCGTCGGAGTCCTTGACCAGCCAGAAGGAGACCACCAGAATGAATATGAGCCATACGAAAGTGGAGGCGAACCCTGACGCTATGCCCAACGCAAGAGCGAGCATCTCCTCAGCGGACCGGGACGCGAAGCCGGTGATCAACTGTATCAGACTGCCCTGCAACTTGTCGAAGACGTCGGACAATTCGATGGAGTAGTCGAGGATGGTGATGCTCTGGTACCGACTCATGATCCGCAGCACGCTCTCGTAGATCTGCTGTAGATCGACGTTGATGGAGGAGATCTGCTGCACGACCATCGGAACCAACATGTAACCGGCCAGAATGAGGGCCAGCAAGAGCAGTACGTAGGTGACACCGGTAGCGGCGTTGCGCGACAGCCTTAGGCGCGAAAGCCGGTCCACCACGGGGTTGAGCAGATAGGCCAGAAGACAGGCAAGGATGACAGGTGGAAGCAAGGCGCGCACCCTATAGAGGACTGCGAGCCCGGCCAAGACGAGGCCAAACGCGACAAAGCGTTTGGTTATATCGCTCCAGGGCTTGGACACAGGTTCCTCCCCCAGGCACTGATGTGGACTACGTTCGTCCCAACCGTCTGTTGATCAGCTTGACGATCTCCACGATGACCAAGGGCATCACGCCCAGACCAATCACGACGGCCCAATCCTGCAAACCCAGGGGCATGGTCTTGAAAATGGGTTGAAGGAACGGCAGGTAGATGACCGCCAATTCACTCACCGCAACCACGGCGAAAGCCGCCACCAACCACCGGTTGGTGAAGATACCCAGTTGGAACAATGAAAAACGGTTGCTCCGCACGTTGAAGGCATGGATGTTCTGGGCGAAGATCGTCGTGGAAAAGGCCATCACTCTTGCTCTATCCACACCGCCCCCCACCACGTAGTACTCAATGGCGAAGGCCGCCAGAGTAAGCGAGCCGATGATGATCCCCTGGAAGCCCATCATGGTGGCCATTCTCCTGGTGATCACGCCCTCACCAGGTGGTCTGGGCGGCCTCTCCATCCCTCCCGGTTCGGCCGGTTCTACTCCGAGAGCAAGAGCCGGTAGGCTATCCGTGGCCAGGTTTACCCACAGAATCTGTATAGGCAGCAAGGGGAGGGGCATACCGAGGAGCGAGGCCAGGAACATCGCCAGCAATTCGCCTATGTTGCACGAAAGGAGGAAGTGCACGAAGCGGCGGATATTGTCGAAGATGGCTCGCCCCTCCTCCACAGCCGCCACAATGGAAGCGAAGTTGTCATCCGTAAGGATCATGTCCGCCGCTTCCTTGCTGACATCAGTGCCTGTGATGCCCATGGCGATACCGATGTCTGCCTCTTTCAAAGCTGGCGCGTCATTCACGCCATCGCCAGTCATAGCTACGATGTGCCCTTGCTTCCCCCACGCCCGCACGATGCGCAGCTTGTGCTCTGGGGAGACGCGGGCATACACCCTCACCTTCTTGACGACTTCGCTGAGACGCTGATCATCGATCTCGTCCAGCTCCGCCCCTGTGAAGGCGATATCGCCGTCACGGTACAGGTCCAGTTCCTTGGCGATGGCCACAGCCGTAGCCTTGTGATCGCCGGTGATCATCACCACTTCCAAGCCAGCCCGCCTTGCCGTGGCGATAGCTTCCCTTGCCTCGGGCCTGGGGGGATCTTTCATGGCCAACAGACCCGCGAAGACCAGACCCTGCTCCACCTCCTCGACAGTAGGCTCCGCCAGCTTTTCCTCGACAGTCCTGTACGCCACCGCCAGGACACGCATCGCATCGTCGGCGAAGTGGTCATTCAAGACGAGCAGCCGCTGCCGGTCGTCGGGCGTGACGCTCCTCGCACTTCCATCCGTCCGAACGTGGCTGCAGAGGCCAAGCACCACGTCCGGTGCTCCCTTGACGTAGGCCGTCACCGTCCCGTCGGGTTCACGCCAGATGGTGGTCATGCGCTTTCGATTGGAGTCAAAGGGAAGCTCCTGGAGCATCTGGTACTCTGCTTCTAGCTCACTGCGCCAGATACCAGCTTTGGCAGCCACGGTGAGAAGGGCGGCCTCCGTCGGGTCGCCCACCACGTTCCACCTGGAACCTGTTTGATCCTTTCGCTTCAGACTGGCGTTGTTGCAGAGGACACCGATCCTCAGGGCGAGGCGCAGGTCGTGATCGTTGGGATCCACCGCAACACCTTCGATTCCGAACCCCCCTTGCGGCGCATAGCCATCGCCGCTCACGTCCACCACTCTGTCCAGGAGTCCAATCTTGCGCACCGTCATCTCACTCTGCGTGAGGGTGCCCGTCTTGTCTGTACAGATCACAGTCGCGGAACCAAGAGTCTCCACCGAGGGCAACTTCCTGATCAGTGCGTTCCGCTGTACCATGCGCCTGACACCAAGAGCAAGGGCAATGGTGACCACAGCAGGGAGCCCCTCAGGGATAGCGGCCACCGCCAAGCTGACGGCGGTGAGGAACATCTCTAAGATCGGGACACCCCGCCATAGACCCAGACCAAAGACGACGGCGACTATGGCCAGACAACCGTACACCAACAACCTTCCCACGTTGTCGAGCCGCCTCTGGAGTGGTGTCTCCTCCCTTCCCACGGTCTGCACCAGATGCGCGATCTTGCCGAGTTCCGTGGCCATGCCCGTGTCCGTCACCACGGCCCTGCCCTTCCCGTAGGTGACCACCGTGCTTGAGTACACCATGTTCCGGCGATCCCCAAGGGGGGCACTCTGGGATAGGCAAACATCCGCCTTCTTTTTCACGGGGACCGATTCTCCCGTCAACGACGCCTCATCCACCTGGAGAAGATGAGTCTCGAGGAGTCTGGCGTCGGCGGGCACTAGGTCACCCATCTCGAGGGCTATGACGTCACCTGGAACCAGTTCCTCGGCGGCGATGTTGCGGAGCTCGCCGTCACGAATCACCCTGGCTAGCGGTGCCGCCATCTTCTTCAGAGCCTCGAGTGCGCGCTCGGCCCGATACTCTTGAACGAAGCCCATCACAGCGTTGAGGACGACGATCACGAGAATGGCTATCGCGTCCATCCACTCTTGAAGGATGCCCGAGACGAAGGCCGCAGCGATCAGCACGAGCACCATGAACTGCGTGAACTGGCCCACAAACTGGCGCCAGGCAGGCACACGACCAACCTCGAGCAAGCGGTTGGGGCCGAATTCCTCCAATCTCTTCGCAGCCGCGTCGTCACTGAGGCCGCGTTCTGCATCGCTTTGCCAACGCTCTACAACAGCATCTCCTGCTAGAGCGTGCTCCCTAAACTCGCTCACCAAACCCTCCGAAGACAGCAAAAGACGCCATCCTCCACCGATTGTGTACCAATGGCGTCTTGCACTCCCTAGCACCCTCCAAGACAGGCGCAGACCGACACGCCACGTCCGCTGCTATCTGCGCCTTCGATGATCGGGCCCGTCACGTCTCTCAGATTGCGGTCTCCTTCTCCCAGTAGGCTTTCGGTCCATGGCCTTGGCTTGTTCTGGGGTCCAGCCCTCTAGGACTGCCCTTCTAGAGAGCCTGATCTTGTCTGCCGCGTCGATATCCACGACCATGACCATGATCTCGTCGCCCACCTGAACTACGTCCTCGACGCTGGGCACATGATAGTCGGCCAACTGTGAGACGTGGACCAGTCCATCCCTTCCGGGCAGTATCTCGACGAAAGCGCCGAAGTCCGTCAAGCGCCTCACAGTGCCCGTGTAGATCTTTCCAATCTCCGGGTCCTCAGTGAGCGCCTTGATCATCTCCACAGCCTTCCTGCTTCCTTCAGCGTCCGTGGAAGCCACCAGGACCGTGCCGTCGTCCTCCACATCGATCTTGACGCCCGTCTCGTCGATGATCTTGCGGATGGTCTTGCCCCCTGGCCCGATCACCAGACCTATCTTCTCAGTATCGATCTTGATAAGGGTGATGCGCGGAGCATAGGGGGACAAGTCTTCCCTCGCCTCGCTGATCGTCTCATCCATCCTGTCCAGAGCGTAGAGGCGAGCTTCTCTCGCCTGGCTCAAGGCCTCCCTCAGCAAACCGGCCTCGATCTTGGGTATCTTGATATCCATCTGGAGGGCAGTCACCCCCTGCCGCGTGCCCGCCACCTTGAAGTCCATGTCCCCTATGGCATCTTCCTTGCCCATGATGTCGGTGAGGATGACCTGTCGATCTCCTTCCGTGATCAGGCCCATGGCCATACCTGCAACCGGGGCCTTCAGAGGAACACCCGCGTCCATCAGCGCCAGCGAGCTGGCACAGATGCTGGCCATGGACGTCGATCCATTGGACGACATGACCTCCGATACGAGACGGATGGTGTAGGGGAACTCCTCCGCGGAGGGGATTACAGACGAGAGCGCCGTTTCCGCCAACACACCGTGCCCAATCTCCCGACGCTTGGGAGCCCGCAAGAACCGGGTCTCGCCGGTGCTGTAGGGCGGGAAGTTGTAGTGATGCATGAACCGCTTCGATTCCTGAGTCCCCAAGCCATCGAGGATCTGCTCGTCACTCGCTGTGCCCAGAGTGGCGATCGCCATCACCTGGGTCTCCCCACGACTAAACAGGCCAGACCCGTGCGCTCTGGGCAGCAACCCCACCTCGCAACTGATGGGACGCACTGTCCTCGTGTCTCTCCCATCCAGGCGACGACTCTCACTCAGCACGCCGTGACGGATGTCCTCTCTCACCACCTCGTCGAATACAGCCTCCAGTTGTTCGACAGGATACTGTTCTCCCAGCTTGTCCAGCAGTTCTGCGTGAAGGCCGTCGAGAGCGTGCCTCAGCTCCGCCTTGCTCCCCACGCCGCCCATCGCTGCCCAGACTCTGCCGTCACCCCAGGCATGGACGGCATCCACTACTTCCTCTTCGTTCTGCACGTAGATGAACTCACCAGGGGGTTTGCCTATCTCCTCGGCCATCCGCTTCTGGACCTCGATGACCTCCTGCATGGCCTTATGGCCCGCCGTGATGGCTTCCACGATGCTGTCCTCGGTTGCCTCGTGAGCACCAGCCTCGACCATCACGACGCCTTCCGTCGTCCCTGCCAAGCGCAGGTCCAGCGTTGAGTTCTCCATCTCTGACCCGGTGGGGTTGAAGACGAAACGACCGTCTATCCGCCCTACGCGTACGGCTCCGATGGGGCCATGGAAAGGGATATCAGAGATGGAAAGCGCCGCCGACGCACCTATCACGGAGAGGATGTCCAGGTAGTTCTCCTGATCGGCGGAGAGGGCCGTAATGATGACTTGCACATCATTGCGGAGCCTGCGGTCGAACAGAGGGCGAAGAGACCTGTCGGTCAGCCGGCAGAGGAGAATGGCTTGCTCGGTCGGCCGACCCTCGCGCTTGAAAAACCCGCCGGGTATCCTACCAGCGGCATAGAGGCGTTCTTCGTAGTCCACCGTCAACGGCAGGAAATCGGTGCCCTCACGTGCCACGGACGACGCCGTGGCCGTGACCAGCACCATGGTGTCGCCGCTCCTCACCGTGACGGCACCGCCGGCCTGGCCAGCGAGCTTGCCGGCCTCTATCCTGATGGAGTGCTCTCCAATAGTTGCTTCGTAGAATCTTGACATGTTTTGACCTCCAAGCCGAACCGACCCTGGAGGTCAAGGACTGGAGACTGTGCCTCACTCACTCCCGAGTGCGACCTCACTCTTGCCAGGATGCCAACACCAAAGTGAGGTACACTCTCCAATACCTGACCCCCCGAACCCGATCCGATCTTTGTTATTGGTACTGACTTGACCCAAATCCATCCTTCGACACCAAGGACAGCGCCGCCGGCCGGATGGGTCGAGGAAGTATCACCTCCCTTGCATGCTAGTTGTGTTATCTACGCAAACCGAGGCTAGCCACGATCTCTCTATATCGTGCCGGATAGTTCCGGCTCAGGTAGTTCAGATGACGCCTGCGCTGACCCACCAGCTTGATCAAGCCCAAGCGCGAGTGCTCATCGTGCTTGTGAGCCTTAAGGTGGTCGACCAACTGGTCGATTCTCGTCGACAAGAGCGCTATCTGCACCTCTGGCGAGCCGGTGTCCTTGTCGTGGATATGATACTCCTCTATGATGGCGTCCTTCCTACTTCTGCTCAGCGCCAACTATTCCCTCCTCGCGCTACGTGATCGTAACCTTGCGCACTTCACTCATCTTGATGTCACATTGATTATAGCATATCTTCCGGTCCATAGCAAACGCTTGACATCGCTGACGCTTTGGCCTATACTATGGTTTATCCGCGGCTTTGGAAGACTGAGTTGCGAAGGAGGAGATAACGAAAGGGGGTGATTCTACACAACTCTAGGTGCCATAGCGGTAGGAATCCGTAAGAGACAGCCAATACGCAAGGGAGGAAAAGATGATGTCCGGAACATCGAAATGGGCCAGGCTTCTTGCTGGGATCCTGGTGGTGCTCATGGCGGTGTCAATGGTGACGTCGTGCGCAGCCCCGGCGGCAGAAGTGCCAACGGCGGAGCCACTGATCATCGGCACCACCGACAGCGTCACGGACCTCGATCCGGCCGAGACGTATGACTTCCATACCTGGGAGATCTTCCACAACACGGCTGACACGCTGCTGACCTACGTCGCCGGCACGACCAACCTCCAACCGGGACTGGCCGAGGCCATGCCCGAGGTGAGCGCCGATGGTCTGGAGTACACGTTCAAGTTGCGCGAAGGGCTGGTGTTCCCTGATGGCACAGCGTGCAATGCCGAGGCCGTGAAGTGGTCCATCGATCGTGTGTTCACGATCGAAGGGGATCCTAACTGGCTGGTGACCTCCTTCGTGGATCACGTGGAAGTGGTGGACGATCTGACAGTCAAGTTCGTCCTCCAGGCCCCTGTCGGCTACTTCCCGCTCTTGGTGGCCACCACACCCTACACCCCTGTGAGCCCTGAGTGCTATCCCGAGGCGGAGATCGATTCAGATAGCACCTGCGGCGGCATAGGCCCCTACAAGATCACGAGCTGGGAGAGGGACATCGAGATCGACTTGGAGCAGTACGAGGGCTACTACGGGACTGCTCCGGCTTGGCCGAACATCATAGTCAAGTACTTCGAGGACTCGACCACCATGAGGTTGGCCCTGGAGAACGGCGAGATAGACGTTGCCTGGAAGACGTTGTCCCCCACGGACTATCCGGAACTAGAGGGCAAAGCTGACTTGAGTGTCATCGAGGGTCCCGGAGCCTATATCCGCTACCTCTGCTTCAACGTCACCAGCCCACCGGTGGACGACCCGCTGGTGCGTCAGGCTATTGCTGCCGCCTTTGACCGTGCGACCATCACCGACAGGGTATTCGTGGGCACGCATGCGCCGCTCTACAGTATGGTGCCCAACGGCATGTGGTCCCACATAGACGCCTTCAAGGAAGTCTATGGCGAGCGCAACCTGGACATGGCCAAGGATCTCCTGGGGCAAGCCGGGTACAGTGAGGACAGCCCGCTGGTTCTCGACCTGTGGTATCCTCCTGAGCACTACGGGCCCACCGAGTCGGACGTGGCTGCGGTGATCAAGGAATCGCTGGAAGAGACGGGCATGATCCAGGTCACCTTGCAGTACGCGGACTGGGCGACCTACACCGACTACATGACAGAGGGAACCATGCCCTTCTTCACGCTGGGCTGGTACCCCGACTATCTGGACCCGGACAACTACACCTGGTCCTGGGGTCACTCCGAAGCGTCCGACGACATGGGCATCTTCTACAGCAGTGCAACAATGGACGCCATCCTAGAGGAGGCCCAGATCACCACGCCATTGCAGGGCGACGAGCGCAAGGCGATGTACGAGGAGGCCCAGATGCTGTGGACCGAGGACGTGCCCACCATCCCCTTCACCCAAGGGCAACTCCTCGTAGTCACCCAAGCCAATGTTACCGGAGTCGAGCTGGATCCTACCATGTTCCTCCACTACTTCCTGCTAGCCAAGTAGGGACACAGGTAGGATAGCGGCCGAGAGGATAACCCGGAGGGGTTTTGACGGGTCGCGATCTGTTCAAGACCCCTCCCTTATTATGTTTGCGGGGGCGCAGTAGGGAGCACAACCGCAGCTCAATATCGTCAGCCTGAGCGAAGCGCGCTGTCTGTCCTGAGATTGTCGAAGGGTCTCGCTTCAAGTCCACAAACCGAGCATCGCCCCTTCAGCATCGATCACGGGCAGCGTCGCTGGCCTGCTCTGAACACCACAACACAGTAAGTGTATTCTTCGAGGGAGTCGGATTTGTCCCTTCGTGGCTACATCATCACCAGAGCCCTTCTAGCCATCCCTATGATCCTCATTCTAGTGACCGTGGTCTTCATCATCATGAGGGTCATGCCCGGCGACCCGGTGCGAGTGATGCTCCGCCCTGGAGCGCCCCAGGAATATGTAGATGAGATCAGGCATAGTCTGGGCCTGGACAAGCCTCTGTTCATCAACCTCAGAGGTAGCAGCGCAGTAGTAACCCAGTCTGGGGTCACGTTGCGCGATGGACCTAGTGCTGAGGAGCCCGAGATCCCGCTCGATTCGCCCCTGGCCGAGGGCGATGTGCTGCAATTGACAGATAGGAGAACCACCGAAGAAGGAGAGTGGCTCAGGCTGTACACGGCGGACGGAGCAGATGGTTGGGCTCCCATAGAGTGGTTCTCCATCCGCATCAACCCCCTCGACAGCCAGTACATCGACTATGTTTCCGCTCTGGCTCGCCTCGACTTCGGTGAATCGATCACGCCGGTGACCGGCCGACCGGTGATTACTGACCTGAAGGCCAAGTTCCCCAAGACCCTCGAACTGAGTATCGCAGGCATGACCATTGCCATTATTATCGGGGTCGCTGGCGGCGCGTTCTCAGCCCACAAGCGCGGTAGCCCAGCCGATTATGGAATCAGGCTGTACGGGATCATCATCTATGCCATCCCGGTCTTCTGGCTGGGGTTGATGCTACAACTGTTCTTCGGCATCTATCTTGGCTGGCTGCCGGTGCAGGGCATGATAGGCACTGGCCTCACGCCGGAGCCCATAACGGGGATGTTGATTGTGGACAGTATCCTCAGGGTCCAGCCGGCCAGTCTGCTCAGTGCCCTCAAGCACCTCACGCTGCCGTCGATCACCCTGGGACTGTACATCTCCGGCGTCTTCATCCGCCTGACCAGGGCGAACATGCTACAGATGCTGCGCCAGGACTTCGTCACCGCGGCCAGGGCGCGAGGGATCAAGGAAAGAGTGGTGGTTTACCAATACGCCCTGAAGAACGCCTTCATCCCTATCCTGACCATGATGGGGCTCCAGTTCGCTGTCCTGCTGTCTGGTGCAGTCTTGACAGAGACCACCTTCAACTGGGAAGGGATGGGACGTTTTCTCGTCCGCCGCATAGAGCTGCGCGACTACCCATCCATCCAGAGCACCATCGTCTTCTTTGCCTTGTTGGTGACCGCGGTCAGCTTGATCGTGGACATAGTATATGCCAGGCTCGACCCTCGTATTCGGTACTAGTAGCAGATGATGGCGAGTACATGAGCACGCTATGATAGATAGACCAAGGACTATCATCCCCGGCTTGGGTAGCTTCGCGAGCTGGTTCGCCAGAGGCGCCAGATGGTATGGTGCTGAATGGTATATCACCTCGGCGGGGGCAGTTATCCTGTTCATCATCATCGCCGTTACCATCCTGGCTCCCTACATCGCTCCCTACGACCCCACGGACTTCGTGGGAGACCCCTTCATCGCCCCCAACTCCCAGTTCCTGATGGGCACGGACAAACTTGGGCGCGACATCTTCAGCCGGGTGGTGTATGGCGCCCAGACCATCATGATGGTAGCCATCTTCTCCGCCGTACTCTCGTCGATAGTGGGGGTGCCGGTCGGGCTACTGTCCGGATTCACTGGCGGCAAGCTGGATCGTGCTCTCTCTCTGGTCATGGACAGCATCTACTCCTTCCCTGGCCTGATCCTGGCCATCGCCATGGCCGCCATGCTGGGACCGGGCATAGTCAACATCTCCATCGCTATCGCCGTTATCTATATCCCCACCTACTTCAGGATGGTCAGAGGCCAGGTACTCTCGGTGAAAGAGGAACTGTACGTCGAGGCAGCGGAGAGCCTGGGAGCCTCCGCAATCACGATTCTGCGCAGCTACGTCTTTCCCAATGTCATCCCCTCGGTGGTGGTAGTATTCTCTCTCAATATCTCCGATGCGATACTGACCGAGGCCGGGCTGAGCTTCATCGGCCTGGGCGTCCCGCCTCCCACGCCAGATTGGGGCTTCGACCTGAATGCGGGCCGACCCTACTTGCCTGGAGGCCGGTGGTGGCTCATCACTTTCCCGGGGATCATGATCGCCATCGTCGCCCTCGGGTTCAGTCTGCTGGGTGAAGGATTGAACGAGATTCTGAACCCCCGCCTGAGGGAAGCGTGAGTCAAGGTAGCGAATAGCATATGTCAGATGTTCTGGTCAGCATAAGGGACCTTGACGTCCACTACTACACCCGCGTGGGCGTGGTCAAAGCTCTGGACAAGGTTTCGCTCGATATCGACAGGGGTCAATTGCTGGGGCTGGTTGGAGAGTCAGGGTGCGGCAAGTCCACGCTAGGTTTCAGCCTCCTACGGCTCATCCCCTCGCCGGGCCGAATAGTGGGCGGCAGTATCATGTTCGACGGCGAGGAGCTGCTTGACAAAGATGATGAGTCGATGAGGCACATACGCGGCAAGAGGATCTCGATGGTCTTCCAGGATCCGATGACCTCCCTCAACCCCCTTCAGAAGATCGGCGACCATCTGGCGGAGACCATCACCACCCACGAGGCCGTCAGCAAGGAAGAGGCCTGGAAACGAGCTGAGGAATTGGTGGACCGGCTCGGCATATCCCCCAGCCGGCTCACTGACTATCCGCACCAGTTCAGCGGCGGCATGAGGCAGCGCATCATGATTTCCCTGGCTCTCGCCCTGGGTTCAGATCTCATCGTCGCTGACGAGCCCACTACTTCACTGGATGTGATTGTGGAGGCCCAGATACTGGACTTGCTCAAAGAGTTGAAGTCAGCGTATGACTTGACCCTCCTGTTGATAACCCACAACATGGGCATCGTCGCCGAATTGGTGGATCGTGTTGCCGTGATGTACGCGGCCAAGATCGTCGAGATAGCCGATGCTCTTGATCTTTTTGCCGAACCACTGCATCCCTACACCCAGGGCCTGCTCAAGTCTATCCCCAACATCAAGCTCCTCGATCAGGAGTTCGAGATCATGAAAGGTTCGCCACCGGACCTGATCGATCCACCATCAG
>CAZOBP010000050.1:0-17171 GCA_964577995.1 uncultured Anaerolineales bacterium
ATACCTCCTCAGCGCCGAGCATATCACGCAGGCCATCGCCTAGCAGGTTGAAGCCTAGAACGACCAGCACGATGGCCAGGGCGGGGAAGACCGCGATCCACCACTGGTCCGGAAGGTACTTGGACCCGTCGGCCACCATCGTTCCCAGGTCGGGCGTGGGTGGTTGTGCGCCGAGCCCGACGAAACTGAGCGAGGCGCCGATGAGGATCACCCAACCCATGTCCAGGCTGATCTTGGTGAAGATGGGCGAGACGCAATTGGAGAGGATCTCCCGGAAAAGGATATGGAACTTGCTGGCTCCGATGAGTTCAGCCGAGACCACGAAGAACTCGCTCCGCAGCGTAGACGCCAACCCATAGACCAGGCGGCAGTACCACGGCCACCACATGAGAGAGACGGCGAGCATAGCGTTGAACAGGTTAGGGGTCAGCACGGAACAGATAGCCAGGGCTAGGACCAATGGCGGCACAGCCAAGAAGATATCCGTGGTGCGCATGATCACCGTATCCAGCCAGGTCCCCTGGTAGTAGCCCGCCACCAGTCCCAGGATCACCCCTGGAGGCACAACTAGGCTGAGAACCACCACGCCCATCACCAATGAGAAGCGGAAGCCAAAGAAGATCCGGCTCATGATATCTCGACCCACCACGTCCGTGCCGAAGGGATAGCTCGGGCAGGGAGCGCGGCTGGCGTTGGCGAAATCGACGAAGGCGCTGGCATGCTGCGGATAGGGGGCTACCAGAGGGGCAAATACAGCCAGGAAAGTCACCAGCAAGACTGTGCACAGCCCCACGATGGAGAGTCGATTGCGGGAGAACTTGTACCAGCTGCGCCGTAGGTTCTCCGTCCTTGGGGCCGAGGCCAGGAATCTCGCAGATACCATCCTGCTATTCGCTCCTTCCACCTCCCAGTTGGATCCGGGGATCCAACCTGGCTACGATGATATCGACCGCAATGTTGGTGAGAATGAACACCACTCCCAGAACAAGGATGACGGCGGATATGGCGTTCAGGTCCTTGCGCAGCATGGCATTGATGCCGTACCGAGACATCCCGGGCCAGACGAAGATCAATTCCACCAGGAAGGCATTGCCCAGAGTGGCTGCGAAGTCAAGCCCCAGGATGGAGACAGTAGGGATCAGCGAGGGCTTGAGCAGAAAGCTCCTCATGATCACGCTGCCGGGGATGCCAAGCGCGCGTGCTGAGGCGATGTAGTCCTTGCTCAGATTATCAGCCATTGTGGAACGGGTGATGCGCGCCTCCTGCGACATGCCTCCCAGGGCCAGTGCCACCGCGGGAAGGATGAGGTGCCATATAGAGTCGAAGAAGGCGGCGGGGTTGCGGGCCAGGAGGGAATCGATGGTCAGCAGGCCAGTGACGGTAGCCGGTCTGGTTATCTCCTGGCTGAGCCTGCCCATGGTTGGCGCCCAATTCAAGGTCATGCCGAAAAGCAGCAGAAAGAGGATGGCGAAGACGAAAGATGGGGTCACCACACCCAGGTAAGAGATGACCCGGACCACGTTATCCACCCACCTGTCCTTTTGCCAGGCAGAGATGGCCCCCAGCATGATACCTCCCGCGCCATTGATGATTCCCGCGAAGAGGGCCAGTTCCAGCGTGGCTGGGAAGAACTCCTTGATGTCGGCCGCTACAGGACGTCGCGTCACCAGGGAGATACCGAAATCGCCCCTCAGGGCATCGCGCAGCCAATACACGTACTGCATATACAGAGGCTCAGTCAGATGCATCTGCTCGCGCAGGTTGTCCACGACCCATTGCGGGGCCCTGGCCCCCACAGCCATGCGCGCCGGATCGCCGGGCATGATTCGGGCGATGATGAAGATCAGTATGGATAGACCCAGCAACACAAAGATGGAGTGAGCGGCACGACGACCAAGGAAGGCGGCAAAGCTCATCTTGTCCTCGCTCAACAGTCCAATCGAAGCCCCTGAGGGGACCTACTGGTCCCCTCAGGGGCTCGATGCAGGCGCGCCTGCCAAGAGGCTACGGCCCTGTGACCCCGATTATGGGCGCGAACATGGTGTAGCCCATCACCGGGATCACCTCGCCACGCGCGGGAGGCCAATCGACGTAGGACTGGACAGCGTGCTTCTGGACTTGGTCGTACAGGAAGAGCGACGGGCAGAGCTCGACAATGTCTTCCTGCAACTCCCGGTACTTGGCGTATCTCTCGTCCTCATCCACGGTCGCCAGGGCATCATCGATCCTCTGGTCCAAGTCCGCGTCCAAAAGCCACTCGTTCTGCGACCACGTGGGGGCCGCATCGGAGTGGTACCGCACCTTCAGCAGGGATCCTGCCTCCGGGAAGTCGGCCGAGACGTAGGTCGTCTGGATGTGAGGGCTGGACTCTTCCGAGCCTCCCTCCTCCACCATGGACATCCAGGGTGTAGAGACGATGTTGACTTTGATGCCGATATCGGCCATGTTGGCCTGGAAGAGGAGGGCGAATTTCTCCTCCGCCGGCACCTCGGTGCACCAGTGGACGTCCACAGGATACTGATCCAATTGATCCGCGTACTTGGACTGGGCCAGTTCCTCTCGAGCCTTCTCGAGATCTCGCTCGAAAACGAAGACGTCCGGGTTGTGTCCGGCACAGATGGCCGGGACAGGTCCTTCAGATTGTTTCGTCCCAGGCCACTCCAGACCTACAGCGGCCTGGTAGTCAAAAGCGTAGGCTATCGCTCGTCGGAAGTGGATATCATCTGTAGGCGGCTTCCGGGTGTGGACCATGTAGTAAAACTCGGTGAGGACTGGGAAGGCGACGATGTCGACCCCCTCGATCTCGTCGAGCGCCTCCAGCGCCTCAACGGTCTGCCACTGGTCGGTGATCTCCAACTCCTGCCGCGACATCATGGTGCGGACGGTGGCTGCCTCCGTGGTGGCGATGAACCTGACCACGTCGGGCGCATTCTCACCGAACTCTCCGAACCAGTCGTCATACTTCTCCATCAGGAGGTACTCTTCCAGTGGGAATTCCTCGACCATGTAGGGTCCCGAGCCGGCGTCGTGAGTCAGCAAGTACTCCTTGCCGTAGTCTCCATTGTCGCCGTATGGTCCTGGGGTGACGATGTTGGCCATCACCTCTTCCTCGTCCAGAATGTACAGTCGGATCAGGCTGATGAGGAAGAGACCGCTCGGCTGGGCGAGTTTGAACTCGACGGTGTAGTCATCGATGGCGGTGGCGCTCTCCACGGTACCCAGGAACACGTAGGCGAGCCCTTCACCGATCTCCAGCATGCGGCTCATGCTGAAAGCGACGTCGCTGGCCGTCAGTTCGCTCCCGTTGTGGAACGTGATGCCCTCCTTCAGATGGAAGGTCCAGGTGAGGCCATCATCTGAGACGTCCCAGCTCTCCGCCACGTGGGGATCGACCCCGCCCTCGGTATTGGGGAAGACGAGGGTGTCATACAGATTGACCAGGGATGAGGTACTGGAGAAGTCAGACCCCACCGCGGGATCGATGTATGTGGGCCAGGCAAAGGTGGCCCTGAAAACCATCTTCTCGGGTGGCGGAGGCGTAGTTGCTTCCGGTGGTGGTGGAGTGGCGGTGGCCTCGGGCGGCGGGGCCGGAGTGCCCTCCTCAGGCGGCGGAGTGGCAGTGGGGGCCGCGCAACCGGGCAGCACGAGAGCCACCACCACTAGAAGGCTCAAGGTGATCCACAAGCAGCGTTTCGCAAACATTTCTCCTCCTTTAGCTCAGCACTCTAAGACTAGGCAGCCGAAGAACCTCTCCTCTACGTCACCCCCTTTCTCTCAATATCCAGAAACCTCCATCTGTTGACACAACTCAACCAACCGGGGATGCACATAGACCCCTTCGCCCTCCAATTGCACCTTCCCCGCCCAGACCGAGGGACTGGTCACGATGCCGTCGGTGTGGCTGGGCGCCCCCAGGCGGGCCCGCCCTATTCCGAACTGCATGCAGCCGAAAAGCCTCTCATCCTCCAGGATGTTTCCCGTCAGCCGCCTCACCCCCGGGTTGAAACCGTAACAGGCGTGGTCCACCAGGTACATCGATGGATCATCAAAGCCGTCCAGCCACCGCTCAAAGGTCCTCGCCTCTGCGCCTCCCTCGATCCCCACGATGCGCCCCTTGTCTATGGTGATCTCGACCGGATGCCTCAGCAACCCTAGTTCCGCAGGGGGCCATATCGCACCATCGAAGACCAGGGTTCCGTGAAAGGTATCAGCCAGCTCCTCGAACCAGGATTGGCCAGCCAACATCTGAGAGTAACCTCCGCCCTCTCCCGCTCCCATCTGGGTGAAGGTGGATGGCGCTTGGGGATCGGGTTCCACCACCAGATCGGTCCCGGCTGGGCTGGTGATCCGGATCTCCCTCGCCTCGTGGGAGAGCTCATAGAGCGCTGACGCCATTCGCTCCAGAACAGGGTAGTTCACCTCGCCGATGGTCCGCACCATCATGTCCACGTCCATGCCGGACAGGCAGAAGTACCGGCAACCCGCGGCCACTGCGTCCTGATGGGCATCGCTGTACAGGGTGTAGGCCACAGAATACTCTATCCATACGTCGGCCTCTTTCAACGCTCGTGCCACCGGCGGCGGCGGGCTCAGGCAAGGGTTGGGCAGGGTCTCATACCACATAATGCTGGGCGTCGCCCCCAGGGCGTAGGCGGCTTGCGCCGTGGCCCACACCACCCGCTCGTCACTAGACGTGTCGGCGGTGATCACCACCTGCTCGCCTGGCTTCACGGGCATGGCCTCGTGGAGCAGCTTCCTGGCCGCCGCAGCCAACTCCAGACGCCGATACTCTCCCCTGCTCTCCGTTCCCATCTCTAGGTCCTCAACGTCGGCCCGCCTGCGCCCTTTCCCTGGAGGCGAAAAAGGGAGGAGACACGGCCCATATCAAGATGCATTCCTCTCCCGATTGATTGTGCCAGGAGTGGGGCTGACTTCCTTGGTAATGGATGCTATCACCAGCGTTTAGCGCCCAAACCTCCTCCCCCACCCTGATCTCGAGCTGGCCCTTCGCAATGAAAACGAATTCCTCTCCTGGATGGGTCTCCTCCTCAGTCCTCATGCCCGGCCAGCAGGTGACTCTACACGGCTCGAACTTGCCCCTCACCGCGCCCGAAGAGAGCACCTCGTAGGTCACTTCCGCCTTCTGATCGGCGAACTCCTCGCCGTGGCCCTTCCTCACCACCTGCCAGACGGGAGTGGGATGCTCGAAGAACGATCTCAGTTCCACTCCCAAGGTCTCGGCTACAGAATGAAGAGTGGTCAGCGAAGGCTTGGCCCTATTCCTCTCGATCTGAGATAGGTAGCTGGCCGAAAGGCCCACCATCCTGCCCAGTTGGGCCAGCGTGATCCCGTGTTCGGTGCGGAGAGCCCTCAATCGGCTCCCCAGGCTCTCTGCCCCGCTCTCCGCCTCTTCCACAAGTCCCCGCTCCGCTACCATTCTCGAACCCGCCTACCAGCGACACCTTTGCCAGCTTCCCGACGAAGCGTCAGCCCGAGGGGACTCATGCAAAGCCTCTAGATGGTCACCCCCGCGGGCAGACTAGAAGACTGGAGGCGTCAGCACCCACAAAGCCGTGACCCGCTTCGTGCCTGGGTTCTCCAGGCGATGCTTGACCGTAGCCAGAAAGTGTATGCTGTCCCCGGGAGAGAGATCGTAACGTTCATCCCCTATCCAGAGTCTGAGTGTGCCATCCAGGACGTAGCCGAACTCCTCGCCAGGGTGGGCACGATACTCATCCGCAGGGAGGGAGCCATCCTGTGGCTCGATGATCACAATCAGCGACTCCATGACCCGATCAGGTAGCTGGGTCGTGAGGAGAGAGTAGGTGATGGGAGAGCCTTCGAAGCGAAAGGTCTCGCGTTGGTCCGCCCGCACGACCTTAGTGGGGTGGACGACCTCGGGGAAGAAATGGGTGATAGGAACATCCAGAGCGCTGGCGATGGAATAGAGCATGGAGATGGAGGGAGCAGCCCGGTTTCTCTCCAACTGCGACAGGAACCCCGCGCTACAGCCGGTGCTCTCAGCCAACTTCCCCAGAGTAAGCCGTCTCTCCAGCCGGAGCTCCTTTATCCTCTGACCGATGACCCCAACCGTCGTCTCCATGACCAACTTCCATTCTACTACTTTGCCGGCTGTTTGTCAATATCTAATTTTCTTAAATAGCAGCAAAAACCTGGGGTAATGCCGTTATGTCAAGATCTGCGCGACGCTCAGAGGTATGTTGCGCGTGACAGCGAGGCCGGGGCGCTCCGATTCGTATCCCGTGGCTGCCTCGGCCTCGGACGGCGATGCGCGGGAACGAGACCATGCGGGCAAGAGATCGAGGCCCCCTCACATGTTGTGAGCAAGGGAATGGCACAGCATGGGGACTCAGTAGACGTCGAGATCCTTCCCGGACACGACCTCTCCGTCGTAGCCGCTCTTGATCTCTGCAACCAGTTCCTCCTCGCTGGCGCCCCAGAAGAGCTGGTGGTAGAGGATCAGCAGCCCTGGCCTAGCCTTGGAGGCGATCTCCGCCAGTTCCCGGGTTGAGGTATGCATGTGGGAGTGGTACCGGCGCCAGGCTGGGGGAAGGCGCTCGAACCCGCTCGCCGAGTAAACCTCGTGGATCAGCACGTCGCAGCCGCGGGCAGCCTCCACTATGGCCTCCGTGGGCGCTGTGTCGCCGGAGAAAACGATGGTTCGGTCCGCGGTCTGGAACTTGTAGCCAAAGGAAGGCAGCGCGCCGTGAACCACAGTGAAGGCTTCCACACTGACCTTGGAGTCCTCGTAGACCACTCCCGCCTCGATCTCGTGCGCCTGGACCAGATAGCCCTCTCGCTCGATGGGCTCCAACCCTGAGACACGGTCCTTGATATCCTCGGAATAGGCGGCCAGGATGTGCTCGGTCATGGCTCGAGTGCCCGGCGGGCCATACACCACCAAAGGCTCCGCCCGGTCCAGCACCCAGGGGGTGAGGATGAGGTCAGGGTAGCCCGCGGTGTGATCCGAGTGGAGGTGGGTGAGAAAGAGCCGCGTCAGCTTCTTCGGCTCCAGCGCCTCTGTGCCCATCTCCCGAGCCGCCGTTGCCCGCCGCACCACTCCAGGTCCGCAGTCCACGATGTAGGGCGTATCGCCCACGATGATCGCCACCGAGGGACCTGACCGATCCGACTCAGCGTTGGGCGTGCCCGTGCCCAGCAGAACGATCCTGCAACTGGCGCCCTGGCGCGAAGCTTCCCTCACGCTGTCTTCCCCAGATACTCACACACCCTCCCCAGTTCTTCGCCCCAATCCTGCCACCCAGCGTCTTTCCGTCGCTGCTCGAGGAAGGACAGAGCCTCATCGGAGCCAGGGAGGGAGCCTCCAGCCCCGGTCACCGTCGTGGCTAGCGCGCCGAGGGCGTTGCCGAGAAGAGCAGACTCCCTCAAACCCAGGCCTGCCACCCGTTCCAGGATCAATCCCGCATCGAAGCTATCGCCAGCCCCGGTGTCATCGAC
The DNA here is from genome assembly GCA_964577995.1 of uncultured Anaerolineales bacterium. Taxonomy (GTDB): domain Bacteria; phylum Chloroflexota; class Anaerolineae; order UBA7937; family B3-Chlor; genus JAUVXJ01. Next base: position 7,480 of record CAZOBP010000050.1, read on the forward strand.
CGGCTCTACCTGAAAGGCCGGCACGCAAAAGACACCCTCAGCCGAGCCGATGAGGCACCCCTTCTCGCGCAGCTTGAGCCCCACCAGCTCAGGCCCGAGGCCCAGCAAGCCCTCCACCGACTCACGAGCGCTGTCCTTGCCGGTCAGCCACTGGGCAACGGCGCGGTTCGGAAAAACCATGGAGAGTACGGACAGCACCTCGACTATCTCATCCCGGCTTGTGGTCATCACCTCCACACCCAGGTCTACCGAGACGGCCACGGCAGATCGATGCGCCACCTCGATAGCTCGGAGCGCAGCATCTCTCTGCGGATTCTCCACCAGAGCATAGCCGGAGACGTGCAACACCTGGGGCTCACGGATCCGTCGTTCGGCGCCTGAGTCGAGGGCAGTGTTCGCGTTCGCGCCGCGGCAACTGAAGAAGGTACGCTCGCCGTCGGGTGTCACGGCAGCGAAGATCAGCCCGGTTTTGGCCTCCGCGTCTCGTTGCACGAAAGACAGGTCCACCCCTGCCTGTCGCAGGTCGGAGAGAGCGTGCTCCGCCAGGGGGTCCTGGCCGACGCGTGGGAGGATGCTGGCCTCCAGTCCGAATTTGCTCAGAACCACGGCGGTGTTGGCAGCGGAGCCCCCAGCGCGCAGATCCACTCCCTCGGCCAGACTGTCGCCTCCCGGAGGTGGATAGAAGGGAACGCGAGCGAGGACGTCTACGTTGATGTCGCCAAGGGTCACTACGTGAGGCATGGACGCTCTTCCCAGGGCTTGTCCGTATGGACAGCTAATGCGGGCCGGGCTAGCGCAGCTTTTGCACCACGGCCATCAGTGTCGCCACCCTGGCCCGGTCAACAGGGTTGGTGACGATTCCGTCCTCTTTGAGACTGGTTCCTACGATCACTCCGTCTGCCACAGACAGCAGCTCCCCGGCGTTTCCCTGAAACACGCCGCTCCCCACCAGCACCGGGAAGTCAGGAACCGCCTCCTTTGCTCTTTCCACGTCCTCCATCTCTGTGGACTCGCCGGTCCCTGAGCCGGTGACGATGAGGGCATCGGCCAGTCCCCGGTAGGCGGTATCCCTCGCTGCCTGCTCGATCCTCGGACTGCCCAACGGTACGGCATGCTTCACCAACACGTCGGCGAAGATCTTCACGTCCGCGCCAAGTTCCCTCCGGTATCCCATCGTCTCATAGGCGCTGCCTTCGATCAGACCCTGATCGGTGACCATGGCGCCGGTATGAACATTCACCCTGATGAAGCTGGCGCCGGTGACGGATGCGATGGCTATGGCCGACCTGGCGTCGTTCCGGAGCACATTGACTCCCACAGGCAGACCCACGGACTCTCTCACCGCGGCCACCGCCAGCGTCATGGCAGCGACGGTGTGGGCCTCCACCCGCCCCTTGCAGAATGGGACGTCGCCGAAGTTCTCCACGAGCAACCCATGCACCCCGCCGCTTTCCAGAGCCTGCGCATCGGCGACGGCCCTCTCTAGCACGTGCTCTATGGCCCCTGCCCACCGTGGAGACCCTGGCAATGGGAGCAGGTGGATCATGCCGATCACGTACTTGCTGGCGCCAAACAACCGCTCTAGCACTTCCTTGGGGCCAAAACTCACCCGACCGGACATCTTCAGCCCTCCGCGAGCGACATAGAATGGACTCGAACCAGGCGATAGGTGGAACGCCCAGAATCAGGCTCCAGGGACAGGCCTCGTGCCGTGCTCCACGCCGCCGCCCAGTGACCTGTCCCCAGCATCTGGAGAGCCTCCTTCGGGGTCGCGGGCTCGCGCCCGAGCAGCCGGGTCATGTCTACTGCTCTCTCCACCAACCGTGCATTGCTCTCCGCCAGGACTCCCCGCCGAATATGGATCTTGTCCTCCAACCCCACGCGGATGTTGCCCCCCCAGCCGAATGCCCGGGGCGACCATGGACCACTGTGCACTTCCGTGCCCAATCCTAACCGGACTCACGGCAGAGTTGACAGCGAGCAGGCGTTCCGCTAGACTAGGACAGAGCCAGGTTTCCTCCCTCGCCAAGGAACTACGTCGCAAAGGAGCAGGTGAGACCCATGCCTGATCTCGCAACCCAGGTCGTAATCGCTCTCTGCGTGCTACTCACGGTCTGGTTCGTCATTGGATGGCAATTGAACCGCAGGCATGGAAGACGCCTGCTGGAATGGATCATCCGGGGTCTACGGGCCAGCGGCGGTCAGATCACCGCCAGCCGTCTGGGCCTGTCAGGCTTCCAGGTGAACATCCACGACGCTCAGGCGCCCTTCAAGAGCATAGAAACCACTGTCCTCCTGGAGCCCAGGGAAGTACTTCTGCTGTGGATACTCAATTATCTGCGGGGCGGGGCAGACTACTTCGTTCTCAACGGTACTCTGCGAGCCTCGCCACGAGGTGAGGTCGAGGTGACAACCAAGGGAGGAAGTTATGCGAAACCATTGCTGAAGGAACTGAATGAGAAGACTTGGACCAGTCAGGAGACGGACAGTGGCCTGATAATAGCCTCCCGGGGCAAGCAAGGTAAGAAGCTAGCTGAGGCCATCTCTCCTCTAGTGGAAGATCTCCGCCCTCGCCTGTTGAGGTTATCGCTCAGCAAGAAGGCACCTCACCTTCTGGTAAACCTTTCTTTGGCTGATCTGGATGAACAGTCAGCGCTCCTTCTTCTCTCCGCTCTGCGGGACCTGGCCCAGACTGTGGCCGGCGGTGCTCGTTGAGATAGCTAGAGGCCTTCAAAAAGCACCCTCGCCGTCCGTCTTGTCCTGCTCTTCACCTTCGGCTGCCTTTTCGGTCATCAGACGGCCGGTGGATCGCCTCCTTTCCAGAGCTGCGCTGGCTCCCGTGGCGTAAAGAGACAGCGGCCAGGAGTCGATGGTGTCGTTGAACTCGCGTACCGCCCGGCTTTCCCTGCCCAGTCTCATGTAGGCCACGCCCAGGTTATAGTGACAGGCGGAATGGTGCTTCGGATGCAAGCCTTCGCCATGCTTTTCCAGCACTTCCTCCAGAATGCGGATGGCCTCCTCCAGGGCCCCCACACGGACCAGCACGGCGGCATAGCTGACCAGAGCGGTAATGCGGGTGCTGAGATCGGGTTCCAAGCGCATAGACAGTCGATAGGCGGACAGGGCCGCTTTATGGTATCCCCAGGAAGAAAGCAAATTCCCCAGGTCAATCAACACCCGGCAGCGCATGGTGATCAGATACAGAAAGATGAAGAAGAAGATGGGGTTCAGGCTGGCGCCGGTGACTATGGAGATCCCGATGCTCAGACCGGTGAGAGCCAACACCTCCACCGCGAGTCGACCCGAAGGCAGCTCTCTTCTCAGCAAAGACAGACCACCAGCGACCAGAATGAACAGCAATGCGGCCAAAACGATGACCAAATGGGGATTCATAGCCTGTCCTCAAAGTCCGGCCCGTGAGGTCCCGTGGGGGGTCGCAGGGGCTCTCCTAGCGAAACAGGTCCCCTCTCAGCGAAACATAGCCTCAGCCGTGCGGCCCAGCATTTCGACGCCCCGCACTTCGGTCTCAAACAGGGGCACAACCGCCCGCACGTCTGGGAAGCTGCTCCAAATTCCTTCCATGTACCCTTGCTGCATCTTCAAGCGGTTCTTCACGAAGTCCGGAGCCTCCTCTCCAACCGCATCCTCCTCGATCTTCATGTTCACCACCACTCCACCCACAGGGATGCCGAAATCACGGAACCACTCGATGAAACGCTTGATGACCGCGATGGGCAAGGCTTCGGGCAAGGTCACAAAGAAGAAGGCCGTCTTTGCCTCATCCGTCAAGAGGTCCTTCGCTCGCCCCATGCGCTCGCGGAATTGCAGGAGATACTCGAGAAGCGGGTCTTTTTGCTTCTTCTTGCTGTACGAGAGCAACTCCCTGAGGCTTGTGGCCTCCTCGCGGCTCTTCAGCATCTTGTTGACCCACATCGAGTAGACGCTGGACATGCCCAGGAGGCGTCGCGCATTGGCTGTCGGTGCGGTGTCAAAGACGTAGGTCTCGTACTCGTCCTCGAACATGAGATCAATCATGTTCTCGAACATGGCCGACTCCTCGAAGGCCGGGTTCATCGTGGCTGACTCGACGAACTCGTCGGCCTTGGTCTTGACGTCGGCGAACCTAAGGAACCAGCTGATCTTGTCGCGGATCTCAACCTTGGACTTCTCGATGGTGTCCTTGGTATCGATCTCATAGGCGTAGAGGTTGTCCACCCCCCTCACCAAGGTAGCGGCGCCGAAGACGTCTTGATCCAGCATGCTGGTCAGGCTGTGCACCGGGTTGGTCGAGGCCAGAAGCGTGCGCCGACCCTGACGGGCGAACCACAGGGCCGCGGCCCCAGCCAGTACCGTCTTGCCAACCCCACCCTTGCCTCCGAAGAAGACGTATTTCATGTCCAGGTTCTCAGCTAGGAACTGCCGCATTGTCTTTTCGATCATCGGGCCCCTCCGAACATCGCCTCAGCCATCCTCTCGATCATCTCCAGGCCGGTTATGTCTCGCTCGAACTCGGGGATGTGAGCCAGCACCTCGCCGCCGAACTGCTCGTCTATTCTCCTCAGGGCGCCTTCCTGCATCTCCAGGCGATGGCGCAGGTAATCAGGGATGTTCTGCGTCGCTAACTCCAGAGGGAGAACACGGTTGACCACGTATCCGCACAAAGGCACCTGGAATTTGGCGAAGAGTGTGGCCGCCTTCTGCGTGTCAAGGATCGCCATCTCCTCGGGGATAATGACGAAGTAGAAGGCGGTCTTCTCCCTGTCGGTCAGGATGCTCGACGACGTGTTGATCCGGTATTTGATCTCTTGCAGTTCCTTGAGGATCAGGTCCTCCTCGAACTCCTTGTCCCGTTGGACCACGGCTGCCACCTGCTCATACTCTTCCATCTCCTGACGCAGCCCGGTGATCTTGTCTATCCAATCGTCGTAAACGCTGGCCATGCTCAAATAGTACAGGGCGTGGCCCAAAGGGACCAAGTCGTAGATGTAGTAGTCGTATTCGCCTCCGACCACGATGTCCACCACCTTGTCAAAGATGGCGCTCTCCTCCATCGCGGGCTCGGCCGCCGCGGCCTGAATGTAGCTTTCGATCTCCTCGGGGATCTCATCCAGGCCGTACATATCGAAGATCTTCTGCCGGATTTCCTCCTGGTACTCTTTGATCCGCTGATCGGCGTCGATCTCCTGGGCATAGAGGTTGGGTATGATCTCCACCGCCCCCTTCCCGAAAATGTCCTGCTCGAAGATGTCGGTCAGGGAAGCCTGGGGATCCACGGAGAACACCAACACCTTGTGGCCCTGTTTGGCCAGCCAGTAGGCTGTCGCGGCCGAGAAAGTGGTCTTGCCTAATCCCCCTTTGCCGCCGAACATGATGTACCGGCGGTCGGGATGTTCCTCAAAAATTCTTGCTAGAGAAATGACAATCACCTCCTTTTGTGCGCACGCAGACGCAAATGCGGGGCGCCCGCTTCTGCGCGCTTGGCCACCTGCATCTGGCCTCTAGGCCAAAGCGTCTGTCAGGTCACGCTCCTTCAACATGCGGCGCTTCCAGGTTGAGATCTGGGGCACTACATAGGGGAGGAGCCGCAGTGAGTAATAAGGCGGCAAGATGGGCACTCCCAGCAGGTCGCCCATGGTGATGAGGATGAATAGGTGTTCCATGCTGCCCCGCGTCTTGAGGGCGAAGCGGGTCATATCGTGGCCGGCCATGCCGTACAGGAAGTCTCGAGCACTCAGCCCCAATTTCCTCAACCCACTGGCTTTCTTCTCTTCTGTCACTTGGCTATCTCCTACTGTTACTCAGTCCTCTCATTGACCCGTCAACCGATTTGATCTGTAAGGTCTTTCTCCCTCAACATGCTGCGTCTCCACATATCCAGGGAGGGCACGATGTAAGGCAGGAGCCGCAACGAATAGTAAGGAGGCAATATGGGCACACCCAGCAGGTCACCGAACACGATCAAGATGAACAGGTGCTCCGACCTGGCCCGGGCCCGTTTGAGGTCGCGCACCATGTCGTAGATGGTCATCCCGTAGATGATCTCACAACAGGCACGTGCCACTTTCCGCAAGCGACCGAGTTTCGGCACTCTTGCCGCCACTCTCACGCCGCCCCCTCTCCTGACTCTCTTCCGAGGTTCAGCCAACCCGATCAGGTGCGCAGAAGCGGGAGAGCCGGATCCGGCTCTCCCGCCATCCGGTTCGAGCTCACGCCCGCTAGGCTTCGACCGGCGCCTCCTTCCGCGCCCGCTGGATAGCCTGCCAGCCATCCACAATCAGCACCAGTGCCGCCACCACCAGGACCAGGCAGATGATCCCGATGAGGCCGGTGGCTAAGGCCCCCTGGACATTGCCAGCGGCCAGGGCGGCCGGCAGTTTGACGAGGTTGGTATACGCGACATAGGCCAGCGCGGCGATGGTAGTGACGATCATGAAGATCGCGGGATACAACGCCCAGGCGTGCTTTCTGCCCTCCGACATCAGCCACAGCGAGACCAGCATCAGGGCCAGACCAGCCATCAACTGGTTAGAAGCTCCGAAGGCCACCCAGATGGTCAGCCAGGGGATGACCCACACGAAGAGAAGCGTCAGGGCCAGCGCCACGATACTTCCCACGTGCACGTTCTTCATCACCGGTATCGAGTCACCAAGCATTTCGGAGCTGGCCACTCTCATGAAGCGCACCACCAGCTGCATGATGGTGATAGCCATGATCACCAGGAAGACCGAGCCGTAGGCCGTGCCAAACGCCGTAGGGACGCCGATATGGCTTAGGAAACTGGCCAACCCGCCGGCGAAGACCCCCAGCGCCGCACCTGAGCCACCGGCGTCCAGGAATCCCTGGTAGCTGCCAAAGGCGACCGTGGCGGTCAGGAAGGCCATCACCGCGAATGCCGCTTCCAGGAACATGGCCCCGCCGCCCACCGGCAGCGCATCGGTCTCACACTCCAGTTGGCGAGCCGTGCCAGAGGTGGACACCAGGCTATGCCAGCCGGAGATCGCACCGCAGGCGATGGTGACAAAGAGCATGGGCCACAACGGCCCGATGGCGGTAGAGAACTGAGTGAAGGCCGGAAAATCTGCCATCCCCGGATGCCAGATCACCAGGCCGACCATACCGCCTACCATCCCCAGCGTGACGATCCAGAAGGACACGTAGTTGACCGGCTGGGCGAAGGACCAGATGGGCAGCACCGCGCCCAGGTAGCAGAACACGATCATGAGCAGGGTCCCGAGTATCTGGGCCTGGGTATTGCCCAGAAGGATGACGGGCGACTCCGCACCCCCGTAGAGCGCCGTGAAGATGCCAGACACGGCCGGCAGCGTGCCCAGCCAAATCCCGACGAAGGTCAGCACGACGGTGACGACCGTGGTGAGCATGATGTTCTGCTTCCACTTGTAGGTCATCTGGCCGGCCAACACACCCATCACAACCAGAGCGATCATCCCGAAGGGCACCTTCGGGTTGACCATCAGCACCTTCCCCACTGCGTTGCCGAAGGCCCCCATGATCAGCAACAGGTAGAAGTAGATGAAGACCATGAGGATGTTGCGCGCGCGGGGCGAGATGAGTTTGTAGCTCAGAGCGCTCATGGTCTCCCCATCGCGGCGCACGCCCATGATCATCGTGCCGTAGTCTTGCACCCAGCCGATGAGGAACACGCCCCCCAGGATCCATACGAGCGCCGGCAGCCAGCCCCACTCCAGGGCGACTATGGGCCCGGTGAGCGGGGCCAGAGCGGCGACGGACTTGAACTGGTAGCCAAACAGCACATTGCGGCTGGCGGGCGCGAAGTCCACCCCATCCATGTACATCTTGGACGGGCAAGCCCTGTCCGCGTCAGGCTGGACGATACCCCGGTCAATGCGCCGTGCATACCAACCATAGCCAACGCCGATCACCAAAGCTCCCAGTATCAGCACAAAGATCGAATTCATCTCCTCGGCCTCCTTTTCCCGTTTGACAGCGGGAGTTCAACACATGTCGTTGAACCGCACCTTTGACCTTGGCAGGCCAATTGAGATAGCTATGTGTCGCCCTCGATCACCCCCTTTCCTGTCCTCACTGCTCTCGCCCCGGAAAACCGATTTCGCCATCACCGTTGCTGACGAGGTCGGTGGGAAGTGTATGGAGTAAACCGTTCCGGAATAGTCCAGCCAGCCGTACGCTGCAGACAATCCGGGCGCTCGATACCTTCGCCATCTCTCATTATACCTCGAATAGCCATTCATGTCAAGCACCTGCGAAACCCGTGGGCTACATGGTTGACACCCTGTGGCGTAGCCGCCTCCTGGGTTGGCGACGTCGCACAATGCCTCGCCGGTCAGTGCCAGGAAGAAGGAAGGCCTCTTGAGTGATCGCTTTCTTGGGCGATATCGGCCGCAAGGAGCAGAACAACTCAGCCGCCCCGTATCCTCGCGGCCGCCACCGTGTCCCTGCCCTCCGCGCACAGACGGCACAACAATCGTGGCGTCTCGAGTCTCCAAGAGCCAGTGTAGCGCACCCTCCTTAGGTGGGGGGAACCCCCGAGAGGGTTGACCTCTATTCCACGTCCCACCGTGATGCTTTGTGAGTGCACCGCCGGTCTGGTATAATTCCGCAGCCACAGCGGGAAAAAGGCGGGGCCACCGCTCGATCTCCAGCGAAAGGCGGCGAACCCTCAGCAAGATGAGAAGATTCATCCGAGCACCCAGGTTTGACTGGGGCTACATTCTCGTTTTCGTCCTCTCACTGCCCGTCCTCTGGCCCTTGGTGGGGCCAGCCTATCTGAGTTCCCACGACGGGCTCCATCACCTGTACCGCCTCCTCGACCTGGACTGGTGCATCAGGGGAGGCGCCCTCTACCCCCGCTGGCTGCCCAACATGGGGTTCGGCTACGGCTACGCCATACTCAACTACTATGCACCCCTGAGCTACTACGTGGGAGAGGTCTTCCACATCTTGGGAACCGGGTACGTAGATGCTATCAAGCTGACCTACGCGCTGGGCTTCGTGGGCTCCGGATTGACCATGTACGTCTTCGCCAAGGAACACCTGGGGCGTGTCCCAGCCATCCTGGGCGGTCTGGTTTATGTCTACCTACCCTACCACCTGGCGGACGCCTACGTCCGCGGCGCGCTGGCGGAGTTCCTCTCCTTTCCCCTCTTTCCTCTCATCCTATGGTGCTTCTACAAGCTGCTGACGGAGAAGCGGCTGCACTACGTCGCCTGGAGCGCCCTGTCCTTGGCGGGGCTGGTCGTCACCCACAACCTGATGACGCTCATCTTCGCCCCGCTGCTGGTGGCCTACATCGGGCTTGTCTGGCTCAGGGAACGCGATCTCAAGGTGCTGGGCCTGGTGGCCGCGGCCCTCGTCCTGGCCTTTGGCCTGGCGGCCTTCTACTGGTTCCCGGGCTTCGCGGAATCGAGGTGGGCACGGCTGGGGTTGGTGGGTCCTCGGGCCACGGACTACATCCCCAAACTGATCACCATGGCCGACTTCTTCTCGCCCTACCTCCTGTACAGTTACTTCCCCGAGCAGGGGGTGTGGCTGGAGCACCCCATCAGTTGGCTTCAGTTCGGGCTTCTCTGTGTCTCGTTGGCTGTGCCGCTACGGCTGCGGCACCCCTCGTGGACTCAGGCGCGAAGACACATCCTCTTCTTCCTGTGCGCGACCTTCGTGTCCCTGTTCATGCTCTTCGTCTACTCCCGCCC